>NZ_JBEXYN010000053.1:0-57049 GCF_040630935.1 Streptomyces sp. NPDC005722
GCGCCGCGGCCCGCGCGCCGTCCCGCGGGGCGGAGGGCCCGCCGAGGACCAGCGCGCCGGCGGTGAGCGCCAGCGCGAGGCCCAGCACCAGCGCCGCGTACAGGGCGGCGGCGCGCAGTCGGCCCGGGGCCGGTACGTCCATGGCTGCTGCCTTTCGGGAGGATGGGGTGGAGCCCGGCCGGGGCGCTTGCGGTGCGCCCCGGCCGGGTGCCGTGCGGTGTGCTTTCGGACCGGCGGCGGACCGGGCCTCAGGCCCGGCCGTGCGCCCCGCGGCCGGCGGGGCGGCGGCGCGTCCGCCACCACAGCAGCGCCGCCCCGACCAGCAGCACGCCCGCGCCGCCGGAGGCCGCGGAGGCGATCAGCACGGTGTTGTCGTCGTCACCGCCGCCGGAGAGCAGGCCGCTCCCGTTGAGTTGTGTGACCCCGTTGGACTGCGCCGAGTTGGTGGCCGGCTTGGCCAGCGGGCCGTCCGAGCCCGAGGCGGGCAGGGCCACGTACGGGAAGCCGGCGCCGAAGGCCTGGTCGTTGGCGTTGACGGCGTCGCCCAGGTCGTTCTTCGACCCGACCAGTTCGCCCTCCACCACCTGCAGTGCGATGTCGACGACGTCGTCACCGAGCCTGCGGCCGTTCGGGAAGCCCGCGTTGTCGCCGTCCAGGACGCCGAGCCGCTTGGGCGCGGCGGTCGGCGGGACGGCCGTGTTGAGCCGCAGCATCTCCGACGGGCGGACGTGCGGCGGCTGGTTGAGCCCGGGCACGCCCGTCAGGAACACCTGGACGAGGTCGTCGCGCGGGGTGGCCGGGGCCTTGATCTTGTAGATGCCCTCGATGAGCTTCGGCAGTTCGGGGTGCGTCACGTTCTTCAGGAACTGGGCGTCGTTCCAGGGCGAGGAGGCGTTGAACCGGTCCTTGTCCTTGAGCGGGTTGACCACCTCGTTGACCAGCGGCATGCCGAGCCGGGACACCTGCGCCCAGTCGCCGTTCGAGGTCCGCCGCTGCGTGGTGGACCAGATGCCGACGACGGGCTGCTTCGCCGACTTGCGGATCGCGGCCGTCGGGACCTGCAGGGCTATGGTGTTGACGTTGTAGCCCTTGAGGGTGTCGTCGCCGACCTCGGAGAGGTTGCCGCCGTAGAGCAGGTCGAAGACCCGCAGGTCCAGGAAGAACGGGTCGTCGGCCTGGCCGGCGAAGGCCTTGGTGCCGCGGCCGAGGTCCTTGACGGCCTGCCGGCGCAGCACGTCGTAGTCGGGCATGGAGGCCTTGCCGACGTTCGACGGCGCGACCGGCACGTCGTTCGCGACCTTGTAGCGGCCGGTGACCTGCTGGTCGTGCAGCCGGAACAGGTCGATGTCGTAGGTCTGGCGGAAGTTCAGGTCCGGGTCGTCGAGGCTGGTGACCGGGCCGGTGTTGTAGAGGAACGTCTTCTTGTTGCGGACGTGGTCCTGGAACGTCCACCGGTAGAGGTAGTCGCCCTGGGCGTCGCCGTCGTTGTCGATGTGGATGTCGTACTGGGCGTCGTCGGCGAACTTGTAGAAGTTCGGGCCGCCGGCCGGGTCCTGGAACGGGATCCAGTTGGCCACCAGGGTGGTGGTGTCCGGGCGGTCGGGGCTGACGAACGCGTAGACGTCCGTGGTGTCGTACTGCGGCTGCCCCGAGATCAGCGGTGCCTCCCGGTGGCTGGACGCCTGCGCCGTCCCCGGCTCCAGTCCGGTGACGCCCACGGTGGCGAGTCCCCCCGCGGCCACGGCGCCCGCGGCGAGCAGGGCGATCGTGCGCGATCGCCCGAACCGGGCCCTGAGCCTGCTCCTGCTGTGTGCGGTCATCGCGTCGGTCCTTCGCGAGTCTGGCCCCTCCCCCTTGGAAGAGGTCCTGCGTGGGTTGTTCGGGGCCGTTCGGACGGCGGATTGGCGGACCGGGGTGAATTTGTGTCACAGGGTTGTAACGTGATAAAGGCCCGGCCGGTCGGTGCGCGCACCGCGGAGGGAAGCGGGGCGACCCATGAGAGGTTCCGTGCACGAACTGGCCGCGGCGTACGCGCTCGACACCCTCGCGCCGCGGGAACTGCGCCGTTTCGAACGGCACCTGATGCGCTGCGACGCGTGCGCGGACCGGGTGCGGCGGCTCGCCGGGGACACCGTCCGGCTCGGCGCCGGGGGCTCCGCCGTGTCGGCGCCGCTGCCGCCCTTGGCGCGCCTGACGGCGCCGCAGACGGCGCCGTCCGCGGAGGTCCCGCCGCCGATCAGCGCCGGGCCGGACGGCGCGGACGCCCCGGAGGAAGCGCCGCCGGGACGATGGTGGGAGGCGTGGCGCCGGCCGCCCACGCCCCGTCTGGCCGTGGCGGGCGCCGGGGCGGCCCTCCTCGTCTGTGCGGTGCTGGGCGGCCTGCTGCTGTGGACCGCCGCGCAACTGGACCGCGTACGGGGTGACACACGCGCGGTGAACGAGGTCCTGACGGCCGCCGACGCCCGCCCCGTCTACTCCAGCGACGACCACGGGCGGGGGGTGTCCGCCGTCGTGTCACGGGACCTGCGCCGCGCCGTGGTGACCGTCCACGGGCTGCCGCCGCTGGAGGGGCGCGAGGTCTACCAGTTGTGGCTGGTGAGCGAACGCCCGACGTCCTTCCGCTCCCTCGCGGTGCTGGGCGCCGATCCGGCGGCGGGCGGCACGCCCGGTCCGTTCGTCACCGACGGACTCGACGAGTGGTCGTACGCCTTCACCGTGACGGTTGAGCCGACTGGCGGATCCGCGGTTCCGACCTCGGACGCCGTCGTCCAACTGCCGTTGCTCGCACTGGGTATCGGCTCGTGACGTCAACCCCCTTGACGGGAAGGTGAATCCGGGAACGCGGATGCATAGGTGACGCCGCAGGACGATAGGGTTACCCTGCCCGGTGCCGGGTGCCCTCGAACGGGTGGGGAGTGTCATGGATCAGATAGCAATGCGGAGCAGGGCGCGAGTGCCTGCCATCACGTGTGGGAGCAGCGCGTCCAGTGCGCGCCTCGACCGTCATCTCTCGGTGCTGGCCGGCCCTGCCGCGCCGCAGCAGGAGGCGGAGGAGGCCACGCTGTTGATGCGCGAGCTGACCTCGCGCGACCACGTGCGCGCGAACGCCAACCGCGGGGCGCGTGTATCGCTGTTCGCGCCACTGCGGCGACTGCGTCGTTCCCTCTTCGGCAGCCGCGGCTGACCGGAGGCGTTCTCGGCGTTCCTTCAGCGGACAGGCTCGGGCGCAGTACACCGTCCCGGCACCGCGCTGCGTCAAGCGGCGCGTCGGTGTACTCCGTCCGGGCCTGTTGTCATGTCGACTTGTGGTCACAGCAGGGCGAATTGCCCGTCCGGTCCCTCTTCGTGGTGATCCAGCACGGAGGCCGGGCGGCGCGCGGATTCCGGCACCGGAAGGACGCGCGCCGCGCGCAGCTCGGCGGCGCCGATCCGCGGGCCGGCCGCCACCCGGGCGGCGAGCGCACGGCGTGACGGCCGCGCCTCGGCCAGCAGCGCCAGCACACTGATCAGCTCCAGCAGCTCGGTCGTCCTCGCCCGCGGCCAGGTGGCGGGCCGGACCGCGTCGAGGCCCTCGGCCGGCCCGTCGGGGATCCGCCGCTCGAACCAGGTCTCCAGCACCCGCGTCCCCCCGGCGTGGAACTCCCACACCGCCTCCGGCACCGGCGACACCCGCCCGCTCCCCAGCACCAGCGCCTCTTCCCGCGGGTCGTACGACGGCGCCTCCCGCGGCACGTCGGGCAGCGCCGCCCGTACGTAGGGGCGCCGGCCGCCCGGCAGCCGGGGATGCCCGGCGGGGCGCTCCCGTGCCGGATCGGAGCAGCGGGCGCCCCGGGTGTGCAGCCACAGCAGACGGCGGCCCAGCGCGACCCCCTCCGCCCAGAGCGCCGGATCCGCGGTGAGCGGGACCTCGACGGGCGAGCCCGTGGCGAGCGCCGCGATCCAGGCGAGCACGTCCTGCGCGGCGACCGGGGTGCCCAGCCGTTCGGAGAGGCGGTCCAGCAGGCCCGGCGCCAGATTGGGGTCCTCGCCGCCGGGGCGGCGGAACAACGGCCGTACGCGGCCCGGCCGGCCGGCGGGGGAGTGGCCGTCCGGGAGCAGCGCGGAGAAGCCCAGCGGCGGCCCGGGGACCTGGGGCAGCCGCGCCAGCTCCACCGCGTACAGCTGGTGGTCCTCGTCGGCGACCCGCCACAGCTCGGGGCGGGCGGCGTCGATCAGCCGCTGGTCGGGGATGAGCCACTGCTGGTCGTAGGGCCCGTGCAGCACCCGCACCGGCTCCGCGCAGGGGCCCTCCGCCCGCTCCAGGCGGGTGGTGGGCGCCGGGTGGCCGGGCAGCTGGGCGACGGCGGTGTGCGGGGTGCGTGCCCGGGTCGGGTGGAACAGCCGCTCGCGCTCGGCGGCTCCGGCCTCCAGCAGCCGGTCCCAGCGCGCGGTGAGGGTCGCCGCCTCGGGGGCCATGACCCAGCTCCGCCCCAGGCGCAGGGGCGGTACGGACCACGGCATCAGGTCGGCCAGCGTCGGCGATTCATCGCTCACCGTGAGCATGCTACTGAGGCCCCTCAGGGTGCCTCCATGGTCACCGTGAAGGAGAAGCGGTCGCCCCGGTAGTGGATGCGGACCACGTCGACCGTGCGGCCGGTGTCGTCGTAGGTCACCCCCGTGTAGTGCAGGATCGGGCTGAGCAGGGGCACCTGCAGCAGCCGGGCGGTGTCCGGGTCGGCCAGCCGCGCCTCGACGGTGTCGGTGATGCGGCTGATCCGGACCCCGAGGGCGTCCCGGAGCACCTTCGTCATCGGCCAGCGCGCCAGGTCCGCCAGGTCTATCCGGGCCGCCAGTTCCGGCAGGACGAAGTTCTCCGCCCAGTTGGTCGGCTCACCCGACTCGTCGCAGCGCAGCCGGCGGTAGGCGACGGTGTCCGCCAGCCCGGGGAAGTACTCGGCGTACTCCGGCGGCACGGGCGACGGGCCGTGGCTGAGCACGCTGGTGCGCTCCCCGGACTGCTGGGCCACGATCGCGTCGACCGAGCCCAGCAGCCGCACCGGCGCCCCGCGCAGCGCGGCGGGCTCGATGAACGTGCCGCGCCGCCGGTGGCGGCTGATCAGCCCCTCCTCCTCCAGCTCCTTCAGCGCCTGCCGCATCGTGAGCACGCTGACGCCGTAGTGGCCCGCCAGCGCGTCCTCCGTCGGCAGCCGCAGCGGGGCGTCCGGACGGCGGCCGAGTATGGAGGCGCGCAGGGACTGCGAGACCTGGTACCACAGCGGGAGCTTGCGGTTCAGGACCAGCGAGTCGGGGGCGAAGGTGCTGCTCGGGCTCGTCGTCATGGCCTGAAGTGTCGCTCAAGCCCCCGCCACACGCCGTCGTAGTCCCGCTGCAGGTGCCCGGCCGTCATGGCCTCCGGTGTCGCCACCACCGGCCAGCGCGTCTCGAACATGAAGGCGAGGCCGTCGTCCACCTTCTGCGGGACCAGTTCGGCGGCGCTCGCCCGGTCGAAGGTCGTCCGGTCCGGGCCGTGCGCCGACATCATGTTGTGCAGCGAGGCCCCGCCGGGCACGAAGCCCTCCGCCTTGGCGTCGTACGCGCCCTCGACGAGCCCCATGAACTCGCTCATCACGTTCCGGTGGAAGTACGGCGGACGGAAGGTGTCCTCGCCGACCAGCCAGCGCGGGGCGAAGACCACGAAGTCGGCGTTGGCCAGGCCCGGGGTGTCGGAGGGCGAGGTCAGCACGGTGTAGATCGACGGGTCCGGGTGGTCGTAGCTCACGCTGCCCAGCACGTTGAAACGCCGCAGGTCGTACACGTACGGCACCAGGTTGCCGTGCCAGCCGACGACGTCGAGGGGGGAGTGGCCGTACTCGGCGGCCCACAGGTTGCCGCCGAACTTGTTCACCACCTCCACCGGCGCCTCGCGGTCCTCGTACGCCGCGACCGGCGCCATGAAGTCCCGCGCGTTGGCCAGGCCGTTGGCGCCGATCGGGCCGAGGTCGGGCAGCCGGAAGTGCTGGCCGTAGTTCTCGCACACGTAGCCGCGCGCCTCGCCGTCCGGCAGCTCGACGCGGAAGCGCACCCCGCGCGGGACCAGCGCGACGTGGCCCGGAGCGGCGGCCAGGACGCCGAACTCCGTGCGCAGCAGCAGCCGGCCGCGCTCCGGCACGATCAGCAGCTCGCCGTCGGAGGAGGAGAACACCCGGCCGTCCATGGAGCGGTTGGCCGCGTACCAGTGGATGCCGATGCCCTCCCGGCGCAGCACGTCACCGTTGCCGCCGACGGTGACCAGGCCGTCCACGAAGTCGGCCGGCTCCTGCGGCAGCGGCAGCGGGCTCCAGCGCAGCCGGTTGGGATCGGGCTCGGCCGTGAAGGGGGCGCTGCGCAGCCGCCCGTTGTCGATCCGGCGGAACGGCGGGTGGGCCGCCGAGGGGCGGATGCGGTACAGCCACGAGCGGCGGTTGTGATGCCGCGGCTCGGTGAAGGCCGTGCCGCTGAGCTGCTCCGCGTACAGGCCGAGCGGGGCGCGCTGCGGCGAGTTGCGGCCGGCCGGAACCGCTCCGGGGACGGCCTCGCTCGTGTGCTCGTTGCCGAATCCGGGGAGGTAGGCGAGGTCCTTGCCGTCCTGGATCTCTGTGCTGGCGATCTCTGTGCTGGTCACGATTCCTATGGTTGTCCATAGGAATCAACCCCGCAAGGGATCGGCCGGTCCCTGTGGAAAACCGGCATGATGGACCCCGTGCACAGCAGCGGCAACGGTCTCCGGCGCGTCCCCGTCCAGCAGCGCAGCGCCGAACGCTTCGCCCGGATCCTCGACGCGGCCGCGGCGATCCTCGACGAGGGCGGTTACGACGAGCTGAGCACGCGGGCCGTGGCCGCCCGCGCGGGTGTGCCGATCGGCTCGGTCTACCGCTTCTTCTCCAACAAACGCGCGATGGCCGACGCCCTCGCCCGCCGCAACCTCGACAAGTACCTCGCCGGGGTCACGGACCGCCTCGACGCCCTCGGCGCTGCCGACGGCGGCGCGGCCGACTGGCGCCTGCTGATCGACGTCGTCGTCGACCAGTACGTCGCGATGCGCCGCACCGTGCCGGGCTTCGCCCTCGTCAGCTTCGCCGGCCCGGCACCCGGCCCCGCCGTGAACGACCTGGCCAACCACCTCGTGGCCGACCGGCTGAGGTCGCTGCTCATCGCCCCGCTCGGCGCGGCGGGCGTGGCCGTGACCGACGACCGGCGGTTGCGCACCGCCTTCGTGGTGGGCGTGGAGGCCGCGGACGCGCTGCTCAAGATGGCCTTCCGCGCCGACCCGCAGGGCGAGGCCGCGCTCATCGCAGAGACGAAGGAACTGCTCCGCGCCTACCTGGCCGGGGTCCTGGAGCCGTAGGCCGTGTCGCGTTCCCGCGGCGGCCCTCCCACGGGGGTCGTCCCCGCGAACGCTATCCCGACATGCATACCGGTCGGTATGGTGACCGCACACGAGGAAGCGCCCTGCCCCGGGAGGCCCGATGGCCAGCAGTCGTACCGCCCTGCGTATCTGTCCGCTGTGCGAGGCAACCTGCGGACTGACCCTGACCATCGACGGAGACCGGGTCACCGGCGCCCGCGGCGACCGTGACGACGTCTTCAGCGCGGGCTTCGTCTGCCCCAAGGGCGCCTCCTTCGGCGAGGTCGACGGCGACCCCGACCGGCTCACCCGCCCGCTCGTACGCCGCGACGGCGTGCTCGCCGAAGCGACCTGGGCCGAGGCGTACGCCGCCGTCGCCGAGGGCGCCGCCCGAATCCGCGAGACCCACGGTGCCCACGCGACCGGTGTCTACCTGGGCAACCCCAACGTCCACACCATCGCCGGCGGCCTCTACCCGCCGGCCGTCGTCCGCGCCCTCGGCACCCGCGCGCTGTTCTCGGCCAGCACCCTGGACCAGATGCCCAAACAGGCGGCGTGCGGCCACCTCTACGGGGACGCGCTCGCCGTCCCCGTGCCCGACCTGGACCGCACCGACCACCTCGTCGTCATCGGCGGCAACCCGCTGGTCTCCAACGGCAGCCTCGCCACCGCCGCCGACTTCCCCGGCAAGCTCAAGGCGCTGCGCCGCCGCGGCGGCCGGCTGACCGTCATCGACCCCAAGCGCACCCGCACCGCCGAACTCGCCGACCTCCACATCGCCCCGCGCCCCGGCACCGACGCCGCGCTGCTCTTCGCCGTCGTCCACGTGCTGTTCGAGGAGGGGTTGACCGGCCTCGGCCACCTCGACGGGCACGTCACCGGCGTCGACGAGGTCCGCGACCTGGCCCGCGACTTCGGCCCCGAGACCGTCGCCCCGTACTGCGACGTCCCCGCCGAGCGGATCCGCACCCTCGCCCGCGACCTGGCCGCCGCCCCCAGTGCCGCCGTCTACGGGCGCCTGGGCAGCACCGCCGTACGCTTCGGCACCCTCGCCAGCTGGCTGATCGACGTCCTCAACATCCTCACCGGCAACCTCGACCGGCCCGGCGGCGCGATGTTCCCGCTGCCGGCCACCGCCCGCGCCCCGCGACCGGCCGGCCCCGGCCGCGGCTTCACCACCGGCCGCTGGCGCAGCCGGGTCTCCGGCCACCCCGAGGTCGCCTCCGAACTGCCCGCCGCCGCCCTCGCCGAGGAGATCGACACCCCCGGCGAAGGCCGGATCCGCGCCCTGGTCACCATCGCGGGCAACCCCGTGCTGTCCGCCCCCGACGGCGCCCGCCTCGACCGGGCCCTGGCGGGCCTGGACTTCATGGTCAGCGTCGACCCGTACCTCAACGAGACCACCCGCCACGCGCACGTCGTCCTGCCGCCGCCCCCGCCCTCCCGCAGCGCGCACTACGACCTCGCGTTCGGCAACTTCTCCGTGCGCAACAACGCCCGCTACAGCCCGCCCGCGATCCCGCTGGAGGACGGCAGGCCCGGCGAACCCGAGATCCTCGCCCGGCTCGCCCTCGTCCTCGGCGGTCTCGGCGCGGACGCCGACCCCGCGGTCGTCGACGAACAGGCCGTCGCCCACCGCCTGGCCAAGGAGACCGCCGACCCGCACTCCGCCGTCCACGGCCGCGACCCCGCGGAATTGGCGGCGACGCTCACCGGGGCCACCGGCTACGAGCGGCGGTTCGACATGATGCTGCGGCTCGGCCCGTACGGCGACGGCTTCGGCGCCGCCCCCGGCGGCCTCAGCCTGCGCCGCCTCCTCGACCACCCCCACGGCATCGACCTCGGCCCGCTGCGCCCGCGCGTCCCCGAGGTGCTGCGCACCGTCTCCGGCACGATCGAACTCGCGCCCGCGCCGCTCACCGCCGACGTGCCACGGCTGCTGGCAGCGGTCACCGGCCGGTCCGCGGACGGGCTGGTCCTCATCGGCCGCCGCCATCTGCGCTCCAACAACAGCTGGATGCACAACGTGCCCGCGCTCACCGGCGGGAGCAACCGCTGCACCCTCCAGGTGCACCCCGAGGACGCCACCCGGCTCGGCCTCACCGACGCGGCGCGCGCCCGCATCAAGGGCGACGGCGGCGAGATCGAGGCCCCGGTCGAGGTCACGGACGCGGTGCGGCCGGGCGTGGTGAGCCTGCCGCACGGATGGGGCCACGACCGCGCCGGCACCCGGCTGACGGTCGCGACCCGCGAACCGGGGGCCAACCTCAACCAGTTGCTCGACGGCACCCTGCTCGACCCGCTGTCGGGCACGGCCGTCCTCAACGGATTCCCCGTCCAGGTCGCCCCGGCGTGACCCACCGCACGGGGCACCGGCCTGGAAACCGAAAACTATCGGCGCTAGTTTGGGCGTGCCACGGCAGGCCCGCCCGGGAGGACAAGGGATGAAGCCGCACGACGGGATGTACATCGACGGTGACTGGCGGCCCGCCGCCGGCCCGGGGACGATCGAGGTCGTCAACCCCGCGGACGAGCAGGTGTTCGCCACCGTGCCCGCCGGCACCGCCGAGGACGTGGACGCCGCGGTCCGCGCCGCCCGCGCGGCCTTGCGCGGCTGGGCGGCCACCCCGCCCGCCGAGCGCGCCGCCCGCATCGCCGCGCTGCGCGACGTCCTCGCCGCCCGCGGCGAGGAGATCGCCGAGACCGTCTCCGCCGAACTGGGCGCGCCGCTGGCCTTCAGCCGGGCCGTCCACGCGGGGCTCCCGGTCGCGGTCGCGGGCTCGTACGCCGAACTCGCCGCCACCCACCCCTTCGAGGAGCGGATCGGCAACTCCACCGTCCTCCACGAGCCCGTCGGCGTGGTCGGCGCGATCACCCCCTGGAACTACCCGCTCCACCAGATCGTCGCCAAGGTCGCCCCCGCGCTCGCCGCCGGCTGCACGGTCGTCCTCAAGCCCGCCGAGGACACCCCGCTGGTCGCCCAGCTCTTCGCCGAGGCCGTCCACGAGGCGGGCCTGCCCGCGGGCGTGTTCAACCTCGTCACCGGCCTCGGCCCGGTCGCCGGACAGGCCTTGGCCGCCCATGAGGACGTCGACCTGGTCTCCTTCACCGGGTCCACCGCCGTCGGCCGGCAGATCGCCGCGACCGCGGGCGCCGCCGTCAAGCGCGTCGCCCTGGAACTCGGCGGCAAGTCCGCCAACGTCATCCTCCCCGGCGCGGACCTGGCCAAGGCCGTGGGCGTCGGCGTCGCCAACGTCATGTCCAACACCGGCCAGACGTGCAGCGCCTGGACCCGCATGCTCGTCCACCGCGACGTGTACGAGGAGGCCGTGGCCCTCGCCACGACGGCCGCCGCCAAGTACGTGCCCGGCGAGCGCATCGGCCCCGTCGTCAACGCCCGGCAGCACGAGCGCGTGCTCGGCTACATCGCCAAGGGCGTCGAGGAGGGCGCCCGCCTCGTCGCCGGCGGCACCGACGTGCCGCGGGCACGGGGATACTGGGTCAGCCCCACCGTCTTCGCCGACGTCACCCCGGAGATGACGATCGCCCAGGAGGAGATCTTCGGCCCCGTCCTGTCGATCCTGGCGTACGAGGACGAGGAGGACGCGCTGCGCATCGCCAACGGCACCGTCTACGGCCTGGCCGGGGCGGTCTGGGCGGGCGACGAGGCCACGGCCGTCGCCTTCGCCCGGCGCATGGACACCGGCCAGGTCGACATCAACGGCGGCCGCTTCAACCCGCTGGCGCCGTTCGGCGGGTACAAGAAGTCCGGGGTCGGACGCGAGCTCGGCCCGCACGGCCTCACCGAGTACCTCCAGACCAAGTCCCTCCAGTTCTGACCGCCAGGAGAAAACACCGTGGTCCGCGCCGCCGTACTGCCCGCCGTCAACGCGCCCCTCACCCTCGCCGACATCGACCTGCCCGAGCCCGGGCCGGGCCAGGTGCGGGTCAGGCTCGCCGCGGCCGGGGTGTGCCACTCCGACCTGTCCCTGTCCGACGGGACGCTGCGGCAGCCCGCGCCCGCCGTCCTCGGGCACGAGGGCGCCGGCACGGTCGTCTCCGTGGGCGAGGGCGTCACGGACGCGACCCCCGGCGACCGGGTCGTCCTCAACTGGGCGCCCGCCTGCGGCACCTGCCACTACTGCGGGCTCGGCGAGCCGTGGCTGTGCGCCGGCGCGGGCGCGGCGGCGGGCGTGCCCTACGCCAAGCTCGCGGACGGCGGGACCGAGCTCTACCCGGGACTAGGGACGGCCGCGTTCGCCGAGGAGACCGTGGTCGCGGCGGGCGCCGTCCTGCCGCTCCCGGACGGGATCCCCCTGACGGAGGCCGCGCTCCTGGGGTGCGCCGTGCTCACCGGGTACGGCGCGGTCCACCGCAGCGCCGCGGTACGCCCCGGGGAGTCCGTGGCCGTCTTCGGCGTCGGGGGCGTCGGGCTCGCCGTCCTCCAGTCCGCCCGCATCGCGGAGGCGGGCACCGTCGTGGCCGTCGACGTCTCCCCGGAGAAGGAGGCCCTGGCCCGGGCCGCGGGCGCCACGGAGTTCCTGACGGCGGGGGAGGACGTCGCGAAGCGGATCCGCGCGCTGACGGGCGGGCACGGGGCGGACGTCGCCATCGAGTGCGTCGGGCGCGGCGAGACGATCCGCTCCGCGTGGTCCTCGACGCGGCGGGGCGGGCGCACGACGGTCGTCGGCATCGGCGGCAAGGCGGACCTGGTCTCCTTCTCCGCGCTGGAGCTCTTCCACTTCGGGCGGACGCTGTCCGGCTGCGTGTACGGCAACAGCGACCCGGGGCGCGACCTGCCGGTTCTGGCGGAGCACGTGCGGGCGGGGCGGCTGGACCTCTCCGCGATGGTGACGGAGCGGATCGGGCTGGAGGGGATCCCGGGGGCGTTCGCGGCGATGCGCCAGGGGCGGGGCGGGCGGTCGCTGGTCGTCTTCTGACGGCTGGTGGTCGTGTGCGGCGCCGCGGTGGTTGTTGTTGGGTTGTCTCCCACCCTCCCGCCCGATTGCCCGGCGCGGTTGGTGCGGGTCTCGCACGTTGTGGTGGGGTCGGCGCCGCGCCGGCGCACGTCCTCAACGCTCGCGGTTTACCCCAACGTCATTCCGCGCCGGGTCCGCCGCTCGTCGTTTCCGGGCGCACCCCGACACACCCCCTCCCGTCGTATGGGCGCACAACGGCCGGTGGGATGTCACAAGGCAGCCCGGAGGCACCGCACCTTGTCCGACGCACCCCCAACGGGACACCCTGCGCCGGCGCAAGAGGGAGGGGTGCGGCGGGGTGCTCCCCCTGGCCGAAGGCTGGAGGAGACGGGCGGCAGACCCGGTGCCGAATGATGCGGGGTCGAACCGTGGGGCCGTGGGGGTCAGTGAGCGGTTCGGGGTGCCCTGGACCGCCTCCATACCCCCCACCGGCCGTTGTGCGCGCAAACCGGCGGGAGGGGGTGTGGCGGGGTGCGCCCATGGGGGTCCCCCCGGCCGAAGGCTGGGGGAGACGAGCGGTTAAGTGCGGTGCCCGAGGATGTGGGGGTAAACCGCGAGCGTTCTGGGGGTCCCCCCGGCCGAAGGCTGGGGGAGTGCGCCGGCGCGGCCCCGACCCCGCAACGAGGTGCGACGCCCGCACCAATCGCGCCGGGCAATCGGGCGGGCGGGTGGGGGAGAAACCGCAACAGAAACCACAACGGCGCCGCACACAACCACCGGGCCGCACGCAACAACAGCCCTACCCGGCACAGCCCAGCGCAGCGAACTGCACAGCCAGCCCGTCCACCAACGCCCGCAGCCCCGTCTCGAACGCACCCTCGTCCACCTGCTGCTGCCGTTCCGCGAGGAGGTGCGCCTGCCCGAGGTGCGGGTAGTCCGCCGGGTCGTAGGCGGACGCGTCGTCGACGAAGCCCCGCGCGAAGGACCCCAGCGCCGACCCCGCCACGAAGTACCGCATGAGCGCGCCTACGCGGGTGGCGTGGGCCGGGGGCCAGCCGGCGGCGGTCATGCCGCCGAAGACCGCGTCCGCCATGCGCAGGCCGGCCGGGCGGCGGCCGGGGCCCTGGGCGAGGAACGGGACGATGTGGGGGTGGGCCGCGAGCGCGGCGCGGTAGGAGCGGGCCCAGGCGACGAGGGCGTCCCGCCAGTCGCGGCCGTCGTCGAACATGGCGAGGTCGACCTCGCCGACGACCGCGTCGGCGACCGCGTCCAGGATGTCGTCCTTGGTCGGGAAGTGGTTGTAGAGGCTCGGCCCGCTGACGCCGAGCTCCGCCGCGAGGCGGCGCGTGGAGACGGCCTGCAGCCCTTCCCCGTCCACGAGCGCGAGTGCCGTGGAGACGATGCGTTCGCGGCTGAGCAGGGGCTTGCGGGGGCGGGCCATGCGGCACATAGTAGAGGCTGCGCCCAGGAAACTAGCAGTGGTAATTTAAGGCCGAACCGAGGTACGCCGTGAATCTTGAGCTGTCCGAGGAGCAGGCCGCGGTCCGCGCGCTGGCCGCCGAGTTCACCGCGCGCGAGATCGTGCCGCACGCGGCCGCGTGGGACCGGGCGGAGGCCGTGGACCGGGGCATCGTCAAGAAGCTGGGCGACGTGGGCTTCCTGGGGCTGACGGTGCCGGAGGAGTACGGCGGCTCGGGCGGCGACCATCTGGCGTACTGCCTGGTCACCGAGGAGCTGGGGCGCGGCGACTCCTCGGTGCGCGGCATCGTGTCCGTCTCGCTCGGGCTGGTGGCGAAGTCGGTCGCGCACTGGGGCACGGATGAGCAGAAGCGGGAGTGGCTGCCCCGGCTCGCCTCCGGGGAGGCGCTGGGCTGCTTCGGGCTGACCGAGCCCGGCACCGGCTCGGACGCCGGCAACCTGACCACGCGCGCCCGGCGCGACGGCGGCGACTACGTGATCAACGGCGCCAAGATGTTCATCACCAACGGCACCTGGGCGGACGTCGTCCTGCTGTTCGCCCGCACCGACGACGCCCCCGGGCACAAGGGCGTCAGCGCCTTCCTGGTCCCCACCGGCAGTCCCGGCCTCGCCCGGTACGAGGTGCACGGGAAGCTGGGGCTGCGCGGCCAGGCCACCGCGGAGCTGGTGCTGGAGGACGTGCGCGTGCCGGCCTCCGCGATGCTCGGGCCGGAGGGGAAGGGTTTCTCCGTGGCCATGTCCGCCCTGGCCAAGGGCCGGATGTCGGTCGCCGCGGGGTGCGTGGGCATCGCGCAGGCGGCGCTCGACGCCGCCGTGGGCTACGCCAAGGAGCGCGAGCAGTTCGGCAAGCCGATCGCCGGGCACCAGCTGGTGCAGGAACTGCTCGCGGACATCGCCCTGGACGTGGACGCCGCCCGGCTGCTGACCTGGCGGGTCGCCGACCTGATCGACCGGGGCCTGCCCTTCGCCGCGGAGTCGTCCAAGGCGAAGCTCTTCGCCAGTGAGGCGGCGGTGCGCTGTGCCGGCAACGCGCTGCAGGTCTTCGGCGGCTACGGCTACATCGACGAGTACCCCGTGGGCAAGCTGCTGCGGGACGCCCGCGTGATGACCCTGTACGAGGGGACGAGCCAGATCCAGAAGCTGCTGATCGGCCGGGAGCTCACGGGGGTGTCGGCCTTCTGAGGGGACGGGCCCGCACCGACCGACCGCTCGGTATCTAAGCGCTTGCTCAGCGTCCATGTAGGGTGTCCGCCATGGACGTGGAGGCGGAGCGGTCGGAGCAGCGGACCGAGGCGTGGACCGGTGTCACCCCTGATGCCGCCCGGCGGCTGGTGATCGCCGCGGTCGAGGCGTTCGCGGAGCGCGGTTACCACGCGACGACCACGCGCGACATCGCCGGCCGGGCCGGCATGAGCCCCGCGGCGCTCTACATCCACTACAAGACCAAGGAAGAGCTGCTCTACCAGATCAGCGTGGTCGGGCACCGGCTCTCGCTCGGGCTGCTCCAGGACGCCGCCGACGGCGACGGCGGCCCCGCCGACCGGCTGGCCACGGCCGTGCGCTCCTTCGTGCGCTGGCACGCGGAGCACCACACCACCGGGCGGGTCGTGCAGTACGAACTCGGCGCGCTCGGCCCCGAGCACTACACCGAGGTGGTGGAGCTGCGCCGCAAGAGCGAGGCGGCGGTCCGCTCGGTCATCCACGACGGCGTGCAGGCAGGGGAGTTCGACGTCCCGGACGTCTCCGGGACCACCGTCGCGCTGCTGTCGCTCTGCATCGACGTGGCCCGCTGGTTCAACCCCGGAGGGCGCCGGACGCCGGACGGGATCGGCGCGCTGTACGCCGATCTCGCCCTGCGCATGGTCGGGTACGCGCCCCGTCAGAGGTAGAAGCGGACGACCGTCTCGGCCACGCACACCGGCTTCTCGCCGCCCTCCCGCTCCACGGTGATCGCGACGACGAGCTGGGCGCCGCCGGGCACCTCGCTCACCTCGGCGATCCGGCCGGTCGCCCGCAGGCGCGAGCCGACCGGTACGGGGGAGGGGAAACGGACCTTGTTCACCCCGTAGTTGACGCCCATCTTCACGCCCTCGACCCGCAGCAGCTGTGGGGTGAAGGACGGGATCAGCGACAACGTCAGGTAGCCGTGCGCGATGGTCGTGCCGAAGGGGCCCTGGGCCGCCTTCTGCGGATCCACGTGGATCCACTGGTGGTCCCCGGTGGCGTCCGCGAACAGGTCGATCCGCTTCTGGTCGACCTCCAGCCAGCCGGTCGTGCCGAGGTCCTCCCCGATGGCCTCCTTCAGTTCGCCGACCGAGGTGAAGATCCTGGGCTGTCCCATGTCATGCCTCCCGTACTGTCCAAGCGCTTGCTCAGCATGGTCTCCGCGGCGGACCCGTGTCAACGCCCCGCACCCGGCGCGTATCAACGGCCGTTCGTCCGGTTTGTGACTATCTTTCATCTCCGTATGTCCCTGTTCGCGCCGGTGGAGGAGACGGAAGTGGCCGAGGCCCCCACGGAGACCAGCCCGTCCGACTGGCACACGGTGGAGGTCCGGCACGGCGGCGGCACCCCCGCCGCGGCGGGCGCCGGCATCGTCCTGCTGCGGCCCGCGACCTGGCCCCAGACCTGGCTCGCCCTCGGCGTCTACTGGCTCGCCAGCCGGGTGGTCATGCTGGCCCTCCTGCGCAGCGGGCAGGGCGACATCGCCCGCGAGGTGCACTTCCTCTACCGCCGGTGGAGCGAGGGCTTCACGCACGGGACGTTCCCCGTCGGCGACGTGACCTGGCAGTACCCGCCCGGCGCCGCCATGGTGATGCTCGCCCCGGAACTGCTGCCCGGGCTCAGCTACTTCCAGGGCTTCGTCCTGCTGTCGCTCACCGCCGACGCCGTCGTCCTGCTGCTCCTCCTGCGGGCCGGGACCGGCCGCCCCGGCCGCAGCACGGCCGGGGCGTGGCTGTGGGCGCTCGCCCTGCCGCTGCTGATGCACCTGCCCTACGCCCGCTACGACCTGATGGTCACCGTCGTCGCCGTCGGCGCGCTGCTCGCCCTGCCCGCGCGGCCACGGCTCGGCGGCGCGCTCGCCGGACTCGCCGCCCTCATCAAGCTCTGGCCCGTGCTCACCGTGCTCGGCACCCCGCGCGGCCGCACCACCCGGGAGACCTGGACCGCGCTCGCCCTGTCCGCCGGCGGCCTGCTCCTGGTGCTGTGCACCGCGTTCCGCGGCGCGTTCGGCTTCCTGTCCGCCCAGCACCACCGCGGGGTCGAGATCGAGTCCCTCGGCGGCACCTTCCTCCACGTCGCCGAGATGTTCGGCTGGCCGGGCCGGGTGGTCGCGCACTACGGGTCGCTGGAGTTCACCGGCCCGTACGTCGCCGAGATCACCACCGCCTCCCTGCTGCTCACCGGGACCTCCCTGCTGTGGCTGCTGATGTGGCGCGTGCGGGCGGCCCGCTGGACCCCGGCCACGCCGTACGACGCCGCGCTGGCGGCCGTGCTGCTCTTCACCGTCACCAGCCGGGTCATCAGCCCCCAGTACCTGGTCTGGCTGATCGGCCTCGGCGCGGTCTGCCTGACCACGCGGCAGACCACCCAACGCCCGGCCGCCGCCCTGGTGCTGCTCGCCACCGCCGTGACCACGGTCGACTACCCGCTCTTCTTCGCGGACGTCACCGCCGCCACCTGGCAGGGCGCCGTCATCGTCGCCGTCCGCAACGCGCTGCTGGTCGCCGCCGCGCTCGTCTCCTGCGTCCGGCTGTGGCGGAACAGCGTCCCGCACCGCAAGTAGAGTCGTGGCGTGGCGAGGATCCCCGGCGAGCACCGCGAACTGACCGTAGGCCAGCTGAGCGGGCGCAGCGGCGCCGCCGTCTCCGCGCTGCGCTACTACGAGGCCCAGGGCCTGATCCGCAGCCGTCGCACCAGCGGCAACCAGCGCCGCTACACCCGCGACACCCTGCGCCGCGTCGCCTTCATCCGGGCCTCCCAGCGGGTCGGCATGCCGCTCGCCGCGATCCGCGAGGCACTGGACGGCCTGCCCGAGGGCCGCACCCCGGACCGGGCCGACTGGGCCCGGCTCTCCGCGGGCTGGCGGGCCGAACTCGACGCCCGCATCGACCGGCTCACCGCGCTCCGCGACAGCCTCGACGACTGCATCGGCTGCGGCTGCCTCTCCCTGGACCGCTGCGCCCTGTCCAACCCCGGTGACACGCTCGGCGACCAGGGACCGGGAGCACGGCGGCTGCTCGGCGCGGAGCCGCCGCGCCCCGCCCCCGCTACCAGATCGCGGGCCTGCGGGAGGCCCACGGACGGGCCGACTCCAACTGCGCCGACAGCGAGATGAGCGTCGCCTCGTCCCCGAAGCGGCCGCCGAACATCACACCGATCGGCAGATCCTCCTCCGTCCAGTGCAGCGGCACGCTCACGGCCGGCTGGCCGGTCGCGTTGAACACCGGCGTGAACGGCGTGTAACCGGCCAGCCCCGCGAACTCGGCCGCCGGGTCGGCGTCGTTCCGCAGACCCGCGCTCCCCACGAACGCCGGGGGCTGCGCCAGCGTCGGGGTCAGCACCACGTCGTACGAGGAGAGCAACGCGTCCGCGATCAGCTGCCCCAGCGCCCGGAACGCGTACAGGGCCGCGGCGAACTCCGGGCCGCTCACCAGGCCGCCCTCGGCCCGCAGGTGCCGGGTGAGCGGCATCAGCAGCTCCTCCTGCTCCGGCGCCACCGGGTAGACGGTGGCCATCACGCCCCACACCCGGGTGAAGGCGTCCAGGACCGCGCCGTCGACGGGCAGTTCCAGCTCGTCCACCTGGTGGCCGAGACCCCGCAGCAGCTCGGCGGCGCCGTCGTACGCGGCACGGCAGTCCGGGTGCAGCTCGACCCCCGGCACGGGGGGCCGGGGCAGGCCGGCCACGCGCAGCGTCCCCGGGTCGCGCGTGACGTACGAGGAGAACGTCTCACCGGGCGGCAGCGAGGGCGCGCCGTACGGGTCGCCCGGCATCGGGCCCGCCAGGACGTCGAGCAGGGCCGCCGCGTCCGCGACCGTACGGGCGATCGGGCCGCTGCCGCTCAGACCGCTCACGTCGTGCTGCACCGGGCCCGCGCTCACCCTGCCGCGGCTCGGCTTGATGCCGAACAGTCCGCAGACGGAGGAGGGGATGCGGATCGAGCCGCCGCCGTCGCTGCCCTGCGCGACCGGGGCCAGCCCCGCGGCGACCGCGGCCGCCGCGCCGCCGCTGGAGCCGCCGGCGGACCGCTCCAGGTCCCACGGGGTGCGGGCGGGCGGCGCGAGCTTGTTCTCGGTGTAGCAGGGCAGCCCGAACTCCGGGGTGTTGGTCTTCCCCAGCAGCACCGTGCCGGCCGCGCGCAATCGGGCGGCGACGTGGTCGTCGACGTCCGGCACGTGGTCGGCGTACGCCTGCGAGCCCAGGGTGCAGCGGACCCCGGCCACGAAGTTGAGGTCCTTGACCGGGACCGGGACGCCGTGCAGCGCCGACAGCTCTCCCTCCCGGTCCCCGCGGCGGGCCGCCAGTGCCTCCGACTCGGCGTCGGCGGCCTGCTTGCGGGCGATCTCCGGGGTGACCGTGATGAACGCCCCGAGGGTCCCGTTGTGCCGGTCGACCCGGTCCAGATAGTGCTCGGCGAGCTCCGTGGGGGAGACCTCCCCGGCCTTGATCGCCTTCCCCTGCTCCAGCGCCGTCAGATCGTGCAGCTCCGCCATGTGCCGGTCCCGTCCCTCCGCGCGAGGTACTTGCCTGGGCTGGCATCGTCGCATCGTCCCCGTGGGGGTGCCAGTACGGCGGCGCGCGGTGCGCTTGCCGGTCCGGGGTCCGTTGTGCGGGCCCGTTGTTGGGTGCGGGTCCATTGCGCCTGCGGGCGGCTGCGCCGGGCCACCTGGTTGTTTGCGTGCACGTTGTGTGCGCGTGCGGGCGGCTGCGCCGGGCTGCCGGGTTGTTGGGCGCGGGTTGTTTGCGCCTGCGGCGGGCTGTCTCCCACCCACCCGCCCGATTGCCCGGCGCGGTTGGTGCGGGCCTGCGCACTGTGCATGGGTGGGCCGGGGGCGGGGCCTCCGGGGTGGGCATTCTGTACCGCATATTTATGTGCATGGCGGGCACCTGCGCATGGTCACCCGGGATGCCGCACATCAAATACACGTCAGCGTCCAGAACGCCCACCCCTACGACCCCACCCCCTCCGAATCGACAGCGACCAACGGCCGGTGGGTGGTACAAGGCAGTCCAGGGCACCGCACCTGCCTAACGCGCCCGCGCTAGCGGGAGGTGGGTGGACGGGGTTGTCTCCTGACCGAAGGCCGGCGAAGACGAGCGGCGAACCCGATGCCGAATGACGTGGGCGCAATTCTCATGGCCGCGGCGGTCAGAAAACCGGTTCGGGGCAACCTCAGACTCCCTCCGTACCCCTACCGGCCGTCCTGCGCGCATACGAGAGGGGGCGTGGCGGGGTGCTCCCCCTGACCGAAGGCTGGGGAAGGACGAGCGCCGGCACCGAATGATGTGGGCGTAGGGCCATGGAGCCGTGGGGTCAGAGAGCGGTTCGGGGCGCCCTGGACCGCCCTCCGTACCCCCACCGGCCGTTGTGCGCCCCAACCTCGGGAGGGGGTGTGTCGGGGTGCGCCCGGAAACGACGAGCGGCGGACGCGGTGCCGAATGATGTTGGGGTAAACCGCGAGCGTTGAGGACGTGCGCCGGCGCGGCGCCGACCCCAGACGAACTTGCGCAGGCCCGCACCAATCGCGCCGGGCAAACGGGCGGGAGGGTGGGGGAGAAACCCCAACAACAACCACAAACGACCCGCACACAACAACCCACCAGCCGGCCCGGCGCAGCCGGCCTCACCCCGTGGCCAGCAACGCCCCCCGCGCCCCCACCAGCGCAGCCTCGCAGAGCACAGGCACCGGCACCACGATCCCGCACCGCCCGCACACGGGCCCCGCCCCGGGGTAGTGGTTGAGCCCGTTCCGCCACCGCAGCCGCTGCTCGCCGCAGACCGGGCACCCCGCCCCCGGCCCCGCGTCGATCGCCGCGATGAGGCGGCGCAGCACGTCCGCCAGCCGGTCGTCCGGGTGGACGCGGGGGTCCTCGCACCAGGCGACCCCGTTGCCGCCCCAGGTGCGCCGGTGCCAGTCGTCGAGCGCGCCGGGCTGCCGGATGCCGTAGTACTTCTCCTCCTTGCGGCGGGCCGCGAACTCCCGCTCGTAGGTGAGCCAGACCGCTCGCGCCTCCTCCAGTTCCGCGAGGGCCGTGACGAGCCGGACCGGGTCCGGCTCGCGGTCGTCGGGCGCGATCCCCGCACCGGTGCACAGGTGGTCCCAGGTCGCGCGGTGCCCGTACGGCGCGAAGCGCTCGAGGCACCTGCGCAGGTAGGTGCGGCGCTGGGTGGGGGAGCGCCGGGGATCGCGCACCTGTCTGGCGAGGCTCCGGAATCCGGCCATGGTGTGCCACCTCCGTCGTCGGTGTCGCATCGCTGTCGAATGGACGTAACGGACGGCGTTCCGGATCCATCCCCGGCGCGGCGAGTTCCAGCCGGGATGGCGTAGCTGAAACGTGACGCATGTTCACCTTACTCGGCGGTCATCTCCCGAAGTAACCTGCGTCACACCGCGCTTCGGAGGAGTGGTCATGCGATCCAGATTTGGCAGGTTCAGGACAAGACTCAGGACGGCCGCCGCGGCGGCGGTGCTCGCCCTGGGGGCGAGCCTCGTCGCGCCGCTGCCCATGGCGGCGCACGCCGCCCCCGTCACCGACTACTGCCAGGGACGGTGCTCCGACGTCCTGCCGCCGGGCCAGAACGGCAACGCGACCCTCGCCCAGATCCTGCTGAACCAGATCTTCGGCACCCAGCCGGAGCACGCGGAGGACCAGCTCGGTCCGTACGCGAACCTGGCCGGCGGGTACCAGAACCTCACCGACGCCACCATCAACAACTTCTTCAACGACGCCTCCTTCGGCGTCCCGGCCGGGCAGGTCGCCTCGACGACCTCGCCCCGCAGCGACGTGACGATCACCCGCGACAAGAAGACCGGGGTCCCGCACATCTCCGGCACGACGCGGTACGGGACCGAGTTCGGCGCCGGGTACGCCGCGGCGCAGGACCGGCTGTGGCTGATGGACCTGTTCCGGCACGTGGGACGCGGTCAGCTGACCTCGTTCGCCGGCGGCGCCCCCGCCAACCAGGGTCTGGAGCAGGAGTTCTGGCGCGCCGCGCCGTACACCGAGGAGGACCTGCAGGCCCAGATCGACTGGATCGCCACGCAGAACGGGGAGCGCGGCCGGCAGGCGCTGGCCGACGTCAACGCCTACGTGGACGGGATCAACGCCTACATCGCGGCCTCCGACAGCGGCCGCTACTTCCCCGGCGAGTACGTCCTGACCGGCCACAAGGACGCCATCACCAACGCCGGGACGATCGAGAGGTTCAAGTCCACCGACCTGATCGCGCTGGCCTCCGTGATCGGCGCGCTGTTCGGCACCGGAGGCGGCGGTGAGGTGACCAACGCCCTGTCCCTGCTGGCCGCCCAGCAGAAGTACGGGGTCACCGAGGGCACCAGGGTCTGGGAGTCCTTCCGGGAGCGCGACGACCCCGAGGCCGTGCTGACCGTGCACGACGGCCAGAGCTTCCCCTACGCCGTCCGCCCGGAGAACCCGCAGGGCAGGGCGCTGCCCGACGCCGGGAGCGTGACGGTGGAGCCGCTCGTCCACGACCGCACCGGCAGCGCGGGCACCGCGAAGGCCTCCGCGGCGTCGAAGAGCGCCACCACGAGCGCGCTCTCCGCGAACACCCGGGGCATGTCGAACGCGCTGCTGGTCAGCGGCGCGCACACCGCGAGCGGCCACCCGATCGCCGTGTTCGGCCCGCAGACCGGCTACTTCGCGCCACAGCTGCTGATGCTCCAGGAGATCCAGGGCCCCGGCATCAGCGCCCGCGGCGCCTCCTTCGCGGGCCTGAGCATGTACGTGGAGCTCGGCCGCGGCCAGGACTACGCCTGGAGCGCCACCACCTCGGCCCAGGACATCACCGACACCTACACCGTCGAGCTGTGCCAGGACGACGTCCACTACCTCTACCGCGGCACCTGCACGGCCATGGAGAAGCTGGAGCGCAGCAACTCCTGGAAGCCCACCACCGCCGACGGCACCGCGGCCGGCTCCTACCGGATGCAGATCCACCGCACCGAGTACGGCCCGGTGACGCACCGCGCGACGATCGACGGCAAGAAGGTCGCCTACGTGGCGCTGCGCAGCTCGTACATGCACGAGGCCGACTCGGTCGTCGGCTTCCAGATGCTCAACGACCCCTCCGCCGTCACCGACGCGGCCTCCTTCCAGCAGGCCGTCCAGCACATCAACTACACCTTCAACTGGTTCTACGCCGACTCCCGTGAGGCCGCCTACTTCAACAGCGGCGCCAACCCGGTGCGGGCCGCCGACGTCGACCCGACCTTCCCCGTCCGCGCCGAGCCCGCGTACGAGTGGCGCGGCTTCGACCCGGCCCACAACACCGCCGACTACACGCCCGCCTCGGAGCACCCGCAGTCCGTCGGCCAGGACTACTACGTCTCCTGGAACAACCGGCAGGCGAAGGGCTACGACGCGGCCGGGTTCGGCAACGGCTCGGTGCACCGCGGCAACCTGCTGGACGACCGGGTGAAGAAGCTCGTCGCGGCGGGCGGCGTCACCCGCGCCCAGCTCACCAAGGCGATGGCCGACGCGGCGCTGACCGACCTGCGCGGCGAGGACGTGCTGCCCGGCCTGCTCAAGGTGCTGCGCAGCGGAGCCGTCTCCGACCCCGCGGTGTCCGCGGCCGTCACCAAGCTCTCCGACTGGGTGGCCGCCGGCGCCAAGCGCCG
The DNA here is from genome assembly GCF_040630935.1 of Streptomyces sp. NPDC005722. Classification (NCBI taxonomy): domain Bacteria; kingdom Bacillati; phylum Actinomycetota; class Actinomycetes; order Kitasatosporales; family Streptomycetaceae; genus Streptomyces; species Streptomyces sp. NPDC005722. The sequence continues at coordinate 23,625 of NZ_JBEXYN010000053.1, forward strand.
GGAGACCTCGCCGGGTTCGCACGCCTACGCCAACGCCGACGCGGTGCGGATCATGGACGCCTGGTGGCCGCTGCTGGTAAAGGCCCAGTTCGAACCGGGCCTGGGGAGCGAGCTGTACGCGGCACTGACCGCCAACCTCACGGTGGACGAGGCGCCCTCGGCCGGGCACGGCCCGACCGGCTCGCACGCCGGCAGCTCCTTCCAGTACGGCTGGTGGTCCTACGTCGACAAGGACGTACGGGCGGTGCTCGGCGAACCCGTGCGGGGCGGTCTGGCCCGCACCTACTGCGGCGGCGGCGACCTCGCGGCCTGCCGTGACGTGCTGACCGGCACCCTCAAGCAGGCCGCCGCCAGGACCGCCGCCCAGGTGTACCCGGGTGACGAGAACTGCTCGGCCGGCGACCAGTGGTGCGCCGACACGATCATCCACCGCACCCTCGGCGGCATCAAGCACGGCAAGATCAGCTGGCAGAACCGCCCGACCTACCAGCAGGTCGTGGAGTTCCCCGCCCACCGCTGACCCGCCGAGCCCGGCCCGCGCGGGCCGGCGAACGGCCCACGGCCTCAGGCCAGGAGCCGGCCCGCGCGCAACACGATCCGCGCCAGTTCGGGGTGGCAGATGTCGCTGTGCGCCCCGGACGGCGGACCCCCGCGGCTCACCACGGCCGAGGCGTCCACGCTCACGCAGCCGGCCCGGGGGAACGCCCCGCGCAGCGCCTCGGCCAGCGGCACGTCCATGGTGCCGTCGACCGCCTTGATGCCGTCGTGGCCGGTGGCCCCCCAGCGGTCGCCGAGGTCCGGCCCGAACCCGCGGTCGTCGCCCGCCAGCCGGGAGGCGATCGGGTACATCGTGCCCAGCGCCGTGTCGTGGCGCGAGTAGCAGGACACCACCGGACCCGCCACCTTGAGCCGGGCGGCGCCCAACGCGCCGCCGTGCGCGCCGTCGTGGGGCAGCCGGGACGCGAACGCGTAGTGCGAGAAGGCGCCCTGGAGCAGCGTCACCGACTTCACCGCCCGCACCCCCTCCGGCAGTCCGCGCAGCGCGTAGGAGACCAGCCGGCCGCCGAAGCTGTGCCCCACCAGGTGGACGGAGAGCGAGGGGTGGGTGCGGGCGAGGCGGCCGAGGAGCGGGCCGAGTCCGCGCTCGCCGACCGTGCCGGCCCGCCGTTTCATCGCGTAGTACGTCGCCTGGCGCAGCATCTCCTTGGCGCCGTTCCACAGCCGTGTCCAGCCGCCGCCCGCCAGCGGCAGCCGGGCGCCGCCCTCCAGGGCCGCCGCGTACTCCTCGCAGGCGGCCACGGGATCGCCGCACAGGACGGCCGGCTCCGCGCCCGGCGCCGCGTCCGAGGTGTCGTCCGCGCACAGCCTGGCGACGGCCTGCGGTGCGACCCCGGTCAGGCGCCGCACCAGGGCGGCGAACTCCGCGAACGGCTCCTCGCCGTCGGGGCGTTCCTCCAGCAGTTCGGCGATCCGGCGGATCTCGTCCTCGTGCCCGGGGAAGACCGTCACGAGCGCGTCGCGGCTGGCGGCGTCGAGCGCCGGCTCCGGCCGGGGCGGCTCCGGGACGGGCAGCAGGGCCTCGAAGTCCGGGATCGGCTCGTCGGAGAAGCGCATGGAGGGCCACAGCACGCCGACGTAGCCCAGGACGGTGCCGGGCCGGGCCCGGCCGGCGAGCAGCCCGGGGACGGGGGCGAGGAAGCGGTCGTACAGGGCGGTCGCGCCGGAGCGGTCGTTGTTCCAGCCGTGCGAGAAGACCAGCAGATCGGTGACGCCCCGCGCGCCGACGCCCGCCGTGAGCCGGTCGCGCTGCGCCCGGTCGGGGTCGCCGTCCGCGTCGAAGGTCAGCTCCCAGTACGGTTCGACACTCATCCCCGGCATGACCGTCCCCCTGGTTCGCCCGGACCGATGCGGTCGCATCATCCCAATCCGGCGCGGGTGCGGCCATACACCGCGCGGGGGGAATTCCGCCACCGGCCCGGTGCGCCCTTCCCCAGGCATGACCGACCGCTTAGTATGTTGACCGGAGCCGTTCCGAGCCGAAGTCGAAGGAGACACGATGGAAGCGCTGCGCGATGCCCGGGTGGTCGTCACCGGTGCCGGGGGCGGGATCGGGGCGGCGCTGGCCCGGGGGTTCGCGGCGCGGGGCGCGCGCGTGGTCGTCAACGACCTGGACGAGGACTCCGCCAAGGCCGTCGCGGACGAGATCGGCGGCATCTGCGTCCCCGGTGACGCCACCGCCGTCGTCGGGCCGGCCCGCGCGGCCCTCGGCGGGGGCGTCGACGTGTTCTGCGCCAACGCCGGCGTCGGCAGCATGGCCGGGGCCGAGGCCGAGGACGCCGTGTGGGAGCGGGTCTGGGACGTCAACGTCATGGCCCACGTGCGTGCCGCCCGGGCACTCCTCCCGGAGTGGCTGGAGCGCGGCGAGGGCCGCTTCGTCGCCACCGTCTCCGCCGCCGGGCTGCTGACGATGGTCGGGGACGCCCCGTACTCGGTCACCAAGCACGGCGCCCTGGCCTTCGCCGAGTGGCTCGCCCTCACCTACCGGCACCGGGGCGTGCGCGTCCACGCCGTCTGCCCGGAGGGCGTGCGCACCGACATGCTGCGCGCCGCGGGCCCCGCGGGCGACCTCGTGCTCGCCCCCACGGCCATCGAGCCGGAGGACGTCGCCGAGGCCGTGCTCCAGGGCATCGCCGACGAGCGCTTCCTGATCCTGCCGCACTCGGGGACGGCCGCCCACTACGCCGCCCGCGCCGGGGACACCGACCGCTGGATCGGCGGGATGAACCGGGTGCAGCGGAAGCTGGAGGAGGGGCACGGCGCGTGAGCCCGTACGGGAACAAGCCCTGGCTGCGGCACTTCGACGAGGAGCTGCACACCCTCCCCGACCCGCCGGTCACCCTGCTGCACGCCTTCCGCGAGGTCGTCGCCCGCGTCCCCGACCGCACCGCGCTGGCGTACTTCGACGGCCGACTGAGCTACCGCGAACTCGACGCGCTGTCGGACGGACTCGCCCGGTACCTCGCCGCCCGCGGCTTCGCGCGCGGCGACCGGATGGCGGTCATCCTGCAGAACGTGCCGCAGTTCGCGGTCGCGCTGCTCGGCGCCTGGAAGGCCGGCGGCACCGTCGTGCCGGTCAACCCCATGTACAAGGAGCGCGAACTCGCCCATGTGCTGGCGGACGCCGGGGTCACCGCCCTGGTCTGCGCCGACCGGGCCTGGGACGCGTACGTGCGCCGGACGGCGGCCGGGTCGCCGGTGCGGATCGCGCTGACGACCAGTGAACTCGACCTGCAGACCAGGGACGACGAGCGGGTCCTGCCCCAGCGGCGCACACCGCCCGGGGACACCGACGACCTGCTGGCCGCCGCACGCGCCGGCGCGGCCGGCCCGGAGCTGCCCGACCCCGGCCTGACCGGGGCCGACGTCGCGCTGATCAGCTACACCTCGGGGACCAGCGGCGTCCCCAAGGGCGCGATGAACACCCACGGAAACATCAGCTACAACGCCGACCGGCAGCGCGCCCACAGCGTCCTGCCCGACGGCGCCACGCTCTTCGCCCTCGCCCCGCTGTTCCACATCACCGGCATGGTCTGCCAGCTGGCCGCCGGTCTGGTCGCGGGCTCCGCCATCGCGCTCGCCTACCGCTTCGAGCCGGGCGTCGTCCTCGACGCGCTGCGCGAGCACCGCCCGGCGTACATGGTCGGTCCCTCCACCGCCTACATGGCGCTCATGGCCCGGCCCGACGCCACCGCCGAGGACTTCTCCTCCTTCCACCTGCTCTACTCCGGCGGCGCCCCCGTGCCGCCCGCGCTGGTCGCCGCCTTCCGCGAGCGCTTCGGCCACTACCTGCGCAACGGGTACGGCCTCACCGAGTGCACGGCGCCCTGCGCCAGCGTCCCCGCGGGGCTGGAGGCCCCGGTCGACCCGGTCTCCGGGACGCTCTCGGTCGGCGTCCCGGGCCCCGGGACGCTGGTGCGCATCGTGGACGACGAGGGCGCCGACGTGCCCTTCGGCGAGCACGGCGAGATCGCCGTCCGCGGGCCCATGGTGGTGCCCGGCTACTGGAACCAGCCGGAAGCCACCCGTGCGGCGCTGCCCGGCGGGGAGCTGCGCACCGGCGACATCGGCTTCATGGACGAGGAGGGCTGGCTCTTCGTCGTCGACCGCAAGAAGGACATGATCAACGCCTCCGGCTTCAAGGTGTGGCCGCGCGAGGTCGAGGACGTCCTGTACGCCCACCCCGCGGTGCGCGAGGCGGCCGTGGTCGGGGTCCCCGACGCCTACCGGGGCGAGTCGGTGAAGGCCTTCGTCAGCCTCCGGCCGGGGGCCGAGGCGGACCCCGCGGAACTGGTCGGGCACTGCAGGGACCGCCTCGCGGCGTACAAGTACCCGCGCGAGGTCGAGGTCCTGCCCGAGCTGCCGAAGACGTCCAGCGGCAAGATCCTGCGCAGGGAGCTGCGCGCACGGAGGGATTGAGCCACATACCGGTCGGTATGCTGTCCGGGCGCACCGGTACGGAGAGAGGGCAGGCCATGGCACGGAGCACCACCCCACCCAAGGCGACCGCGACCGCGGTACCCCAGCGGCTGCTCGCCGAGGCCACCCGCCTCTTCGCCGAGCGCGGGTACGACCGGACGTCGGTGCAGGAGATCGTCGAGGCCGCCGGGGTCACCAAGGGAGCGCTGTACCACTACTTCGGCAGCAAGGACGACCTCCTGCACGAGATCTACGGGCGCGTGCTGCGGCTGCAGATGGAGCGCCTGGAGGCGATCGCCGGCAAGGAGACGGCCCCCGTGGCCGAACGCCTGGTCGAGGCCGCCGCCGACGTCGTCGTCACCAGCATCGACAACCTCGACGACACCAAGATCTTCTTCCGGTCGATGCACCAGCTCGGCCCGGAGAAGCAGAAGGCGGTGCGGGCCGACCGCCGCCGCTACCACGAGAAGTTCCGCGCACTGGTCGAGGAGGGGCAGCGCGAGGGCGTGTTCCGGCCGGAGGTCCGGCCCGACCTCGTCGTCGACTTCTTCTTCGGGGCCGTGCACCACCTCGGCACCTGGTACCGGGAGGACGGGCCGCTGTCCGCCGGCCAGGTCGCCGCCGACTTCGCAGACATGCTGCTGCACTCCGTGCGGCAGCCCTGAACCGAACCGGGAGCAGACCGCATGAAGGCATGGCGAGTGCACGAGAACGGGGAGCCGCGCACGGCGATGCGCCTGGACGAGGTCCCCGACCCGCAGCCGGGCCCCGGTGAACTGCTCCTGAAGGTCCGCGCCGCGAACGTCAACTTCCCCGACGCGCTGCTGTGCCGGGGGCACTACCAGGTGCGGCCGCCCCTGCCGTTCACCCCGGGCGTCGAGTTCTGCGGCGAGGTCGTCGCGGCCGGCGAGGGGGTCACCGGGCACACGGCCGGCGACCGGGTCATCGCCCCGGCCGCGCTGCCCGGCGGTGCCTTCGCCGAACTCGCCGTCGTCCCCGCCGCGAACGTGCTGCCCGCGCCCCCGGCCCTGGACGACGGCGAGGCCGCCGCCCTCCACATCGGCTACCAGACCGGCTGGTTCGGGCTGCACCGGCGGGCCGGGCTGCGCGCCGGCGAGACGCTGCTCGTGCACGCCGCGGCGGGCGGTGTCGGCAGCGCCGCCGTCCAGCTCGGCAAGGCCGCGGGCGCCACCGTCATCGGCGTGGCCGGCGGCCCCGACAAGGCGAAGGCGGTACGGGAGCTGGGTGCTGACGTCGTCGTCGACCGGACCGCCGAGGACTTCGTCGCCGTCGTCAAGGAGGCGACCGGCGGACGCGGCGCCGACGTCGTGTACGACCCGGTGGGCGGCGACGCCTACACCCGGTCGACCAAGTGCATAGCCTTCGAGGGCCGCATCCTGGTCGTGGGCTTCACCAGCGGCACGATCCCCAGCCCCGGCCTCAACCACGCCCTGGTCAAGAACTACTCCGTCGTCGGCCTCCACTGGGGCCTGTACAACACCCACGACCCCGCCGCGGTGCGCCGCTGCCACGACGAGCTCACCCGCCTCGCCGCGGAGGGCGCCGTCAGGCCCCTCGTCAGCGAGCGCGTCCCGCTGGAGGGCGCGGCGGACGCCGTCCAGCGGGTCGCCGACGGCACGACGACCGGCCGTCTGGTGGTCCTGCCCGGCTGACCGCGCGGCGGGCACCCGGCCGCGCGGCGGATCCCACGCGGCCGGCCGGGTCCTCACGCGTCGCGATGCGGTGGCGCCGCGGCGGGGTGCCGTGGGGCCACCGCAGGGCCGACGCGGGGGTCAGCCCTCCTGGGCGTGGCGCTTCAGCTCGCGGCGCGCCAGGGAGCGCTTGTGGACCTCGTCGGGGCCGTCGGCCAGCCGCAGCGTGCGGGCCGCCGCGTACAGCTCGGCCAGCGGGAAGTCCTGGCTGACGCCGCCCGCGCCGTGCAGCTGGATGGCGCGGTCGAGGATCAGCCCGACCTTCTCCGGGGTGGCGATCTTGATGGCCTGGATCTCGGTGTGGGCCCCCCGGTTGCCGACGGTGTCCATCAGCCAGGCGGTCTTGAGCACCAGCAGCCGCAACTGCTCGATCTCCACCCGGGCCTCGGCGATCCACTGCTGGACGACACCCTGCGCCGCCAGCGGCTTTCCGAAGGCGACCCGCCCCGTGGCCCGGCGGCACATCAGCTCCACCGCCCGCTCGGCCATGCCGATCAGGCGCATGCAGTGGTGGATGCGGCCCGGGCCCAGCCGTGCCTGCGCGATGGCGAAACCGCCGCCCTCCTCGCCGATCAGGTTCTCCGCGGGGACCCGCACGTCGTGGAAGACGACCTCGGCGTGGCCGCCGTGGTCCCCGTCGTCGTAGCCGAACACCCGCATGCCGCGGCGCACTTCGAGGCCGGGCGTGTCCCGCGGTACGAGGAGCATGCTCTGCTGGCGGTGCCGCTCGGCGGACGGGTCGGTCTTGCCCATGACGATGAAGATCCGGCAACGGGGGTTCATGGCGCCGGAGATGAACCACTTGCGGCCGTTGACGACGTACTCGTCGCCGGCCCGTTCGATCCGCGTCTCGATGTTGGTCGCGTCGGAGGAGGCGACGTCGGGCTCGGTCATCGCGAAGGCCGAGCGGATCTCGCCCGCGAGCAGCGGCTCCAGCCAGCTCTTGCGCTGCTCCTCGCTGCCGAACTCGGCCAGCACCTCCATGTTGCCGGTGTCCGGCGCGGCGCAGTTGAGGGCCGGCGGGGCGAGGTGCGGGCTGCGGCCGGTGATCTCGGCCAGCGGCGCGTACTGCAGGTTGGTCAGCCCGGCGCCGCGCTCGCCGGGGAGGAAGAGGTTCCACAGTCCCCGCTCGCGGGCCGCCGCCTTCAGCTCCTCGACGACCGGCGGCGCGGACCAGACCTGCTCGCCCACGGCCGCCTCGCGCTGCCGGTGGAAGACCGGTTCCGCGGGGTACACGTGCTCGTCCATGAACGTGAGCAGCCGCCCGCGCAGTTCCTCGGTCCTGGCGTCGTACGCGAAATCCATGGCTCAGCCTTCCTGAAGCGTCCGCAGGCCGTTGTCGATGAAGGCCGGGACCAGGGCGCCGATCCGGTCGAAGCCGGCGCCGAGGGTCTGGCCGAGGGTGTAGCGGTAGTGGATGCCCTCGAGGATCACCGCGAGCTTGAAGTAGGCGAATGCGGTGTACCAGGCGACCGAGGACACGTCACGGCCGGAGCCGGCCGCGTAGCGTTCGACGAGCTCGGCGGGGGAGGGGTGGCCGGGCGCGCCCCCGGTGACGGAGACGGGCGTGCCGGGCGTGGGGCGCAGCTCGCCGTACATCAGCAGCAGCCCGAGGTCGGTGAGCGGGTCGCCGAGGGTGGACATCTCCCAGTCGAGGATGGCCCGGACGGTGTCGTCGGCGCCGACCAGGACGTTGTCCAGCCGGTAGTCGCCGTGCACGACCGTCGCGGGCGCGGAGGCCGGCAGCCGGGTGCCGAGCAGGGCGGAGAGCTCGTCGATGCCGGGCAGTTCGCGGCTGCGCGAGGCGTCGAGCTGCTTGCCCCAGCGGCGCAGCTGGCGTTCCAGGAAGCCGTCGGGCCGCCCGAAGTCGTCCAGCCCCACCGCCCGCGGGTCCACGGCGTGCAGCGCCACCAGGGTGTCCACCAGCCGCAGCACGATGTCGCGGGTGCGTTCCGGTCCGAGCGCCGTCAGCTGCCGCTCGGTGCGGTAGGGCGTGCCCTCGACGAAGTCCATCACGTAGAAGGGCGCCCCGACGACCTCGGGGTCCTCGCAGAGCAGCACGGCCCCGGGGACGGGCACGGGGGTCTCGCGCAGGGCGCTGATGACGCGGTGCTCGCGGGTCATGTCGTGCGCCGTGGCCAGGACGTGGCCGAGCGGGGGACGCCGGACGACCCAGCGGGCGACGCCGTCGGTCACCGCGTAGGTCAGGTTCGACCGGCCGCCCTCGATGAGCTCGCCGTCCAGCGGGCCCGCCAGCAGCCCGGGCCGCTCGGTGTCCAGGTGCCGCCGCAGCCGCTCCAGGTCGAGTCCCGGTGGGTTCTCCGTCCCGCTCATCCTTGCTCCTCGCCGCTGCCGTGGGACCTGTCCCGGCTATCATGCCGACCAGTCGGTATGTCGTCCAGTCCGCCGCCCCGCCCGCGGCCGGGAAAAGCAGGTGACCGGCGTTGCGGACGCTGCGAGACTGGTGACCATGATCCCGCCCGCCGCCCTCGACTCGCTGTACGGACTGGCCCACGGCGACGCGTTCGGCGACCGCTGGTTCTTCACCTCGCGGGAGGAGCGGGAGGGCGGCATGGCGCACCGGATCGCCCCCGAGGACGTTCCCTGGTACTGGACCGACGACACCGCCCAGGCCCTGGTGCTCTTCGGGCACCTGGCGGGGAATGGCGGATCCGTCGGGCAGGACTCCCTGGCGGCCGGCCTCGCCGGTGCCTACGCCGCCGACCCGCACCGCAAGTACGGGCCCTCCATGCACGACGTCCTGCGCCGCATCGGCGCCGGTGAGCGCTGGGCGGACGTCGTCGGCGAGCAGTTCGGCGGGCAGGGCTCGTACGGCAACGGCGCCGCGATGCGGGTGGCGCCGCTGGGCGCGTGGCTCGCCGCCGACCTGGAGGGCGTGGCCGGGGCCGCCGCCGCGCAGGCCGCCGTCTCCCACCACCACCCCGAGGCCGCCGTCGGCGCCGTCGCCGTGGCGCTCGCCGCCGCCTTCGCCGCGCGCAGCCGGGGCGGACCGGCGCCGCGGGACCTGCTCGCACGGGTGGCCGACCGGCTGCCCGACAGCGACGTGCGCTCCGGGCTGCGCATCGCGAGCCGCTTCCCGGAGGCCACGTCGGTCCGGCATGCGGCCGAGGTCCTGGGCTCCGGCTACGGGGTCTCCGCGCAGGACACCGTCCCCTTCGCGCTGTGGTGCGCCGCGCGGCACCCGGACGACCTGGAAGGCGGTCTGTGGGACACCGTCGCCGGGCTCGGGGACATGGACACCACCTGTGCGATCGCCGGCGGGGTCATCGCCGCCCGCACCGGGGTCGGCGAGCTGCCCTCCGCGTGGCGGGCGGCCCTGGAGCCGTTGCCGGACTGGGTCCCGGCGCCCTCCGGCGAACCGGTGTAGCGCCGCCGACCTGCGCGTTCTTGACGGGCATCCGGACGCCACCTAGGGTCGCGTTCTGGTGGACGCACAGGATTCACATATATGAACGCGAGGGGTGGCGTGCCGTGGCACAGCAGAGGGATCTGACGATCACCGGGGTGAGCCTCACCCCCGTCCTCATCTCCGACCCGCCGCTGCTCAACACCCAGGGCGTGCACCAGCCCTACACCCCGCGCCTGATCGTCGAGGTGACCACCGCGGGCGGGGTGAGCGGCGTCGGGGAGACCTACGGCGACACCCGCTACCTGGAACTCGCGCGGCCGCTGGCGGAGGCCCTGCCGGGCTGCCGCGTGGACGACCTGAACAACCTTCCGGTCCTCGCGGCGCTGGTGTGCGCGCCCCCCGAGGAGACCACCGACGCGGTGGACGCCGGCGGCCTGCGCGGCGTCCAGACCGCCGACAAACTGCTGCTCTCGGTGGTCTCGGCCTTCGAGGTGGCCTGCCTGGACGCCCTCGGCAAGGCGCTCGGGCTGCCCGTGCACGCCCTGCTCGGCGGGAAGGTCCGCGACACCGTCGACTACAGCGCCTACCTGTTCTACCGCTGGGCCGAACACCCCGGCGGCCACGGGGAGAAGGACGACTGGGACGCCGCGCTGGACCCCGCCGGGGTGGTCGCGCAGGCCCGCAGGCTGGTGCGCGAGCACGGCTTCACCTCGTTCAAGCTCAAGGGCGGGGTGTTCGCGCCCGAGCAGGAGATCGCCGCCGTACGGGCCCTCGCGCAGGCCTTCCCCGAGCAGGCGCTGCGCCTGGACCCCAACGGCGCCTGGTCCGTGGAGACCTCGCTGCACGTGGCACGGGAACTCGGCGACGTCCTGGAGTACCTGGAGGACCCGGCCACCGGCACCGCCCTGATGGCCGAGGTGTCCGCGGGCACCGACGTGCCGCTCGCCACCAACATGTGCGTGACGACCTTCCCCGAGATCGCCGAGGCCTTCGCCAGGGACGCGGTCCAGATCGTGCTCTCCGACCACCACTACTGGGGCGGGCTGCGCAACACCCGTGAACTGGCCGCGATCTGCCGCACCTTCGGGGTCGGCCTGTCGATGCACTCCAACACCCACCTGGGCATCAGCCTGGCCGCCATGACCCACGTCGCCGCCACCGTGCCGGACCTCCACCACGCCTGCGACTCGCACTACCCCTGGCAGACCGAGGACGTCATCACCCGCCGGCACGAGTTCCGCGGCGGCCGGCTGCCCGTCTCCGACGCCCCCGGGCTGGGGGTCGAACTGGACCGGACGGCCCTGGCCGCGCTGCACCGCCGCTGGCTGGAGGACGACGGCACCTTCCACGTGCGCGACGACGCCGCCGCCATGCGCAAGGCCGAGCCCGGCTGGGCCGCCCGCCGCTGGTGACCCGGCGACGGGCGGCCCGCACGGCCCTCAGGCCAGGCACTCCGGGATCCGGCCGCCGTTCAGCACGGCCATGTCGGTGATCACCGGCGGCAGGTCCAGCGGCGAGCCGAGCGGCAGGCCGTCCAGCTCCGCGTAGGCGCGGTGCAGGTTGGCGACCAGCCGCTCCGGCTCGCGCAGCGTCGCGAACCCGCCGAGGTCGGCCGCCCGCGCCACCTCCATCGGCGTCCGCCCCGCCTTGTGGCCCTCGGCCGCCAGCTCGGCCACGAAGCGCAGGTAGCCCTCGACGGTGGCGTACACCGAGGGGTCGCAGATGCCGCCGTGGCCGGGCACGACGACCTCGGCGTCGAGCGAGCGCAGCACCTCCAGGGCACGCAGCGAACCCTCGAGGGAGCCCATGGGGACGAACGGCGCGCCGCCGTTGAAGACCAGGTCGCCGGTGAAGACGACCTTGCGCCCCGGGAGCCAGACGATCGTGTCGCCGAGGGTGTGCGCCACGCCGGGGTGCAGCAGCTGCACCTCCTCCTCGCCGACGTGGAGGGTGAGGCGGTCCTCGTAGGTGACCGTCGCCGGGACCACCGGCACCTCGCCGTACTCCACGTCCGGCCAGATCGCGTGCAGCTGGTGCCCGGCCGCGATCTGCTCGGTGACGCACGCCGTGTGGCCGACGATGCGGGCGCCCTCCGCGAAGACGCTGTTGCCGTAGGTGTGGTCACCGTGGTGGTGGGTGTTGACCACGTGCGCGGGCATCGGCGCGCCGGAGGCGAGGAGGGCGTCGCGCAGCATCAGGGCGCGGCGCTCGGTGGCGGCGGTGTCGATCAGCAGCGTCGTGGCCCCGTCGGTCACCCAGCCCGCGTTGTTGAGGCACCAGCCCCCGTCCGGCTGGACGTAGGCGTGGACCCCGGGGGCGATCTCCTCGGTGAACGGATGGTCGGTGTGCAGCTGTGACATTTTGACGCCTTTCCCTGGTCAGACGCATGGAACGTATCAGGGCAGGGCGTACGGGCGACGACGTGGAGGCGTCGCCCCGCTGCCGTGACGCCTACAGGACGAGCGAGAGCAGCAGCACGAAGGCGATCCCCACGACGGAGATCACGGTCTCCATGGCGGACCAGGACTTGAGGGTCTGCGGGACGTCCATCCCGAAGTACTCCTTCACCAGCCAGAAGCCCGCGTCGTTGACGTGCGAGAAGAACAGCGAGCCCGCGCCGACGGCGAGCACCAGCAGCGCGGCGTGCGTCCCGGTCATCCCCTCGGCCAGCGGCGCGACCAGACCGGCGGCGGAGATGGTGGCCACGGTGGCGGAGCCGGTGGCGACCCGGATCAGGACGGCGATCAGCCAGGCCAGCAGCAGCGGCGAGATGTTCCAGCCGTCCGACCAGCCGAGGATCATGTCGCCGATGCCCGCGTCGATGAGGGTCTGCTTGAAACCGCCGCCGGCGCCGACGATCAGCAGGATGCCCGCGATCGGGCCGAGCGACCTCTCCACCGTCGTGGAGATCCGCTCCTTGGTGAAGCCGGCCGCCCGGCCCAGGGTGAACATGCCCAGGACGACGGCGGACAGCAGGGCGATCAGCGGTGAGCCGATGACGTCGAAGACCCGGAAGACCAGGCTGTCCTGGTCGTCCACGAGGACGTCCACCAGCGCCTTGCCGAGCATCAGCACCACCGGCAGCAGCATCGTGGCCACGGTGGGGGCGAAGCCGGGGCGCTGGTCCAGGTCGTCCGAGGCCCGGGTGGGGGTGAGGTGCTCGGGCGGGGTGACCTTCACCCAGCGGTCGGCGACCCGCCCGAAGAGCGGGCCGGCTATGGCGACGGTGGGCAGCGCGACGAGCACGCCGAGCGCGAGGGTGGTGCCGAGGTCGGCGTGGATGGAGTCGATCGCGGCGAGCGGGCCCGGGTGCGGCGGCACCAGGCCGTGCATCACCGACAGGCCGGCCAGCGCCGGGACGCCGATCCGGATCAGGGAGTGGTTGCCGCGCCGGGCCACCAGCAGCACGACCGGGATCAGCAGCACGATGCCGACCTCGAAGAAGAGCGGCAGCCCGATCAGGCCCGCGATCAGCGCCATCGCCCAGGGCAGCCGCCGTTCGCCCGTCCTGGCCAGGACGGTGTCGACGATCTGGTCGGCGCCGCCGGAGTCGGCGAGCAGCTTGCCGAGGATCGCGCCGAGCGCGATGAGCACGCCCACACCCGCGACGGTCGAGCCGAGGCCGGTGGTGAAGCTGGCGATGGTCTTGGCGAGGGGGGCGCCCGCGACGGCACCGAGGACTCCGGTGCCGATGGTGAGGGCGAGGAAGGCGTGCATCTTCCAGCGGGTGATCAGCAGGACGATCACCGCGATGCCGGCGAGCGCGGCGACGGCCAGGCGGGTGTCGCCCGCGCTGGTGATCGGTTCCGTCGCCGCGGGGGCCGCGGCCAGCAACTCGGCGCTGAGTGCAGACACGTTTCTACTCCGTGGGGGGAGGGGGTGGGGGGACGGTGGCGGGGGAGGACGGGCTCAGTGGGGGAGCACGGCCAGGGCGCGGTCGGTGATCCGCCGGGGGTCGCCGTCGACGGTGACGACGGCGCCGGCCTCGTCGGGTTCCAGCGGTTCGAGCGCGTCGAACTGGGAGCGCAGCAGGCCCGCGGGCATGAAGTGCTCCGTCCGCGCCGCCAGCCGCGCGGCGATCAGCTCCTCGGACCCGTCGAGGTGCAGGAAGAACAGACCGGGGGTGTCCTTGCGGAGCCGGTCGCGGTAGCGGCGCCGCAGCGCCGAACAGCTGACGACGCCGCCGCGCTCACCGCGCTCGACGATCCACGCCGCGATGGCGTCGAGCCAGGGTGCCCGGTCCTCGTCGTCCAGCGGGTGCCCGGCCGACATCTTGGCGATGTTCGCGGGCGGGTGGAAGTCGTCCGCCTCGGCGTAGGGGACTCCCAGCCGCTCGGCGAGCAGCCCCCCGACGGTGGACTTGCCGGAACCGGACACGCCCATCACCACCACCAGGGGAAGGTGCGGGGCCCGCGGGCCTGCCTCGGTCATCACTGGTACCTCCTCGTCCGCGTGACCGCCCCAGGAAACGCCATAGGTACTACTTATTCAAGGGTCCGACATCAAATCGTCACACGAAGCGTTGGCCGCATAGGCTGTCGCCCATGGACGGGTTCATCGATCGGCAGGCGGAGCACGGCGGTCTGCACGCCCGTGTCCTGGCGGAACTCGGTCCGGCCATCGCCTCGGGCGCGTACCCGCCGGGCACGGTGCTGCGCATCGACGAACTGGAGCAGCGTTACGGCGTCTCCCGCACCGTCGTCCGCGAGGCCGTACGCGTCCTGGAGGCCATGCACCTCGTCGAGTCGCGGCGCCGGGTCGGCGTCACGGTGCGCCGCACCGAGGAGTGGAACGTCTTCGACCCGGCCGTCATCCGCTGGCGCCTGGCCGGGGCGGATCGGCCCCGGCAGCTGCGTTCGCTCACCATGCTCCGCACCGCGGTCGAGCCCGTGGCCGCCGGTCTGGCGGCGACCGCCGCGACCCCGGAGCAGTGCCGCGAACTGACCGTCCTCGCCGCCGAGATGGCCGCGGCGGGGCGGGCCGCCGACCTCGACGAGTACCTGGTGCACGACGTGGCCTTCCACCGGGTGGTGCTCACCGCGTCCGGCAACGAGATGTTCGCCCGGCTCGGTGACGTCGTCGCGGAGGTGCTGACCGGGCGCACCGCGCACCACGTCATGTTCAGCGCCCCCGACCCCGAGGCGGTCACCCTCCACGTGCGCGTCGCCGAGGCGGTCCGCGCCCGCGACGCGGAGGCCGCGGAACGCCTGATGCGCGAGATCTGCGTCGGCGCGCTGCGCGAACTGGACGTCCTGGCCCCCTGACCCGCGGACCGCCGCCCTGCCGCGCCCTTGCCGGGACCGGGTCAGCCGGTGGGTCCGACGTGGCGGAGGATGGCGTCCACGGTCTCCTGCGGGGTCTGGCGTGAGGTGTCCAGCCACAGGCCGATCCGCGGGGTGCCGGCCCGCAGGGCGCGGTCGAGGTCGGCCGGCGTCCAGGCGCCGTAGGCCCGTTTGGCCCGCCCGGCCTCGCGGGCGGCGATCGCCTCCGGGGAGGGCACGAGCACCACGACGTGCAGTGGCCGGGTGCGCAACAGGGCGATCGTGCGCGGCAGTTCGTCGCCGAGGATGACGTCCTGCAGCACGGGGGTGAACCCGGACGCCGCATAGGCGTCGGCGCTCGCCGCCGCCAGGGAGTGCCGCAGCCGCAGTTGCCGCAGCGCCTCCTCGGTCAGGCCCGCGACGTCCCCCGAACCGTCGCCGGGCAGCGCCTCCGCCCGCCCTCCGACGATCATCCGCCGGAACGAGTCGCCGCGGACGTGCGCCGAGCGGGGCAATCGTTCGGCCAGTGCCTGCGCCACCGTCGACTTCCCCGACGCGGGGATCCCGGTGATCAGGAACATCGCTCGCACCTCACCGCCGTGTGCCCTTTCCCTCACCCCGCCCGGCACCGCGTGGTGCCCAGGGCGACTCTATGTTCGAGACACGTCAAGCGGAACGTTTCCGCGCACCGAAAACCAGGTGACCGGGGCGGAGTCGGGGTGCTGCACTGGGGATCATGACGCCTCCGCCGCCCGCCCCGCCGCCCCAGCCGTACCGCTGGGCGCTGTCGCGTGCCCCCGGCGGGGCGCCGCCGGACCGGCTCGGCACCCTCACCGAGGGCGCCGCACGCCCCCGCCTGTGGTTCCTGCCCGAACTGACCCTGTGCGCGGGGAAGGTGCTCGCCCGCTCCGGCGGCGCCGACCTGTGCTTCGTCGGACGCTCCCTGGACAGCATGTACGACCTGCTGACCGGCGCCTTCGAGGGCTCCTCCCGGGAAGGGAGCCTGCTGCGCCTGCCGTTGTCGCTGCGGCTGCGCCCGGTACCGCCACCCGCCCACACGGCCCGGCTGCGCGAGCACCTGGCCGCG
Source organism: Streptomyces sp. NPDC005722 (assembly GCF_040630935.1). NCBI lineage: Bacteria > Bacillati > Actinomycetota > Actinomycetes > Kitasatosporales > Streptomycetaceae > Streptomyces > Streptomyces sp. NPDC005722. Next base: position 39,531 of record NZ_JBEXYN010000053.1, read on the forward strand.
GCCGGCCTCGCGCCGCACGCCCTGGCCCGCCGCACCCGCCCGGTGGCGCTGGTCGACCTCGTCTCCGGGGGCAGCACCTACGACGCGCTGTTCGCGGCCCTCGCCGACTGGGTGAGCGAGAGCCGGGAGCCGTGGCCGGTGATCCGCCGCAAGCTGCGCTTCGTCGGGGTCACGGCCCGCCGGCGGACGAGCCCGAACACCTGGCGCTGGCAGCAGAACACCGCGGGCGGCTGGGCGCGTTCCCTGCCGTCCGGGCACGTCGCCGGGGTGTCGCTGCACCCGGTGGTGTGGTCGTACTTCGGCGACTCGCAGCCGAAACTGCAGCCGTCCTTCCCGCCGCCGCGCTGGTTCGACGCGTACGCCGCGGAGCCCTGGCACGGACCGGACCTCCCCGCGGCGCTCGCCGAGTCGCTGGCCCTGGTCGAGGCGGGTCGCGGACGGCCGGTGCGCGCGGAACTGGTGCGGGTGATCGCGGGGGAGCCCGGTTTCGCGGACCGCGAGGTCCGCGCCCTCGTCGCCCCGCTGCGCGGCCTGGCGCCGACCGGCTCCCGTCCCCGTTCCCGGGCCCGGGGCGGTTCCCGTGCCCGGGCCGGGGCGCGTCAGCGGTCCTTGCCGCGGGCCTCCATGACCGGGCGCAGCCGCTCCAGCAGTGCGTAGAGGGCCGCCTGCTCGCCCTCGTCCAGGGTGTCCAGGGCGCCGTGGGTGGCCTGCATCTCGTCCCGTACGCGACGGATGGTCTCGCGCCCGAGGTCGGTGGCCACGACGTTCTTGACCCGGCGGTCGGTGGGGCTCACCTCGCGGCGGACGAAGCCGTGCGCCTCGAGCCGGTCGACGATGCCGGTGACGTTGGACGCGTCGCACACCAGCCGCTCGGCCAGTCCGCGCATCGGCACCGGGCCGCCCAGCTGGGCGAGCACCTTGGCCTGCATGGAGGTCAGCCCGTGCCGGGCGGCAGCGGCGGCGAAGTCCTGCCACTGGGCGGTGCCGATGGCGGCGAGCAGCTCCAGCAGCTCGATCTTGGTGGGCTGCGCGGTCGTCGCGGCGGTCGGGGCGCTCATGTCTGCGAGTGTACTCAAAAGCTTGAGATGGTAAATGATTAGCTTGAACTCTTCAAGCTCTTCCCGCGTCCTCGTTCAGCGCGGGCCGAGGAACACCAACAGCGCGCCCGCGACGGCGAGCACCAGGACGCACAGCAGCGCCCAGGACGCCGTCCCGTACGTCATTCCGGCGGGTCGCGCCGGGTTCAGGGCGGCGATCCGCCGCTGGGCGGTGACGGAGAACGCCAGCCACGCCAGCGCGCACAGCGAGAGCCCCAGCAGTCCGGCCGGGGACACCCCGTGCAGCAGCGCCTCGCGCCCGGCCAGCAGCGCCGCCACCGCGAAGGCGAGGGTGGTGCGCCGCCAGGCCAGCCGGGTCCGTTCGGGCTGCAGGCCCGGGTCACGCGCCGTGTCCCCGCCCGGGGCCGTCATCAGCCCGCCCACCCGAGCACCGCCGTGAGCAGCATCGCCACCGCCACCAGCGCCACCAGCACGGCCAGCAGGGCGGGGAAGCGCGAGACCGGCAGGTCCTCCCCGCGCCGCATCGCCCGCTCGGAGCGCACCCAGTGGTTCACCGCGCGGACCGCGCACATGGCCCCGCCGACCACCAGCACCACCGCGAGCGTCACCCGGACCGGACGGCGCAGGTCCCGGAGGAACTGGTCGACCGCGAACCCGCCGCCGACCAGTGCGAGGGCGGTGCGCAGCCAGGCGAGGAAGGTCCGCTCGTTGGCGAGCGAGAAGCGGTAGTCGGGCGTCGTCCCCTCGGCCCGCACCCGCGCCGGGGCGAACCACAGGGCGACCGCCCCGAACGCGGCCCGCGCATGCTTGATCACGGCCCCCACAGTACCGAGCGCCGTCCGGCCGGGCGCGTCCTGGGCGGGGCCGTGAAGGGACGGTCCGCGGACGCCATAGTGTAACAATTGATCCAGAAATGGTAGGCTCGCGCCATGGCGCGCACCAGGGAGTTCGACCTCGACCAGGCCCTCGACCGTGCGATGGACCTGTTCTGGCGCCGCGGCTACGCGGCGACGTCCCTCCAGGACCTGCTGACCGAGCTCTCCATCGGCAGCGGCAGCCTCTACGCCGCCTTCGGCTCCAAGGACAAGCTCTACGCGCGCGCCCTGGAGCGCTACTGCTCCCAGTACGCCGGCGGACTCGTGGAACTGCTGGAGAACGCCGACGAGATCCGCCCCGCCGTCCGCACCGCGCTGACGCAGATGGTCGAGGCCGACCTGGAGGACCCGGAACGCGGCTGCCTGCTGGTCAACGCCGCCACCGAGCGCGGGGACGACCCCGGCACCGTGGACCGGGTCGCGGTCACCCTCCGCCTGCTGGAGTCCGCCCTCGCGGCGGCACTGGAGAAGGCGCGGGCCCGGGGGGAGCTGTCCGCCGACAAGCAGCCGGTGGAGCTCGCGCGCTTCCTCACCACCTTCGTCCAGGGCCTGCGCGTCGTCGGCCGGGCCCGCCTCGGCCGGGCCTTCGTCGACGACGCCGTCGCCACCGCCCTGCGCTCCCTGGACTGATCGGGCCGCCCGCCCGCCCGCGCCGCCCGCCCACGACCGTGGCCGGAACGGGCCGCATGTGGCCGGAACCACGGTGGTGTCCCGCGGTGTCCCCCTCCCCATGGGACCGATCGTCACCGGCATCCGCAGGCTCGTGCTCTTCGGCTGGACGGAGGCGCGCTGCTGCGCCTTCGCCGTCGCGCTGATGGCGGGCGTGGCCGGCTCGCGGCTGCTGCCCCCGCTCCCCGTCGCCCGCTACGACCTGCTGCTCTGCTACGGGGTCGCACTCAGCGCGCTGTTCTGGGCCTGCGGCTGGGAACGCGGACGTGACGTCGCCGTCATCGCGGTCTGCCACGCCGTCGGGCTGCTCTTCGAACTCGTCAAGGTGCACCTGGGGTCCTGGAGCTACCCCGAACCCGCGCTCACCAAGTTCGGCGGCGTCCCGCTCTACGGTGGCTTCCTCTACGCCGCCGTCGGCAGCTACGTGTGCGCCGCCTGGCGGCTGTTCGAGCTGGGCCTGACCGGCTACCGCCGCCGGGCCATGACGATCCTGGCCGCGGCGGTGTACCTCAACTTCTTCACCCACCACTGGCTGCCCGACGCGCGGTGGCTGCTGGCCGTCCTGCTGCTGTGGGCCACCGCGGGCACCTGGGTGCACTTCACCGTCGACGGGGCGCGCCTGCGGATGCCGCTCGCGCTCTCCTTCGTCCTCATCGGCTTCTTCCTCTGGGTCGCGGAGAACGCCGCCACCTACCTGGGCGCCTGGCGCTACCCCGACCAGGAGCACGGCTGGGTGCCGGTCTCCCTCGCCAAGTTCGGCGCCTGGGCGCTGCTGATCAGCGTCACCTTCGTCGTCGCCAGTCGCGCAGCCGCTCCCAGGCCTCCAGGCCGTCGGGCACCCATTCCCGCTCCGGCAGGAGGCGTTCCAGTTCCTCCTCCGTCACGAAGTCGTGCCAGGCGACCTCCTCGGCCTGCGGCGCGACCGGCAGATCGCAGCGCACCTCGTACACCCGGGACCACCAGGTGTGACCCGCCGCCGCCCCCGTCCCCTCGTACAGGAAGCTGAACAGCGGCGTCGGGCGCGGCAGACCGGACACCCCCAGCTCCTCCTCCGCCTCGCGCAGCGCCGCGTCGTCGTACGCCTCGCCCGCCCCCACCACACCGCCGACGAACATGTCGTGGAGCGAGGGGAACACCAGCTTCTGCGCGGTGCGGCGGTGCACGAACACGCGCCCCTCGGCGTCCCTGGCCAGGATGAAGACGCAGCGGTGCCGCAGGCCGCGCGCGGTGGCCTCGCCGCGCGTCGCGCGGCCGACCACCCGGTCCTTCTCGTCGACGACGTCCAGCAGTTCGTCCGCCGAGCGCGGCGCGTCCTCCATGGTGCCTCCCGTCCGTCCCGGGCCCGTGCTGCCCCTGGCGCCCCCATGATCGGTCCCGGGGCGGGTTCGGGCCAAACTCCCGGCCCGGACCCCGTCGCCGCCGCACCGGGCGCACAATCGCACCATGACGACCGCCCACACGAAGGCGCCGGGCCCTGCGGGGGTGCCGCTCCTCGGGTCCCTGCTGGACCTGCTGCGCGACCCCCTCGGCACCTACGAGCGCGCGCGGCGCGACCACGGCGACCTCGTCCGCCTCACCGCGGGCCCGCCGGGACTCCGCGCCGAGGTGTACGCGGTGTTCTCACCCGAGGGCGCCCAGCAGGTGCTGGCCACCGACTCGGCCGGCTTCCGCAAGGACAACGCGTTCTACGAGGAGGTCCGGCAGTCGCTCGGCAACGGGCTCCTCACCAGCCAGGACGCCGACTACCAGCGGCAGCGCAGGCTCCTGCAGCCGCTGTTCACCCCGCGGTGCGTCGACGGCTACGCGACCGCCGTCACCGCCGAGGCGACCGCCCTCGCCGGCACCTGGCGCACCGCGCCCGGCGGCACCGTCGACGTCCTGGACGACATGCACGGCCTGACCCTCCGCACGATCGCCCGCGTGCTGTTCGGCGGCGCGGTCGAGCCGGCCGTCGACGCCGTCCGCCGCTGCATGCCGGTCGTCGACGACCACATCCGGCGGCGCGGCTTCGCCCCGGTGCGCACCCCCCGGCACTGGCCGACCCCGCGCAACCGGAGGGCGGCCGCCGCCACCGCGGAGCTGTACGCGGTCTGCGAGGACATCATCGAGCGCCGCCGCGCGGAGGGCGGCGACGGCCAGGACCTGCTCTCCCTGCTCGCCTCCGCCCGGGACGAGGACGGCCGCCCCCTCGACCCCGCCGAGATCCGCGACCAGGTGCTGATCTTCCTGCTCGCCGGGCACGAGACGACCGCCACCTCGCTCGCCTTCGCCCTCCACCTGCTCGCCCGCCACCCCGAGGCGCAGGCCCGGGCCGCGGACGAGATCGACCGGGTGCTCGGCGACCGCGTGCCCGGCGCCGCGGACCTCGACGCCCTGCCCTGGCTCACGGCGGTCATCAAGGAGGCCATGCGCCTCTACCCGGCCGCGCCCGTCATCGGACGGTGCGCGGTCGACGCCACCCTCGTCGCGGGCCACCCCGTCCCGGCCGGCGCGGACGTCATCGTCGTCCCCTGGGTGATCCACCGCCACCCCGGCCACTGGACGGAGCCCGACCGCTTCGACCCCGGCCGCTTCTCCCCGGAGGCGGAGGCCGCCCGCCACCGCTACGCCTGGCTCCCCTTCGGCGGCGGCCCCCGCGCGTGCATCGGCAGGCACCTGTCCATGCTGGAGTCGGTGCTCGCCCTCGCCGTGCTGCTGCGCGGCCACGAACTGACGGCCGTCGACCAGGACGTACCGCTCGGCGCCGGCATCACCCTCCAGGCCCGCGGACCCGCCCGCTGCCGGGTCACGCCCCGGGCGACGGCGCGACCCGCGCACTGACCCGCGTCCGGTTCCCCGGGCCGGTCCCGCCGAACCCTTCATCCAGGCACGCCGGGGCCGGTAGCGTGCCGCTCCGGGACGGGCCGCCGCCGCTCCGTTCGCGCCGCGACGAGGCGTGTGCGAGCGTGGCCGGAGGCGTATCCGCACACGCCGCGGGTAGGGAATCGGGCCCCGAACGGTCCTACGGGAGGCGAGTGATGAAGCGACCCAGGATCCTGGTCGTCGGCGGCGGCTTCGCGGGCATGGAGTGCGTGCACCGGCTGGAGCGGCGGCTGACCCAGGACGAGGCCGAGATCACCCTGGTCACGCCCTGGAGCCACCAGCTCTACCTGCCCCTGCTCCCCCATGTCGCCGCCGGCGTGCTCACCCCGCAGGCGGTGGCCGTCCCGCTGCGCCGCATGGTGCACCGCAGCGAGGTCATACCCGGGCGGGCGATCGGGGTCGACCCGGCCGCGAAGGCCGTCGTCATCAAGAAGATCACCGACGAGGAGCTCGTCAGGGAGTACGACTACCTCGTGCTGGCCCCCGGCAGCGTGACCCGCACCTTCGACATCCCGGGCCTGACCGAGTACGGCCGCGGCATGAAGACCCTGGCCGAGGCGGCCTACATCCGCGACCACGTCATCGCACAGCTGGACCTGGCGTCCGCAACGACGGACCAGGCCGAGCGGGAGTCGCGGCTGCAGTTCGTCGTCGTCGGCGGCGGCTACGCCGGCACCGAGACGGCCGCCGTCCTGCAGCGGCTGACCACGGCGGCGGTCAAGCGCTACCCGCGCCTCGACCCGGGCCTCATCAAGTGGCACCTGATCGACATCGCGCCCCGCCTGATGCCCGAACTCGGCGAGAAGCTCGGGCTGAAGGCGATGCAGATCGTCAGCGAGCGCGGGGTGGAGGTCTCGCTCGGCGTGTCCGTCGCCGAGGTCACCCCCGACACCGTGACCTTCACCGACGGGCGCAAGCTGCCCTGCCGCACCCTCATCTGGACGGCCGGCGTCGTCTCCAGCCCCCTGGTGACCACCCTCGGCACCGAGACCGTCAAGGGCCGGCTCGTCACCGACCCCGAGATGTGCATCCCCGGCGCCGACGGGGTCTTCGCCCTCGGCGACTCGGCCGCCGTCCCCGACCTCGACGTGGGTGGCGGCGCGGTCTGCCCGCCCACCGCCCAGCACGCCATGCGGCAGGGCAAGGCCGTCGCCGAGAACGTGGTCGCGGCGCTGCGCGGCCGCCCCCTCCGGCCGTACCGGCACCGGGACCTCGGCCTGGTGGTGGACCTCGGCGGGGTCGAGGCGGTCTCCAAGCCCCTCGGCATCCCGCTCAGCGGTCTCCCCGCCCAGGTCGTCGCCCGCGGCTACCACCTCGGCGCGCTGCGCACCTTCCCCGCCCGCTTCCGCGCCGCCGCGGGCTGGTTCCTCAACGCCGTCGCCGGGGACGACTTCGTCCGCACCGGCTTCCAGGCCCGCAGGCCGGCCGCGCTGAAGGACTTCGAGGTCACCGACATCTACCTCTCGCCCGAGGAGATCCGCCGCCACGTCGAGTCGCTGCGCGCGACGGCCGCCTGAGCCCGCACACGAGCACCACCCACCACCACCCACATCTGAACACCGACACCGCTGACGGCGAGGGACATGACCCAGCGACGTGAGACCCTGCGCATCGCCAACTGCTCCGGCTTCTACGGCGACCGCCTGTCGGCCGCCCGCGAGATGGTCGAGGGCGGCCCGATCGACGTACTGACCGGCGACTACCTCGCCGAGCTGACGATGCTGCTGCTCTGGAAGGCCCGGCAGCGCGACCCCGAGGCGGGCTACGCCCTCTCCTTCCTCGCCCAGATGGGCGACGTCCTGGCCACCTGCCTGGACCGCGGCATCAAGATCGTCGTCAACGCGGGCGGGCTCAACCCCGCCGGGCTGGCCGGCAAGCTCCGCGAACTGGCCGCCCTGGCCGGGCTGAACCCCTCCGTCGCCCACCTGGAGGGCGACGACCTGATCGACCGGCTGCCCGAACTCCAGCGCGCGGGGCACCCGTTCGCCCACCTGGCCACCGGACTCCCGCTCGCCGACGCGGACGTGCGCCCGCTCACCGCCAACGCCTACCTCGGCGCCTGGGGCATCACCGAGGCCCTGCGCGCCGGGGCCGACGTCGTCATCTGCGGCCGCGTCACCGACGCCTCCCTCGTCGTCGGCCCCGCCGCCTGGGCGTTCGACTGGGCCACCGACGACTGGGACCGGCTCGCCGGCGCGGTCACCGCCGGGCACATCATCGAGTGCGGGGCCCAGGCCACCGGCGGCAACTACTCCTTCTTCACCGAGATCGAACGGCCCGTGCGCCCCGGCTTCCCCATCGCCGAACTGCGGCCCGACGGCTCCAGCGTCATCACCAAGCACGAGGGCACCGGCGGAGCGGTCACCGTCGACACCGTCACCGCCCAGCTGCTCTACGAGATCGACCGCCCCGCCTACCTCAACCCCGACGTCGTCACCCGCTTCGACACCGTGACCCTGCAACAGCAGGGCCCCGACCGCGTCCTGGTCTCCGGCGCCCGCGGCGAACCCGCCCCCGACACCCTCAAGGTGTGCCTCAACCACCACGGCGGCTACCGCAACGCGGCCACCTTCGTGCTCACCGGCCCCGACATCGAGGCCAAGGCCCGGTTCGCCGAGGCGTCCCTGCTCGACGCGACCGGCGGTCCGGCCGGCTTCGCCACGTACGACCTGCGCACCGAGCCCACCGCCTCCGGCGCCCGGCTCACCCTCACCGTCAAGGACCCCGACCAGGACAAGGTCGGCCGCGCCCTGTTCGGCGCCGTCGTCGGCACCGGCCTGTCCACGGCGCCCGGGCTGCACATGGAGCACTTCTCGCCCCGGCCCACCGAGTACGGCGTCCACTGGCCGGCCCTCGTCCCCGCCGCCCTCGTCCACCCCGAGGTGGTGCTGCAGGACGGCACCCGCGTCCCCGTGCCGCGTCCGCCCGCCACCTCGGTACGCGTCCCCGCGCAGCCCCCGGCCCCGCCCGGGCGGCCCGCCGACGGTCCCACCGTGCGCGCCCCGCTGGGCCTGCTCGTCGGCGCCCGCTCCGGCGACAAGGGCGGCGACGCCAACATCGGCCTCTGGGCCCGCGACGACGCCGCCTACACCTGGCTGCGCCACTGGCTCGACGTCGAACGGCTGCGCGCCCTGCTGCCGGAGACCGCCAAGCTCCCCGTGAGCCGCTACGAACTGCCCAACCTGCGCGCCCTCAACTTCGTCGTCCACGGCCTGCTCGGCGAGGGCGTCGCCGCCTCCACCCGCCCCGACCCCCAGGCCAAGGGACTCGGCGAGCACCTGCGCGGCCTGGAGGCCGACATCCCTGCCGCGCTCGTCCCCGGGCAGCGCCGCGAGGACGTGAACGTGACCGCGCCATGAGCAACCTCGACGTCCATCCCGCGCCCGCCACCTGCGGCGGGCGCGAGGACGTGTCCGCGCGGCCCGTCCACGACCTCCTCACCGGACGCCTCGTCCCGCTCGGCGAGAGCACCGCCGTACGCCGCCTGCTGCCGGGCCTCGGCCGCCGCATGGTCGGCGCCTGGTGCTTCGTCGACCACTACGGGCCCGACGACATCGCCGGCCGGCCCGGCATGCAGGTGCCCCCGCACCCGCACATCGGGCTGCAGACCGTCAGCTGGCTGCACGAGGGCGAGGTGCTGCACCGCGACACCCTCGGCAGCCTGCGGACCGTCCGCCCGCGGGAACTGGGCCTGATGACCTCCGGCCGGGGCATCGCCCACTCGGAGGAGTCCCCCCGCGAGCACGCCCGGCTCCTGCACGGCGCCCAGTTGTGGGTCGCCCTCCCGGAAGCGGCACGGCACCGCGAGCCCTCCTTCGAGCACCACCCCGACCTGCCGGTGCTGCGGGGCGGGAACGGCCTGACCGCCACGGTCGTCCTGGGCGAACTGGACGGCGCGGCCTCGCCCGGCACCGTGCACACGCCCATCGTCGGCGCCGACCTCGCGCTCGCCGCGGGCACCGACGTGACGCTGCCGCTGCGGCGGGACTTCGAGTACGCGGTGCTGTCGATGTCCGGCCGCGCCGACGTCGACGGCGTCCCCGTCGAGGCCGGTTCCATGCTCTACCTCGGCTGCGGCCGCACCGGACTGCCGCTGCGAGCCGACTCCGCCGCGGGCCTGATGCTGCTGGGCGGCGAGCCGTTCGAGGAGAAGCTCGTCATGTGGTGGAACTTCGTCGCCCGCAGCGGGGAGGAGATCGCCCGGGCCCGCGAGGAGTGGAACACCGGCAGCGCCTTCGGCACCGTGCACGGCTACGACGGCGCCCGCCTCCTCGCCCCGGAACTCCCCGCGACCCCCCTCAGGCCCCGCGGCCGGGACCGCTGACCACCGCGCGGCGCGCGCCGCCGACGCCCCTGGTAGGGCTCTGCCAGGGGGCTGGTCAGGGGTGGGGGTGGTCAGGGGTGGGGCCGGTGGTTCGCCGCGGTCATGACGCCGGACGGCCCGCGGGCTCGTCCGGCGCCGACGGCCGGGCACCGCGGCAGCGTGACGCCCGGCCCGTCGCCATGTGCCGCACCCACAGCGCGTCGACCTCCCGGCCGTTCTCCAGGGTGTGGGTCGGCGGCCCGTCGGCGGCGACGAAGCCCGCGGCGGCGAGTGCCCGAGCGGACGCGGTGTTCGTCGGCTCGTAGCCGGCGCGTACGGTCCGGAGTCCGAAGTGGGTGTGCGCGAGCAGCAGGGCTGCCCCGAACAGTTCCGCGCCCAGTCCCGTGCCGCGCGCATGGGGTGCCAGCCAGCCGCCGATCTCCCGGAGGACGGGGTTCAGTTGGATGCACCCGGCGTATCTGCCGTCGTCCCGGCGGACACCGACGAGAACCTCTCCCTCTCCAGCGGGCTCGAAGGACTTCGTCAGCATGTTCCGTGTCCACGGGGCCGCACGGAGCGAGGCGGGGTCACCGGGACGCACATTCAGGACGGCTTCTCGGATGCGGGCGTCGGCCAGGTGGGCAGTCGCCTCGTGTTCCGCCGAACCGAGCCACTGCTGCGCTTCAGGGTCCGCGGCGGCGGCAAGCACAGCGACGACGTCCAATGCCGTCTCCGGTGTGCGGAACGACAAGTGCTCGGTCCCCAGGACGTGCCGACGGTACGCGCAGACGCCCGGCAAGGGCGGCAGTGGCGCCGCCGGCCCCCGACGCAGCCGTGACCAGACCATGTCGCCCCCTCGGACGTTCCAGGGCTCCCCAGCCGCGGATGGCATGCGGAGTCTAGACCGCTGATCGGGAAGGCTCCCGCCCGGCAGGTCCGACCCGCTCGGCGGACTCCCCGGACGCGCACGAGGTGCGGCCGTCCCGGGCGCCGTCCGGGTCTTCCCGGCCAAAGGGTGCCAAAGGCCCGCCACCCGCCCGCGGCCGTCAGACGCGGAAGACCGAGCCGACGAACTCCGTCAGCAGCCGTTCCTTGAGCGGGACGGGCAGCGCGTCGAGCAGCGCGAGCACCGGGGCCATCCGGCGCGGCAGGGCGGCGCCGCCGCCCATGCCCGCGAAGGCCAGGACGGCCTCGACCTCCTCCGGGCCCAGGGTGTCCGGGTCGAGCCCGGCCGCGAACTGCGCGATCGCCGGGTCCACCGCCACCGGTTCCAGGGCGCGCGCCGCCTTCGACGCCGCGTCCAGGTCGGTGAGGAGGGCGTCCACCAGCCCGGCCGCCGCGGGGGTCAGCGTCAGGTGCAGATTGGGCGGCAGCCCGTCGAAGGACAGCTGCGGCTGCAGGTACCAGCCGCGCTCGCGCATCTCGTCGGCGAGGTGGAGCAGCAGGCTCAGGTCCGGCTCGCCGTCGGCGCCGAGCAGCGTGAACGCGACGAGCCCGGCCTGGGGATCGCCCAGCACCCGCACCCCCTCGACCGCGCGCAGCCCGGGCAGCAGCCGGTCGGCCGCCGCGGCGGTGCGCTCGGCCAGCGCGCGGTAGCCGTCCTCGCCGATGTGCCGCTGCACGGCCCACGCCTGGGCCAGGAGCCCGGCCGACTTGGTGCCCTGCACCGTCGGGTTGACCACCGGGTAGCCCGGCCAGCCCGCGTGCGCGAAGTACTGGTGGCGGCGCAGCTCCGCGTCCCGGTAGAGCACCACGGACGCGCCCTTGTCGGCGTAGCCGTACTTGTGCAGGTCCACCGAGAGCGAGGTCACCCCGGGTACCGACAGGTCGAAGTCCGGCACGTCCCGCCCCGCGCGCCGCAGGTGGGGCAGCAGCCAGCCGCCGATGCACGCGTCGACGTGGCACAGCACGCCCCGGCCGGCCGCCGCGGCGGCGATCTCCGCGACCGGGTCGACCACCCCGTGCGCGTACGAGGGCGCCGAGGCCACCACCAGCGCCGTGCGGTCGGTGATCGCGGCCGCCGTGCCCGCCGCGTCGGCCCGCAGGGTCTCGCGGTCCACCGGCACCACCACGGCCTCCAGGCCCAGGTAGGCGGCGGCCTTGTGGAAGGCGGCGTGCGCGGTGGAGGGCAGCACCAGCTGGGGCGCGGTCACCCCGCGCACCGCGCGGGCGTGGTCCCGGGCGGTCTTCACGGCCAGCAGGATGGACTCGGTGCCGCCGCTGGTGAAGGTGCCCTGGGCGTCGGGTGTGCCCAGCAGCGCCACGGCGGCGGCGACCAGGTCGTTCTCCAGCCGTGCGACGCTGGGGAAGACCGTCATGTCGAGCCCGTTGACGGTGGCGAACTCCGCGTACGCGGCGGCGGCCAGCTCGTCCACGCCGGACAGCCCGGAGTCGTAGACGTACGCGAAGGTGCGGCCGCCGCGCGTGGGGGCGTCCTGCGCGCGCAGCCCGGCCAGCCGCGCCAGCACCTCGCCGGCGGGACGGCCCTGCGGGAGGGCGGGGGAGGGAACGGGCTCACTGGTCATGGTCGTCGGTGTCCTCGGGCCGGTCGGTACGGACGGGGGTCTGCGGGGCGGGACCGGCGGGGTCCTCGCGGTAGCGGTGGAGCAGCCACAGGCTTGCGGCGGCGAGCAGCGCGGGCAGCACGCTCATGCCGGCCGTGATGCCCGCCAGGGCCGAGTACGGCTGGTCGGCGTGGTGCGAGGCGTCCGAGGAACGGAACCCGCTCACCGCCAGCACCAGCGCGAAGGCCCCGGCGCCCAGCGCGAACGCCAGCGTCTCGGCGGCCGTCCACAGCCCGGTGAAGGTGGCCGCCCGCCGCCGCCCGGTACGGACCGCGTCCGCGGCCAGGGTGTCGGCGAGCATCGTCAGCGGCAGCAACTGCAGCCCCGCGTAGGCGATCCCCACGGCCGCGACCGCCGGGTAGCCGAGGCCCGGCCCTGAGTACGGGGTGAGGGACAGCAGCGCGGCGGCGGCGACGAAGAGCAGCGAGGCGCACCACTGCGCGTACTTCACACCACGGGCCCGGGCCAGCCGGTTCCACAGCGGCATCACCAGCACCAGCGGGCCGATCATGCAGACGAACAGCGGGGTGACCGCCCCGGCCGCGCCCAGGGTGTACGTGGCGAAGTACTGGACCCCGGCCAGCATGACGCCCACGGCGAGCGCCTGCAGCGTCCACATCCCCACCAGGAACAGGAACGGCCGGTTGCCCCGGGCCGCCGCCAACTGCGCCCGCAGCGACGCCTCCGACTCGCTGCGGGCGACCGAGGGCGCGTGCCGGGTGAAGTGCCAGGCTCCGAGCATCCCCACCAGCAGCAGCACCGCCACGACCGCGCCCATCAGCCGGTAGCTCGCGGGGGTGTCGCCGTTCTCGTGGGCGACCGCCGGGGCGAGCGCCCCCGACAGCAGGATCGCCACCCCGAGGAACCCCACGCGCCAGCCCAGCACGCGGGCGCGCTCGTCCGGGTCCTGCGTCATCTCGGCCGGCATCGTCACGTACGGCACCTGGAAGACGGCGTAGGCGGTGGCGGCCAGCAGGAAGAACACCGCCACGTAGCCCGCGGCCGCGGCCCCGCGCAGCGGCGGCGCCGCGAAGACCAGCGCGAACAGCGGAGGCAGCGTCAGCGCCCCGGCCAGCAGGAACGGCCGTCGTGAACCGCCCTGCAGCCGGCTGCGGTCGGCGGCCGCGCCCACCAGGGGGTTGATCAGCACGTCCCACGCCTTCGGCAGGAAGACGGCCGCGCCTGCCACGGCCGCCGGCACGGCCAGCACATTGGTGAGGTAGTAGAGCAGGATCAGGCCCGGCACCGTGCCGAAGGTGCCGGTGCCCAGCGACCCCAGGCCGTAGCCGATCCGCACCTGCCGGGGCAGTGGCGGGCCGGAGGCGCGGCGGGCGTCCTGGTCGGGTGCGGAGGGCAGCGTCTCGGACATGGCTCCCCTGCGGGTCCGGGCCGTGTCGCGGCGGGCGGGCGGGCGGATGCGCGTACGCGACGGCGCGGCGTGCCGTGGCCGGACGCCGCGCCGTCAGGCGTAGGAGATCACGCCGACCCGGGACTCGGACAGACCCCTGAGCAGGTCAATTCACGCGGGTACCGGTCCCGCCACCACCCGGCCCGCGACCTCGCCGAAACCGATGCGGGTGCCGTCCGGGCCCGGGGCGCTCGCCGAGATGACGAGCTCGTCGCCGTCCTCCAGGAACGTCCGCTTCGTGCCGTCCGCCAGGACGAGCGGCTCCTCGCCGTTCCACGTCAGCTCGATCAGCGCACCCCGTTGCTCGCGCAGCGGGCCGCTGACGGTGCCCGAGGCGAAGAGGTCGCCCGCCCGCAACGAGGCGCCGTTCACGGTCATGTGGGTGAGCATCTGGGCGTACGTCCAGTACATGGTGGAGAACGGCGGACGCGAGACGACCTCGCCCCGCAGCCGGACCTCCACGGCGATGTCGAGCCCGCGCGGCGGTGTCCCGGCGCCGCGGTCGTCCAGGTAGGGCAGGATCCCCACGTCGTGCGGCGGCGGGTCGACGCGCGCCGCGGACAGCGCGTCGAGGGGGACGATCCACGGGGAGACGGAGGTCGCGAAGGACTTGCCCAGGAACGGGCCGAGCGGCACCGTCTCCCAGGCCTGGATGTCCCGGGCGGACCAGTCGTTGAGCAGGCAGACGCCGAAGACGTGCTCCTCGGCCTCCGCCAGTGGCACCGGTTCGCCCTGCGCCGTCGGGCCGCCCACGACGAAGCCGAGCTCGGCCTCGAAGTCCAGCCGCTCGCACGGCCCGAAGGACGGGGCCGAGAGGCCGGCGCCCCTGCGCTGCCCGTTGGGACGCACCACCGGCGTCCCCGAGACCACGATCGTGCCGCTGCGGCCGTGGTAACCGATCGGCAGGTGCTTCCAGTTGGGGGGCAGCGGCTCCCCGTCCGGGCGGAAGATCCGGCCGACGTTGGTGGCGTGGTGCTCCGAGGCGTAGAAGTCGACGTAGTCGGCCACGTCGAAGGCCAGGTGGAGCGTGACGGAGTCGCGCGGCAGCAGGTGCGGCTCGACGGCCGGCCGGTGGGCCTCGTCGGTCAGCCACGCGGTGACCAGCGACCGCACCGCCGTCCACGCCGAACGCCCGGCCGCCAGCAGCGGGTTGAGCGTCGGCGCGGTCAGCAGCCCGGCCTCCGGCCCGGCCGTCCCGGCACCGGCGGCGCGGGCGGCGGCGCCCGCGTCGAGCACGTGGTCTCCGATCGCGACGCCGATCCGGCGTTCCTGCGGGCGGTCCGCGGTGGTGAACACCCCGTACGGCAGATTGTGGACGCCGAAGGGGGAGTCGTCCGGCACGGCGACCCAGGTGGGGGCGGCCATGGCACCTCCAGATACGTCGGGGCCGCGCTTCCTCGCGCGGTCGGCTCACCCTAACGTCCAGCGTGCCCTGCGCCTCGGTGCGGCCCCGCGTCGGTAGTCTCGCCGGACATCACCCGTTCCGCCCCATTCGCGAGCGAGGAGGCCGGCGATCAGCCACCCCGGGAACCAGCCTCAGGAAGCGGACCAACTGCGCGAACTGCTGCGCCGGCCGGCGTACCGCAGGACCCTGGTGTTCTCCGCGCTGATCGGCATCCCGGTGTCCTTCCTGGCCTTCTGGTTCCTCGTCGCACTGCACGAACTGGAGCGGCTGCTGTGGCAGGTGCTCCCCGGGCAGTTCGGCCTGCGGACGCCGCCGTGGTGGTGGCCGCTGCCGCTGCTCACCCTCGCCGGGGTGGTCGTGGGCCTGGTCGTCACCCGCCTGCCGGGGCGCGGCGGGCACGTCCCGGCGGGCGGCCTGCACACCGGCGGGATCACCCCGTCCGCGCTGCCCGGGGTGGTCCTCGCCGCCCTCGCCGGCCTGCCGCTGGGCGCGGTGCTCGGCCCCGAGGCCCCGCTCATCGCCTTCGGCGGCGGACTCGCCCTGCTCTTCCGCGACCTGGTCCGCTCGCCGGCGACCCCGCAGAACAACGCGCTGCTGGGCGCGGCCGGTTCGGCGGCGGCGATCGCCACGATCTTCGGCAACCCCGTGGTCGCCGGGGTCCTCCTGATGGAGGTGGCCGGGATCGGCGGTCCCCAGCTGTTCGCCGTGATGCTGCCCGCCCTGCTCGCCAGCGGCGTGGGCGACATCGTGTTCACCGGCTTCGGCCGCTGGACGGGACTGAAGACGTCCCACCTCGACATCGGCCTGCCCCGGCCGCCCACGCTCGACGCCGGCGACGTGGTGTGGGGCGTGCTGCTCGCCCTGGCCGTCGGAGCGGGCGTGCACCTGATCGTCACCGGCGGCAGGGCCGCCGCGGTGTTCGTCTCCCGCCGGCCGCTGCCGCACACCGTGCTCCTGGCGCTCGCCGCCGGTGCCTGCGCCGCCGGCTATGCGCTGGCCACCGGCCGTACCCCGGAGGAGGTCGCCTCCTCCGGGCAGACGACGCTGGCGCGGATGGCCGCCGACCCGCACCTCTGGCCGGCCGGCGCCCTCGTCGCGGTGCTGCTGTGCAAGGGCGCCGGCTACGCGTTGTGCCTGGGCGGCCTGCGCGGCGGCCCGATCTTCCCCTCGCTCTTCCTGGGCGGTGCCGCCGGCCTGCTGGCCGCCCCGCTGCCGGGGTTCGGGGTCGTACCGGCGATGGCGGCGGGCATGGCCGCGGCCGGCGCCGCCGCGATGCGCCTGCCGGTGAGCACCGTGGTGCTCGTGGTGCTGCTGCTCGGCAACGCCGAGTCGGTGCCGGTCGTGGTGCTCGCGGTGGTCGTCTCCTTCGTGGTGGCCGAACTGCTGCCGCAGGGGCCGGACATCCCTCCGCTGCCGCCGCTCAGGGGCGGGCGCCCGCCCGCTCCCGGCCGGGCGCCCCGCCCGGCGCCGTCGCGCCCGTGACGACGTCCCGACGACGTGCCGCGCCACCGCGTATGCGTCAGACGGTCTCCGCCCGGACCCGTCCGGCGCGGACGGCGTCCACGAGCGCCCGGTGGTCCCGCTCGTTCTGGTCCGCGTACGCCTCGGCGAACCGGGCGACCGCCCGGTCGAAGACGTCCGAGCCCCCCAGGTACGCCGCGATCGCGATCCGGTCCCCGGACCGCGCGTGCGCCCTGGCCAGCGTCGCGCCGCACACCTCCCCGAACAGCGTCATCGTCCGCGGGACGAGGTCCTCGGCCACCACGATGCCCTTCCAGTCGCGCAACTGCCGTACGTAGAAGTCGCGCTGACGCCCGTCGACGCCGTACAGGCGCTCCCAGCCGAGGAAGATGTCGCTGGTCGCCTGCATCAGGCGCTGCCCGGCGACCACCCGTTCGCCCTGCGTACGGTGCGTCCCCGCGCCCGCGTAGGGCGCCAGGACCGACTCCTCGGCCTCCTTGGCCTGCAGGAACAGCGGATCGCCGTCGTCCTTGCCCAGCAGGAGCAGGATCCAGCAGCGGGTGCCCACGCTGCCGACCCCGACGACCTTGCGCGCGCAGTCGGCGAGCCGGTACTGCTCCAGCAGGAAGCGGCGGTCGGGCTGCAGGGTGTGCCCGTACCGCTCGACGAGCCGGGCGATCTCCTTCTCCAGGGCGCCGCGGGCGTCGCCGTCGAGCAGGTCGCGCAACGGCATCAGCAGCGGGGGATCGGGGGCGATCAGCCGCCGGCCGTCGATCACCCGGGTCAGCCTGTCGAAGGCCTGCAGCGTGTCGCGCGCCCGGGCCCGGGCCCGGGCGCGGGGCCCCCCCCCCCCCGCCGCCCCCCCCCATCGGTTTATCCCCCCACTGAAAAACAATCAAAAAACCAACCAACAG
>NZ_JBEXYN010000054.1:0-51504 GCF_040630935.1 Streptomyces sp. NPDC005722
CTAGTGTGCCTTGTGTCCTGTGGTCTCGGTCTCGCCACACAAATATTGTCATCAACCCCCCCCGCGCCACCCGGCGGCCGGGGTGCGCCGCGCCCCCCCCCCCCGCACCCGCGCGCGGTCATTCCCCGGTGCGGCGCAGCAGGGCGAGGTACATCGCGTCGGTGCCGTGCAGGTGGGGCCAGAGCTGGACGTCGGGGCCCTCGCCGAGGTCGGGGACCCCGGGCATGAGGGGGCGGGCGTCGACCCATTCGGCCGCGACCGCGCCCGGACGCCCGAGGACGTCCTCCACGACGGCACGGGTCTCGGCCGGGTGCGGGGAGCAGGTCGCGTAACCGACGACCCCGCCGACGCGCACCGCGCGCAGGGCGGACTCCAGCAGGCCGCGCTGCAGGGGCGCGAAGCCCGGGACGTCCTCGGCACGCCTGCGCCAGCGCGCCTCGGGGCGCCGGCGCAGGGCGCCGAGACCGGTGCAGGGCACGTCGACCAGGACGCGGTCGAAGGCACCGGGACGCCAGGCGGGACGAGTGCCGTCGGCGACGATCACCTCGAACGGCCCGGGGTTGCCCGCCAGGGCGCGGGCGACGAGCCGGGCCCGGTGCGGCTGCTTCTCGGAGGCGACCAGGGCCGCCCCGCGCTCCGCGGCGAGCGCGGCAAGCAGGGCCGCCTTGCCGCCGGGACCGGCGCAGCCGTCCAGCCAGATCCGGTCGGGGCCGTCGCCCAGCGGTGCCGCGGCCAGGGCGGCGGCGACCAGCTGGCTGCCCTCGTCCTGGACGCCGGCGCGGCCTTCGCGCACCGCCTCGATGGCCGCGGGGTCGCCGCCCTCGGCCAGCCGGAGCGCCCAGGGGGACCAGCGGCCGGGGAGGGTGCTGTCCGCGGGAAGCGCGTCGGCGAGTTCCTGCGGGGTCGCGCGGCCGGGACGCGCGACGAGGGTGACCTCGGGGCGCTCGTTGTCGGCGGCGAGCAGTTCCTCCATGCCCGCCCGGCCCCCGCCGAGGGCGTCCCACAGCGCCGAGACGACCCAGCGCGGGTGCGAGTGGACGACGGCGAGGTGGTCCTCGGGGTCCTCGTCGTAGGGCGGCGCCACCTCGTCCAGCCAGGCGTCCAGGTCCCGTGCGGCGATCCGGCGCAGCACCGCGTTGACGAACTTCGCCCGCCCGTCGCCGAGGACCACACGGGCCAGCTCGACGGTGGCGGAGACGGCGGCGTGGGTGGGGATGCGGGTGCCCAGCAGCTGGTGGGTGCCGAGGGAGAGCACGTCCAGCACGGGCGGGTCGACCTCGCGCAGCGGCCGGTCGACACAGGCCGCGATCACGGCGTCGTAGGTGCCCCGGCGGCGCAGGGTGCCGTACACCAGCTCCGTGGCGAGGGCGGCGTCGCGCCGGTCGAACGCACGGCCCTTGCGCACGGCCTCGGCCTCCGCCTCGCGCAGCAGCGCCGGCAGGACGAGGTTGGCGTACGCGTCCCGCTCGTCGACCGCCCGCAGCGCCTCGAACGCCAGGATGCGCACGGGGTCGCGCTGGGGCTTGCGGTAGGGGCGGCCGCCCTGCGGGGGCCCTCCCTGGGTGCGGCCCTGACGGGCGGCGGGACGCGGTCGGCGGCGTGACGGTTCGCTCACGTGGAAGGTGCTCCGGGAGTGTCGGTGGTACGGCGGGGCGCGGTGGCGCCCCGCTTCGAGCGTACGCGGAGGGCGCGGTCAGCCGCCGAGCCGCTCCCCGGAGGGGACGCGGACGCCGCGCGCCCAGTCGGCGGCGGGCATCGGCTTCTTGCCCTGCGGACGCACCTCGCCGAGCTCCACGGCGTGGCTGCCGGTGCCCACGTACACCGCGCGCTTGGTGACCTCCAGTTCGCCGGGCGCCAGGTCGGTGCGCTCGGGCAGCGGCGTGACGGGGCCGAGCTTGAGGCGTTCGCCGCCGAACACGGTCCAGGCGCCGGGCGCGGGGGTGCAGCCGCGGACCACCCGGTCGACCCGCAGGGCCGGGGCGTTCCAGTCGACGCGGGCGTCGTCGACGGTGATCTTGGGAGCCAGGCTGACGCCCTCGGCGGGCTGCGGCCGGGCGACCAGCGTGCCGTCCTCGATGCCGTCCATGGTGGCGGCGAGCAGCTGCGCGCCGCTGTGCGAGAGCCGGGTGAGCAGGTCGCCGCTGGTGTCGCGGGGCCGGACGTCCTCGGTGACGACGCCGTACACCGGCCCGGAGTCCAGGCCCTCCTCGATGAGGAAGGTCGCGGCACCGGTCACCTCGTCGCCCGCCATGACGGCGTGCTGCACGGGGGCGGCGCCCCGCCAGGCGGGCAGCAGGGAGAAGTGCAGGTTGACCCAGCCCTGCGCGGGCACGTCGAGGGCGACGCGGGGCAGCAGCGCGCCGTAGGCGACGACCGGGCAGCAGTCGGGGGCGATCTCTCGGAGCCGGGCCAGGAAGTCCTCGTCGCGGGGCTTCGCGGGCCGCAGGACCTCGATGCCGGCCTCCTCCGCGCGCTGGGCCACCGGACTGGCGACGAGCTTGCGGCCGCGCCCGGCGGCGGCGTCGGGCCGGGTGACCACGGCGACGACCTCGTGCCGGCCGGAGGCGATCAGGGCGTCGAGGGCGGGGACGGCGACCTCGGGGGTGCCGGCGAAGACGAGCCTCATGCGTGCGGGATGCCTTTCTGCGGTGCGCGGCCCTACAGTGCGCGGCCGAACGTGCTGTGCGGGGAGACGCGGACCTGGGGCGCGGGCCGGCCGGCCCACTCGGCCTCGCGTATCGCCTTCATCGCGGCCTTGCGCTGCTCGCGGTCGAGGCGGTCGATGAAGATGATGCCGTCGAGGTGGTCGGTCTCGTGCTGGATGCAGCGGGCGAGCAGCTGGGTGCCCTCGACGGTCACCGGGTCGCCGTACATGGTGAAGCCCTTGGCGACGACGCCGTACGCGCGCTTGGTGTCGAAGCGCAGCCCGGGCAGGGACAGGCAGCCCTCGGGGCCGTCCTGCTCCTCCTCGCTCAGGCTGAGGTCCGGGTTGACCAGATGGCCCAGCTCGCCGTCGACGTGGTACGTGAACACCCGCAGCGAGACGCCGATCTGAGGTGCCGCCAGGCCGGCGCCCGGGGCGTCCTTCATGGTCTCCTCGAGGTCCTTGACGAGCGTGCGCAGCTCCTTGTCGAAGACGGTCACGGGCTGCGCCGCCATGCGCAGCACGGGGTCGCCGAAGAGGCGGATCGGCTGGATGGACACGCTACGGCTCCGTGGTCGGACGGTGACAGGGCAACCGCACCAGTCTATGGGCCGAGGGGGTGGGGGCGCGCACCCCTGCGCACGCCCCCCGAAGGGTTCGATGCGCCCCTTATGCGTGACTCCTCGGGAGTCTGGCGCGTTGGTCAATGGAGTTTGACCCACAAGAGCCGGTTCGAGAGGCCAGTTGATGCCCGAACACGCAACTCACGACGCCCAGGCCAGGGCGAGCCTTCACCTGCTGGTGCGGGACATCGAGCGGGTCCGCCGACAGGTCGACGCGCTGCGCACCCTCACCACCCAGCTGGGCAACGTCTACCGTCCCCGGCGGGGCGGGCCGTCCGCGGGATTCGTGGTCTACGGCCGCGCCCCCGCCCCCACCGTCCGGCTCGCCCAGGAACTGCGCGACAGCGTCGAGACCCTGGTGACCGCGGCCGTCGAGTTCGACCGCTCCCTCGGCTTCAGCTGGGACGCCGTCGGCTCCGCGCTGGGCGTCACCAAGCAGGCCGTCCACCGGCGGTACGGCAACCGGCGTTCGGCCCCGGCCGGAGCCGCCGCGCCGGAGGTGCACGGCGAACCCCCCGCCCCGGCGGTCGTGCCCTCGGTGCCGGCGGCCCGGGCCGTGCCCGCGCACACCGCCCCCGCCGCCCGCGACGAGGCCGTCCCCGGCGCGGTCCCCTCCCCGCGCACGGGCTGACCCGGCGGCTCCCCGGGCACGCCCGCCCCGCCGCCCGCCACGCCGACAGGACGGCCGCCGGGGCGGGCGCGCGTACGGGCGGACGGACGCACCGCGGTCAGGGCCGCCGGTGCGCCGCGGGCCCCGCGGACCGGGAGCCGGCTACAACTCCAGCGCCCCCACGGTCTGCCCGCCGCTGGACTCCCCCGTCGGGCGGAAGCCCAGCCCCAGGTAGAAGCGTTCCGGGCCGTCCTCCCCGGGGTGCCAGGTGGTGGTGACCCGGCTGCCGCCGCGGCGGCGGACCTCATCCGCCACGGACCCGACGGCGAACCTCCCGTAGCCGCGGCCCTGTTCGCCCGCGGCGATGGCGAGGCGCCACAGACCGGAGCGGAGGTCGGAGCCGCTCCCGTCGGCCGAGAAGTCGATGTCGAAGAAGGCCATCAGGAAGCCGACGTTCCGTTCGCCGTCGACGATCAGCCGCGGCCAGGCCCGCTCCCCGTACGCGTACGCCTCCGCGAGGGACTTCACGACGGGCGCCACCAGGTGTTCCTGATCGGGGCGGACCTCGAGCGCCATCGCGGCGTCGACGTTGTCCGGGGTGATCTCCGCCAGTCGGAGTCTGCTGGTCATACCCGAAACCCTAGGCCGGGGCGTCAAGCGACTTTCCCCGTTCCCCCTGTTCCCCCGCTCCCCCCTTTCGCCGGCTGCCCGGCGGTCAGCCGATGTCGGGCGGGTCGATGCGGACCCGGACCGGGTCGGGCTCCTTGCGGGCTATGCGGGCGGTCTGCGCGGACTTCAGCGCGGCCGCCAGCGCGGCCCCGTTGCCCGGCGGCACACGCAGCAGCACGCGTTCCCAGCGTTCGCCGGGTGGGGTGTCCCCGGAGCGGCGGGGCCGCGCGGGGTCGGTGATCGGCAGCGGCACCGGGCCGAGGACGTCGGTGCCCTCCGGCAGCCGGACCGTGGCCAGCAGGTCGGCGACGGCGGCGGGGCGGCCACTGACCGAGGCCATCCGGGAGACCGGGGGGAAGCCCAGCTCGGCGCGTTCGGCCAGTTCGCGCACGGCGTGGCCGACCGGGTCCCAGCGGACGAGGGCCTGCACGGGACGAAGCGTGGGCTCCGCGATGACGACCACGGTGCCGCCCTCGCCGGCCGGGCGCACCAGCGCCGCCGCGGCGGCCCAGCGGCGCAGGGTCTCCTCCCCCGCCCGCAGGTCCGGACGGTTGAGCAGGGCCCAGCCGTCCAGCAGCAGCGCCGCGGCGTAGCCGCTCTCGGCGACGGGTTCCGCGCCGGGGGTCGAGATCACCAGCGCGGGCGTTCCCGGCACGGAGGCCAGCACGCCGTCGCGGCCGGAGGTCCGCACCGGCACCTTGGGGAAGGCCCGGCCCAGTTCGTCGGCGGTGCGCCGGGCGCCGACGACCTGGGCGCGCAGCCGGAACCCCCCGCACTCCTTGCAGTGCCAGCTCGCCTCTGGCCGCCCGCACCAGCCGCAGTGCGGCGCGCTCTCCCCGTCGCCGAGCTGCAGCGGCCCCGCGCAGTGCGCGCACCGGGCGGGTTCGCGGCAGCGCTCGCAGGCCAGCCGCGGCACGTAACCCCGCCGGGGCACCTGCACGAGCACCGGGCCGCGCTGCAGTGCGTCCCGCGTCACCTGCCAGGCCACCGAAGGCAGTCGTGCCGCGCGCGCGGCGGCGTCCCGCGCCTCGTCGCCCTCGCCGACCGTACGGACCACGGGCGCGGCGGCGCGCACCCGCTCGCGCGGCGCGGTCAGCGGCAAGGCCCACTGGGTGTCGACCAGTTGGGCGCCCTCCACGGTGCAGGTGAGGCCGCCGAGCAGGAAGCCCGCCCGTTCCTCGGTGGCACGCAGCAGCAGGACGTCGCGGGCGTGCGGCTGCGGCGCGTGCTGCTCGGCGTGGCTGGAGTCCCCGTCGTCCCAGAGCACGGCGAGTCCGAGGTCGGCCACCGGCGCGAACATCGCGGCCCGGGTGCCGACGACGGCGCGTACGCTGCCCCGGCTCACCGCGAGCCAGCGGCGGTACCGCTCCTCCGGCCCGGCGTCGGCGGTCAGCAGCACGTGCCGCCCCTCGCCGACGATCGCGGTCAGCGCTTCGTCGACCCGGGCGGCCGCGCGGCCGTCCGGCACGACGGCGAGCGCCCCGCGTCCCGAGGCGAGCGCCGCCGCCATGGCGCGGGCGATCTCCTCGGGCCAGTACGGCCCGGGCAGTGCCGTCCACACCGCCCGCGGGGTGTCCCCGCGGGCCAGTGCCTGCAGGAACGCCGGCCCGGTCGGGTAGCGCCGCCACGGCCCCGGCTCGGGCGGGCGGGGCGCCGGCAGCGGATCCCGTACCGGCTCCGCCTCGACCTTGGCCCGGCGCGGCGGCACCGCGAGCTGGACGATGTCGGCGAGGGCGCCCGCGTAGCGGTCGGCGACGGCCCGGCACAGACGGAGCAGGCCGGGGGTCAGCACCTCCTCGGGGGACAGGACCTGGGCGAGCGGGGCGAGCGGGCCGCGGTAGTCGCTCTCGGTCAGCCGGTCCACGATGAAGCCGTCGTGCAGTTCGCCGCCCTCGCGGCGGCCGCCCTTGCCCACCCGGCCGCCGAACCGCACGCGGACGCGCACGCCGGGCCGCGCTTCGTCGTCCATGGCGGCGGGAACCGCGTAGTCGAAGTACTGGTCGAGGTGGAGCAGGCCCTTGTCGACCAGCACGCGGGCCACCGGCAGCCCTTCGGCCAGCGCCGCCCCCCGCCAGGTGCGCGGCTTGGCGCGGGGCTCCTTGGCCTTGCGCACCGTCTCCCGGATGAGCGCGAGCTGCTCTCCCCCGTGCGGCTCCGCCGCCGGGGACACCTGCCGGTCGTCCTCGCTGCTCACAGCCTCAGTGTTACCAGAAGCCTCGGACACCCGGCCCCGCCCCGGGTGCCGGGCGGCCCCGCGAGCACGCGTCGCTCTCCTCGTGCGCCGGCGCCGGCGGAGTCTCAGACGGGCCGGCACGGTCACGTCCCCTGCCGCCGCACACACCCGTTCCCGGCGCGTCCCGCGCACGCCGACGGCCCCGGACCGCTGGGGTCCGGGGCCGTCGTCAGGCCAGGGGGACGGCGGGCCTAGAGGCCGGCCGCCCGGCGCAGCGCCTCGACGCGGTCGGTGCGCTCCCAGGTGAAGTCCGGCAGCTCACGGCCGAAGTGGCCGTACGCCGCGGTCTGGGCGTAGATCGGGCGGAGCAGCTCGAGGTCGCGGATGATCGCGGCCGGACGGAGGTCGAAGACCTGGCCGATGGCCTGCTCGATCTTCTCGTGGTCCACGGTGTGGGTGCCGAAGGTCTCCACGAACAGGCCGACGGGCTCCGCCTTGCCGATCGCGTAGGCGACCTGGACCTCGCAGCGCGAGGCGAGGCCCGCGGCGACGACGTTCTTGGCGACCCAGCGCATGGCGTAGGCGGCGGAGCGGTCGACCTTGGACGGGTCCTTGCCGGAGAAGGCACCGCCACCGTGACGGGCCATGCCGCCATAGGTGTCGATGATGATCTTGCGGCCGGTGAGGCCGGCGTCGCCCATAGGGCCGCCGATCTCGAAGCGTCCGGTGGGGTTGACCAGCAGCCGGTACCCGTCGGTGTCGATCTTGATGCCGTCGTCGAGCAGCGCCTTCAGCTCCGGCTCCACGACGAACTCGCGGATGTCGGGGGCGAGCAGCGACTCCAGGTCGATGTCGCTGGCGTGCTGCGAGGAGACGACGACGGTGTCGAGGCGCACGGCCTTGTCGTCGTTGTACTCGATGGTGACCTGGGTCTTGCCGTCGGGCCGCAGGTAAGGGATGGTCCCGTTCTTGCGGACCTCGGTCAGCCGCCGGGAGAGCCGGTGCGCCAGGGTGATCGGGAGCGGCATCAGCTCGGGGGTCTCGTCGCAGGCGTAGCCGAACATCAGACCCTGGTCGCCCGCGCCCTGCCGGTCGAGCTCGTCGTCGTCGCCCTCGACCCGGCTCTCGTACGCCGTGTCGACACCCTGCGCGATGTCCGGGGACTGCGCACCGATGGAGACCGAGACACCGCAGGACGCGCCGTCGAAGCCCTTCTTCGACGAGTCGTAGCCGATGTCGAGGATCTTGTTCCGCACCAGGGTCGCGATGTCCGCGTACCCCTTGGTGGTGACCTCTCCGGCGACGTGCACCAGACCGGTGGTGATCAACGTCTCGACGGCGACGCGCGAGGAGGGGTCCTCCTTGAGCAGGGCGTCGAGGATCGTGTCGCTGATCTGGTCAGCGATCTTGTCGGGGTGACCCTCGGTCACGGACTCCGAGGTGAACAGGCGGCGGGACACATCGCTCCCTGGGGTTGCAGCGGCTGCTGGCTGATCGTTGGCGGCTCGCGCGGGGCTGCGCCCGGCGGGCCATGGGTCAGTTTATCGTCCGACTCATGCGCAGGGACACGGCATCTTGCACCTTGGATATGCCGTGACCTGCGACACTGTGCATCACCTCGGGGCGGAACGCCAGTAGCCCACACGCACCGTCCCGGAGTGTCGTCAGGTCAGACGGGCGACGACCAGGTCCCACACCTGCTCGGCCAGGGCCTCCTTCGGCCCGTACGGCACGGCGGTCTCGCTGCCGTCGGCGCCGAGCACGACGGCCTCGTTCTCCTCCGACCCAAAGGCCTTGTGGTCGCCCACCTCGTTGACGACCAGCAGGTCGCACCCCTTGCGGGCGAGCTTGGCACGGCCGTTGGCCAGGACGTCGTCGGTCTCGGCGGCGAAGCCCACGACGATCTGCGCGGGGTGCGGCCGTTCGGCTGAGAGCTCGGCGAGCACGTCGGGGTTGCGCACCAGTTCCACGGGCGCGGGCTCCTCGCCGTCCTTCTTCTTGATCTTGCCCTCGACGTACCGCGCGGGGCGGAAGTCCGCGACGGCGGCCGCCATCACCACCACGTCGGCGTCGGACGCGGCCTTCAGCACGGCCTCGCGCAGCTGCACCGCCGTGCCGACCCGCACCACGTCCGCCCCGGCCGGGTCGGCGAGTCCGGTGTTGGCGGAGACCAGGGTGACCCGTGCGCCCCGGGCCAGGGCCGTACGGGCGAGGGCGTAGCCCTGCTTGCCGGACGAGCGGTTGCCCAGGTAGCGGACCGGGTCGAGGGGCTCGCGGGTGCCGCCGGCGCTGATGACGACGTGGCGCCCGGCCAGGTCGGTCTCCAGCGCGCGGGGGCCGCGCAGCAGCACCCGGCGGCAGGCCTCGAAGATCTCCGCGGGCTCGGGCAGCCGGCCCTTGCCGGTGTCGACACCGGTGAGCCGCCCGACCGCGGGCTCCAGCACGATGGCGCCGCGGCGGCGCAGGGTCGCCACGTTCTCCTGGGTGGCCGCGTGCTCCCACATCTCGGTGTGCATGGCGGGCGCGAACACCACGGGGCAGCGCGCGGTGAGCAGGGTGTTGGTCAGCAGGTCGTCGGCGAGCCCGTGGGCCGCCTTGGCCAGCACGTCGGCGGTGGCCGGGGCGACCACGACGAGGTCCGCGCCCTGCCCGATGCGCACGTGCGGCACCTCGTGGACGCTCTCCCACACCTCGGTCGAGACGGGGTTGCCCGACAGGGCCGACCAGGTGGCCTCGCCGACGAAGTGCAGCGCCGAGGCCGTGGGCACGACACGTACCTCGTGTCCCGACTCGGTGAACCGGCGCAGCAGCTCGCACGCCTTGTAGGCGGCGATCCCGCCGCTCACGCCCAGGACGACCTGTGGCTTCCCCATCGCCTCTCCCGCGCTGTGTTGGACCGTTGGCCCGTGGTGGGTACTACCCCATGACACACCACGGGCCCGGCGGTCGTACCGCCGGGCCCGTGGTGTGACGCCTGGGCGCGGTTACTGGACCGGGCCCTCGACGGCCTCGGAGGTCAGCAGACCCGCGTTGATCTCACGCAGCGCGATCGACAGCGGCTTCTCGTGCACGTGAGTGTCCACGAGCGGGCCGACGTACTCGAGCAGGCCCTCGCCGAGCTGCGAGTAGTAGGCGTTGATCTGACGGGCACGCTTGGCCGCGTAGATCACGAGGCTGTACTTCGAGTCGGTGGCCTCGAGCAGCTCGTCGATCGGCGGGTTGATGATGCCCTCGGGCGTCGTGATGGAAGAGGACACGCTCTACCTTCCGATTGGGTGCAAAAAGATCAGACTACGCCCATCAAGGCTAGCAGCTCGCGCGCGACGTCCTCGACGGAGGTGTTCACCAGGGTGGTGTCGAACTCCGGCTCGGCCGCCAGTTCGACCCGCGCGGCCTCCAGCCGGCGCTCGATGACGTCGGGGGCCTCGGTGCCCCGGCCGGTGAGCCGGCGGACCAGCTCGTCCCAGCTCGGCGGCGCGAGGAAGACCAGCTGGGCCTCGGGCATCGAGTCCCGGACCTGGCGGGCGCCCTGCAGGTCGATCTCCAGCAGGACCGGCTCGCCGGCCTCGAGACGCTCCAGCACCGCCTGGCGCGGGGTGCCGTACCGGTTCCCCGCGAACTCGGCCCACTCCAGCAGTTCGCCGTTGGCGACGAGCTTGTCGAACTCGTCGTTCTCGACGAAGAAGTAGTGCACCCCGTGCTCCTCGCCGGGGCGGGGCTTGCGGGTGGTGGCCGACACGGAGAGCCAGACCTCGGGGTGGACTGTGCGCATATGAGCGACGACCGTGCTCTTGCCGACCCCCGAGGGGCCGGAGAGCACGGTCAGCCGCGGACGTTCACTCATGGAGCGATTATCCCGGTTCCCGGAGGGTGCTGGGAACGTCAGACAGCGGGGCTGCCGAACTCGCGCTCCAGGGATGCGATCTGGTTGGAGCCGAGCCCGCGGACCCGGCGGCTCTCGGAGATGCCGAGCCGCTCCATGATCTGCTTGGCGCGGACCTTGCCCACGCCGGGCAGGGACTCCAGGAGGGCGGAGACCTTCATCTTGCCGATGACGTCGTTCTCCTGGCCCTGCTTGATGACCTCGTGCAGCGAGGCGCCGGAGTGCTTGAGCCGATTCTTGACCTCGGCGCGCTCCCGGCGAGCCGCGGCGGCCTTCTCGAGCGCGGCAGCGCGCTGTTCAGGGGTAAGGGGCGGAAGAGCCACGCCTACGTCACCTCGGAAGTAGAACTGTCGGATACGGACCGGTGTGGAACCTAGTCGCCCCCCACCTGCAGGGGCAACGTGAAACGCGCACCTTGCGCGCTCTCGTCGGAGACTAGCGGCCCCAGCGGCCGCAGTCAGCGCAAACAAGAAGAAAAGTCCTGGTCAGCGTCAACCGACCAGGACTTTTGGGACAAATCTGCGCAGGTTTCCGGACGTCTTGACCGCTACTTGACGACCGAGGCGAGTTCCGCGACCTCCCTTTCGGCCGCCTCGCGGAGCGCCGCGACCGACGGTCCGAGCTTCAGCACACCCCTGCTGACGCTCGGCAGGACGTTGCGCACCGCCTCCCCGAACACCCTGGGGAGGTCGGCCGCGGTGGCCCCCTGGGCGCCGATCCCGGGGGCGAGGAGGGGCCCGTTCACGGCGAGGTCCACACCCGCCTCGCCGAGGGTGGCGCCGACGACCGCGCCCACCGATCCGAGCGGGACGTCACCCTCGTTCTCGGCCGCGATGTGGTTCAGCATCACCTGGGCGAGGGACGCGCCGCCCGCCGCGGTTGACCGCTGCACCTCGGCGCCCTCCGGATTGGAGGTCAGGGCGAGCACGAACACGCCGCTGCCGCTCGCCCGGGCGGCGTCCAGGGCGGGCCGCAGCGAGCCGAACCCGAGGTACGGGCTGACGGTGACCGCGTCCGAGAACAGCGACGAGGCGGGGTCGAGGTACGCGGTGGCGTACGCGGCCATGGTGGAGCCGATGTCGCCGCGCTTGGCGTCCATCAGCACCAGGGCGCCGGCCGCCCGCGCCTCGGCGACGGCCGTCTCCAGGACGGCGATGCCGCGGGAGCCGAAGCGCTCGAAGAACGCGCTCTGCGGCTTGAGGACGGCGACCCGGTCGGCCAGCGCCTCCACCACGGTGCGGGTGAAGCGCTCCAGGCCGGCGACGTCGTCCTGCAGGCCCCAGGCGCAGAGCAGGGAGGAGTGCGGGTCGATGCCGACGCAGAGCGGTCCGCGGGTGTCCATGGCGCGGCGCAGCCTGGCGCCGAAGGGCTCGGGGTTCATCGCGGGGTGGCTGCCTTCCGGGTCTCGGCGCCGACGGCGTCGGCGAGGGTGGCGTACGGGCTGGCCTGCAGCAACGCCGCGAGGTCACGGTGGATCGTGCGGCACCAGAAGGGGCCCCGGTACACGAAGGCGCTGTAGCCCTGCACGAGGGTGGCGCCGGCCAGGATGCGCTGCCAGACGTCCTCGGCCGTCTCGACCCCGCCCACCCCGACGAGGGTGATGCGGTCGCCGGTGCGGGCGTACAGGCGGCGCAGCACCTCCAGGGAGCGGTCCTTGAGGGGGGCGCCGGACAGGCCGCCGGTCTCCTTGACCAGGGCGGCGTCCGAGCGCAGGCCGAGACCGTCGCGGGCGACGGTGGTGTTGGTGGCGATGATGCCGTCCAGCCCGAGTTCGAGGGCGAGGTCGGCGACGGCGTCCACGTCCTCGTCCGCGAGGTCGGGGGCGATCTTGACCAGCAGGGGGACGCGGCGGCCGGTGACGGTGCGGTCGGCGGCCTCGCGCACGGCGCCGAGCAGGGGGCGGAGGTGCTCGACGGCCTGCAGGTTCCGCAGTCCGGGTGTGTTCGGCGACGAGACGTTGACGACGAGGTAGTCGGCGTACCGGGCGAGCCGCTCGGTGGAGGTCACGTAGTCCGCGACCGCCTCCTCCTCCGGGACGACCTTGGTCTTGCCGATGTTGACGCCGACCGTGGCCGGGAAGACCGCCTCGCGGGCGGCCAGGCGGGCGGCGACCGCGGCCGAGCCCTCGTTGTTGAAGCCCATGCGGTTGATCAGGGCGCGGTCGGCGACCAGGCGGAAGAGCCGCTGCCGGGGGTTGCCGGGCTGCGGCTGGGCGGTGACGGTGCCGATCTCGACGTGGTCGAAGCCGAGCATGGTGAGCCCGTCGATGCCGACGGCGTTCTTGTCGAAACCGGCGGCGAGCCCGAAGGGACCGTGCATCCGGCGGCCCAGCGCCTCGGTGCGCAGGGCCGGGTGCCGGGGCGCGAGCAGCGCGGCGGCGAGGGTGCGCAGGACCGGGATCCGGGCGGCAAGCCGGATCCAGCCGAAGGCGAGGTGGTGCGCCCGCTCGGGGTCGAGGCGCTTGAAGAACAGGGTGAACAGCAGGGAGTACATGCGGGGCCTTCCACGGCGGACGACGGGGCGGGGGCTCGTGAAGAGGGGGACACCGGTCCGGTGTCCCCCTCCTCGGCCTACGCCTCGCGGGCGGCGGTCAGGTGTTCCGCGTGTTCCTGCAGGGAGCGGACCCCGACGTCGCCGCGGTTCAGCGCGTCGACGCCCTGGACGGCGGCGGCGAGCGCCTGCACCGTCGTCAGGCACGGCACGCCGCGCGCGACGGCCGCGGTGCGGATGTCGTAGCCGTCGAGGCGGCCGCCGGTGCCGAAGGGGGTGTTGACGATAAGGTCGATGGCGCCCTCGTGGATGAGCTCGATGATGGTCGGCTCGCCGTTGGGGCCGGTGCCCTCGCTCTTCTTGCGCACCACGGTGGCCTCGATGCCGTTGCGCTTGAGCACCTCGGCGGTGCCGGAGGTGGCCAGCAGCTCGAAGCCGTGCTCGACCAGCGCGCGGGCCGGGAAGATCAGCGCGCGCTTGTCGCGGTTGGCGACGGAGACGAAGGCGCGTCCCTTGGTCGGCAGCGCGCCGTAGGCGGCGGCCTGCGACTTGGCGTACGCCGTGCCGAAGACCGAGTCGATGCCCATGACCTCGCCGGTGGAGCGCATCTCCGGGCCGAGGACGGTGTCGACGCCCCGGCCGTGCACGTCGCGGAAGCGGCTCCAGGGCAGCACGGCCTCCTTGACGGAGATCGGCGCGTCCAGCGGCAGGGTGCCGCCGTCGCCGTGCGCCGGGAGCAGTCCCTCGGCGCGCAGCTCGGCGATGGTGGCGCCGAGCGAGATGCGCGCGGCCGCCTTGGCCAGCGGGACCGCCGTCGCCTTGGAGGTGAAGGGGACGGTGCGGGAGGCCCGCGGGTTGGCCTCCAGCACGTAGAGGATGTCCCCGGCCAGGGCGAACTGGATGTTGATCAGGCCCTGGACGCCGACGCCCTTGGCGATCGCCTCGGTGGAGGCGCGCAGCCGCTTGACGTCGTGGCCGCCGAGGGTGATCGGGGGCAGCGCGCACGCGGAGTCGCCGGAGTGGATGCCGGCCTCCTCGATGTGCTCCATGACGCCGCCCAGGTAGAGCTCGTGGCCGTCGTAGAGCGCGTCGACGTCGATCTCGATGGCGTCGTCGAGGAAGCGGTCGACCAGCACCGGGCGGTCCGGGCCGATCTCGGTGGACTCGGCGATGTAGGAGGCGAGGCGGGTCTCGTCGTAGACGATCTCCATGCCGCGGCCGCCGAGCACGTACGAGGGGCGCACCAGGACCGGGTAGCCGATCTCGTCGGCGATGGCCTTGGCCTCCTCGAAGGTGGTGGCCGTGCCGTGCTTGGGGGCGGGCAGGCCCGCCCGGTCCAGGACGCGGCCGAAGGCGCCGCGGTCCTCGGCGAGGTGGATCGCCTCGGGCGAGGTGCCGACGACCGGCACGCCGTTGTCCTTCAGCGCCTGCGCGAGGCCGAGCGGGGTCTGGCCGCCGAGCTGGACGACGACGCCCGCCACGGGGCCGGCCTGCTGCTCGGCGTGCACGATCTCCAGGACGTCCTCCAGGGTGAGCGGCTCGAAGTAGAGCCGGTCGGAGGTGTCGTAGTCGGTGGAGACGGTCTCGGGGTTGCAGTTGACCATGACGGTCTCGTAGCCGGCGGCGCTCAGCGCGAAGGAGGCGTGCACGCACGAGTAGTCGAACTCGATGCCCTGGCCGATGCGGTTCGGGCCCGAGCCCAGGATGATCACCGCGGGCTTCTCGCGCGGGGCGACCTCGCTCTCCTCGTCGTAGGACGAGTAGAAGTACGGGGTGCGGGCGGCGAACTCGGCGGCGCAGGTGTCGACCGTCTTGTAGACCGGCCGTACACCCAGCGCGTGCCGGACCTCGCGGACGACGTCCTCGCGCAGGCCGCGGATCGCGGCGAGCTGGGCGTCGGAGAAGCCGTAGCGCTTGGCCTCGGCGAGCAGCTCGGGGTCGAGCTTGTCGGCGGCCGCCAGCTCGTCGGCGATCTCCTTGATCAGGAAGAGCTGGTCGACGAACCAGGGGTCGATCTTCGTGGCGTCGAAGACCTCCTGCGGGGTGGCGCCCGCCCGGATCGCCTGCATGACCGTGTTGATCCGGCCGTCGGTGGGGCGTACGGCGGCGAGCAGCAGCTCGCCCTTGTGGCCGGGGTCGCCGGTGAAGGCGAACTGGCTGCCCTTCTTCTCCAGGGAGCGCAGCGCCTTCTGCAGCGCCTCGGGGAAGTTGCGGCCGATCGCCATGGCCTCACCGACCGACTTCATGGTGGTGGTGAGGGTGGCGTCGGCGGCCGGGAACTTCTCGAAGGCGAAGCGCGGCACCTTCACGACGACGTAGTCGAGCGTCGGCTCGAAGGAGGCCGGGGTCTGCTCGGTGATGTCGTTGGGGATCTCGTCGAGGGTGTAGCCGACGGCGAGCTTGGCGGCGATCTTGGCGATCGGGAAGCCCGTCGCCTTGGAGGCGAGCGCCGAGGAGCGGGAGACGCGCGGGTTCATCTCGATGACGATGACCCGGCCGTCCTCGGGATCGACCGCGAACTGGATGTTGCAGCCGCCGGTGTCGACACCGACCTCGCGGATGACGGCGATGCCGATGTCGCGCAGGATCTGGTACTCGCGGTCGGTCAGCGTCATGGCGGGTGCGACGGTGATGGAGTCGCCGGTGTGCACGCCCATGGGGTCGAAGTTCTCGATGGAGCAGACGACCACGACGTTGTCGTGCTTGTCGCGCATCAGCTCCAGCTCGTACTCCTTCCAGCCGAGGATGGACTCCTCCAGGAGCACCTCGGTGGTCGGGGAGAGCGTGAGTCCCTGGCCGGCGATGCGGCGCAGTTCCTCCTCGTCGTGGGCGAAGCCGGAGCCGGCGCCGCCCATGGTGAACGACGGGCGGACGACGACCGGGTAGCCGCCGAGGGTGCCGACTCCGGCGATCACCTCGTCCATGGTGTGGCAGATGACCGAGCGGGCGGACTCGCCGTGGCCGATCTTGGCGTTGACGGCCGCGACGACGTCCTTGAACAGGTCGCGGTCCTCGCCCTTGTTGATGGCCTCGACGTTGGCGCCGATCAGCTCGACGCCGTACTTGTCGAGGACGCCCGCGGTGTGGAGCGAGATCGCGGTGTTGAGCGCGGTCTGGCCGCCGAGGGTGGGCAGGAGCGCGTCGGGGCGCTCCTTGGCGATGATCTTCTCGACGAACTCCGGGGTGATCGGCTCCACATAGGTGGCGTCGGCGATCTCCGGATCGGTCATGATCGTGGCCGGGTTGGAGTTGACCAGGATCACCCGCAGGCCCTCGGCGCGCAGGACGCGGCAGGCCTGGGTGCCGGAGTAGTCGAACTCGGCGGCCTGGCCGATGACGATCGGGCCGGAGCCGATGACCAGGACGGACTGGATATCGGTGCGCTTAGGCACGCTGGCCCTCCATGAGCTTCACGAAGCGGTCGAACAGGTACGCGGCGTCGTGCGGACCTGCGGCGGCCTCGGGGTGGTACTGGACGCTGAAGGCGGGGGTGTCGAGCAGCCGCAGGCCCTCGACCACGTTGTCGTTGAGGCAGACGTGGGAGACCTCGACCCGCCCGTACGGGGTGTCGGTGACCTGGTCGAGCGGCGCGTCCACGGCGAAGCCGTGGTTGTGGGCGGTGACCTCGACCTTGCCGGTGGAACGGTCCTGCACCGGCTGGTTGATGCCGCGGTGGCCGTACTTCAGCTTGTACGTGCCGAAGCCGACGGCGCGGCCGAGCAGCTGGTTGCCGAAGCAGATCCCGAACAGCGGGGTCTTCCGCTCCAGGACGCCCTGGATGACGGTCAGGTCCGCGGTGGCCGGGTCGCCGGGCCCGTTGGAGAGGAAGACGCCGTCGGGGCCGACCGCGTAGACCTCGTCGAGGGTGGCGCCGGCGGGCAGCACGTGCACCTCGATGCCGCGCTCGGCCATGCGCTGCGGGGTCATCCCCTTGATGCCGAGGTCGATCGCGGCGACGGTGAACTTCTTCTCGCCGATCGCCGGGACGACGTACGGCTCGTCGGTGGCGACCTCGGCGGACAGGTCGGCGCCCTTCATCTGGGGGCTGTCCTGCACCGCGGCCAGGAGCGCGGCCTCGTCGGCCAGCGCCTTGTCACCGGAGAAGATGCCGACCCGCATGGCGCCGCGCTCGCGCAGGTGACGGGTGAGCGCCCGGGTGTCGATGCCGCTGATGCCGACGACGCCCTGGCGGGTCAGCTCCTCGTCCAGGGTGCGGCGCGAGCGCCAGTTGGACGGCACGCGCGCGGGGTCGCGGACGACGTAGCCGGCCACCCAGATGCGGGAGGACTCGGGGTCCTCGTCGTTGACGCCGGTGTTGCCGACGTGGGGGGCGGTCATGACGACCACCTGGCGGTGGTACGAGGGGTCGGTCAGGGTCTCCTGGTAGCCGGTCATGCCGGTGGAGAAGACGGCCTCGCCGAAGGTCTCCCCCACGGCCCCGTAGGCGCGGCCGCGGAAGGTGCGGCCGTCCTCCAGGACGAGTACGGCAGGGACCCTCGCGGGCCGCTGGGTGGAGGTCGTCATCGTGCGCCTTCCTGGTCGTGCGTAAGGGTGTTCAGGGCCTCGACCCACGCGCCGTGCTCGGCTGCGTGGTCCGAGCGGAAGCCGGAGTCGATCAGCCGGTCGCCGTGCGCCCAGGTGACCACCAGCAGGCCGCCCTCGGTCAGGACCTTGCCGGCGATCCCCTTGTCGAGGCGGGCGCCGCGCAGGGCGGCGGCCGGGACGAAGAAGCTCGGCGCGCCCGTGCGCCGGACGTCCAGCCCCCGGTCGGTGAGGGTGAGCTCGGCCCGGCTGCGCACGCCCAGCCCGTGGGCGACGATCCGGTCCAGCCATTGACCGGCGGTGGTGCTGCCGTGGTAGCGGCCGCTCATCGTCAGCAGGGCGGGCCGGGGCTCGCCGGGCTCCTCGGGTGCGGTGGGGAGGCCGGGCAGGTCGCTCTGGAGGGTGCCGCGCCACTTCCAGCCCTGGCGCATCAGCCAGTAGACGAGGGCGATGAGGAGCAGCAGCCCGACGACCCAGCCGATGCGGGCCGACCAGTCGGTGACCTCGGCGGAGTGCTTCCCCTCCGCCGCGATGAGTACCAGAGGTGTCACGAGAGCTTCCCGTCCATGACCGTCGCCTTGCCCCGCAGGAACGTGGCGAACACCTGGCCCGGCAGCTCCAGACCCTCGTAGGGGGTGTTGCGGCTGCGGGAGGCGAAGCCCGCGGGATTCACCTCACCACGGTATGCCGGATCGACCAGCGTGAGGTTCGCGGGCTCACCAGCCGAGACGGGCCGTCCGTGGCCGGCGAGGCGGCCGATCGCCGCCGGGCGGAACGACATCCGGTCGGCGACGCCGGCCCAGTCGAGCAGCCCGGTGTCCACCATCGCGTGCTGGACGACCGACAGCGCCGTCTCCAGGCCGATCATGCCCATGGCCGCCGCGCCCCACTCGCAGTCCTTGTCCTCGTGCGGGTGCGGGGCGTGGTCGGTGGCGACGCAGTCGATGGTGCCGTCGGCGAGCGCCTCGCGCAGCGCCATGACGTCGGCCTCGGTGCGCAGCGGCGGGTTCACCTTGTAGACCGGGTTGTAGGTGCGCACCAGCTCGTCGGTGAGGAGCAGGTGGTGCGGGGTGACCTCGGCGGTGACGTCCCAGCCCTTGGACTTGGCCCAGCGGACGATCTCCACGGAGCCGGCCGTGGACAGGTGGCAGATGTGCACGCGGGAGCCGACGTGCGCCGCGAGCAGCACGTCGCGGGCGATGATCGACTCCTCGGCG
The DNA here is from genome assembly GCF_040630935.1 of Streptomyces sp. NPDC005722. NCBI lineage: Bacteria > Bacillati > Actinomycetota > Actinomycetes > Kitasatosporales > Streptomycetaceae > Streptomyces > Streptomyces sp. NPDC005722. Next base: position 18,852 of record NZ_JBEXYN010000054.1, read on the forward strand.
ACGGCCGGCCAGCCGGTCAGGCCCAGCTCGCCGGAGACGACGCCCTCGTTCATCTGCGCGCCCTCGGTGAGCCGGGGCTCCTGGGCGTGCTGGGCGACGACCCCGTCGAAGGCCTTCACGTACTCCAGGGCGCGGCGCATGATCACGGCGTCGTCGACGCACTTGCCGTCGTCGGAGAAGACCCGCACACCGGCGGCGGAGTCGGCCATCGCGCCCAGCTCGGCGAGCTTCTTGCCCTCCAGGCCCACCGTGACGGCGCCGACCGGCTGGACGTCGCAGTAGCCGTGCTCGCGGCCGAGCCGCCAGACCTGCTCGACGACGCCTGCGGTGTCGGCGACGGGGAAGGTGTTGGCCATCGCGTGGACGGCGGTGTAGCCGCCGGCGGCGGCGGAGCGGGTGCCGGTGAGGACGGTCTCGGAGTCCTCACGGCCGGGCTCGCGCAGGTGGGTGTGGAGGTCGACCAGGCCCGGCAGGAGGACCTTGCCCGCGGCCTCGACCACGGTGGCGCCCTCGGGAGCGGTCAGGCCCGTGCCGGTCCCGGCGATGGTCTCGCCGTCGATCAGGACGTCCTGCGGCTCGCCGCCGAGGATCCTCGCGCCGCGGATCAGCGTCTTCGGGGTCGCGCTCATGCTTGGTTGTTCTCCTCGGTGCGGGCGGGGGCGGGGGCGGAGACGGCGGGCTCGGCGCCGCCGAGCAGCAGGTACAGGACGGCCATGCGGATGCTGACGCCGTTCTTCACCTGCTCGACGGCGGTGCAGCGCGGCGAGTCGGCGACCTCGGCGGTGATCTCCATGCCGCGGTTCATCGGGCCGGGGTGCATCACGACGGCGTGCTCGGGCAGCGCGGCCATGCGCAGGCCGTCGAGGCCGTAGCGGCGGGAGTACTCGCGCTCGGTGGGGAAGAAGGCGGCGTTCATGCGCTCGCGCTGGACACGCAGCATCATCACGGCGTCGGACTTGGCGAGCACCGCGTCCAGGTCGTAGGAGACCTCGCAGGGCCAGTCCTCGACGCCGATCGGCAGCAGGGTGGGCGGCGCCACCAGGGTGACGTCGGCGCCGAGCGTGGTGAGCAGCAGCACGTTGGAGCGGGCTACCCGGCTGTGCAGCACGTCGCCGACGATCGTGATGCGGCGGCCGGCCAGGTCGCGGCCGGGGGCGGAGAGGTGGCGGCGCATGGTGAAGGCGTCCAGCAGCGCCTGCGTGGGGTGCTCGTGGGTGCCGTCGCCGGCGTTGACGACGCTGCCGCCGATCCAGTCGGAGTACGCCAGCCGGTGCGGGGCGCCGGACATGTGGTGGCGGATGACGACGGCGTCGGCGCCCATGGCCTCCAGGGTGAGGGCGGTGTCCTTCAGGGACTCGCCCTTGGACACCGAGGAGCCCTTGGCGGAGAAGTTGATGACGTCGGCCGACAGCCGCTTGGCGGCGGCCTCGAAGGAGATGCGGGTGCGGGTCGAGTCCTCGAAGAAGAGGTTGACGACCGTACGGCCGCGCAGGGTGGGCAGCTTCTTGATGGGCCGGTCGGCGACGCGGGCCATCTCCTCGGCGGTGTCGAGCACGAGGAGGGCGTCGTCGCGGGTGAGGTCGGCGGCCGAGATCAGGTGGCGCTTCATCGGTTTCACTCCGGAGGATGCGTGCGGGGGCGGACTGGGCGGCGGCACGCCACGTCTCCCGGGCAGGCCGGGGGCGGGGACGGGCGGGCAGGGCGCTGCCCCGGGAGACGGGGCGGCGCGGGCGCTACTCGTCCGCCGGGGAGCCGTCGCGTACGCCGAGCAGGACGCAGTCGCGCCCGTCCTCCTCGGTCAGGTGGACCTTGACGGTCTCGCGCAGCGAGGTGGGGATGTTCTTGCCGACGTAGTCGGCCCTGATGGGCAGCTCGCGGTGGCCGCGGTCGACGAGGACGGCCAGCTGCACGGCGCGGGGGCGGCCGATGTCGCCGAGCGCGTCGAGGGCGGCGCGGATGGTGCGGCCGGAGAAGAGCACGTCGTCGACGAGGACGACCAGTCGGCCGTCCACCCCGTCGGCCGGGATGTCGGTGCGGGCGAGGGCGCGCGCCGGACGCAGCCGCAGGTCGTCGCGGTACATGGTGATGTCGAGCGAACCGACCGGGAGCTTGCCGCCGGTGATCTCGTCCAGCTTGTCGCCGAGCCTGCGGGCCAGGTGGACCCCGCGGGTCGGGATGCCGAGCAGCACCACGTCGTCGGCGCCCTTGGCGCGTTCGACGATCTCGTGGGCGATGCGGGTGAGGACCCGCGCGATGTCCGGGGCCTCGAGGACGGACCGGGCCGGATCGGAACCGATGGTGGTCATGGAGAAAGGACCTCCTTCCCCGCCTCACGGGACGGGCCTTAAAGGACGCCAAAACGTACGGCTCCACCGTATCAGGCACCCTGGCGCGCTCCGTGGCGGGGCCTGGCGGCCGCCTGGCGCGGCTCTCGGGGCGGGACGGCCGCCCGTACCACGATCGACCGCGGATCCCGGCTGAAAGGCCGGTGACCGGCCATTCCTCGCTCTTCCGGGGGACCGGTGTGGACCATTCGGCTTGACGGATTCCAATTACGCTGCGTAACCTCACAGTGAGTTACTGAGTTTCCGTCCGGGGAGCCATATGTCCAGCGATTACGCCAAGCAGCTCGGAGCAAAGCTCCGCGCCATCCGCACGCAGCAGGGACTCTCCCTCCACGGCGTCGAGGAGAAGTCCCAGGGCCGCTGGAAGGCCGTGGTGGTCGGTTCCTACGAGCGCGGCGACCGCGCCGTGACCGTGCAGCGCCTCGCCGAGCTCGCCGACTTCTACGGCGTTCCGGTCCAGGAACTGCTGCCCGGTTCCGCGCCCGGCGGCGCCGCCGAGCCGCCGCCGAAGCTCGTCCTCGACCTCGAGCGGCTGAGCCAGGTGCCCTCCGACAAGGCCGGTCCGCTGCAGCGCTACGCCGCCACCATCCAGAGCCAGCGTGGCGACTACAACGGCAAGGTGCTGTCGATCCGCCAGGACGACCTGCGCACCCTCGCCGTCATCTACGACCAGTCGCCCTCGGTCCTGACCGAGCAGCTGATCAGCTGGGGCGTCCTCGACGCGGACGCACGGCGCGCGGTGCAGCACGAGGAGGGCTGACGCCCTCGGGAAGCAGAAACGTCCCGCCCCTTGGGCACGGCCGCCAGGCCGCGTCCGAGGGGCGGTTGTGTTTCCGGCCCCGGAACGGGCTGCCCCGGCCCCGGAACGGGCTGCGCCACCCCTGCCGGGGCCGGGGAAACGCCACGGGCCCGGAACGCGGTGCGTTCCGGGCCCGGTGAGCGTGATGCGGCCTACTCCTCCCGGAGGGAGGGCTTCAGCTCCTTGAGGCGGGCCAGCAGACCGTTGACGAACGAGGGCGACTCGTCCGTGGAGAACTCCTTGGCCAGCTGCACGGCCTCGTCCAGGACGACGGCGTCGGGGACGTCGTCCTCCCAGATCAGCTCGTAGGCGCCGAGCCGCAGGATGTTCCGGTCGGTCACCGGCATGCGGTCGAGGGTCCAGCCCACGGCGTGCTTCGACAGCAGTTCGTCGATGCGCCGCGCCCGTTCGGCGTAGCCCTCGACGAGCTGCATCGTGTATTCGCTGACCGGCGGCTGCCGGTCGTCGGTCCGGGCGAGCCTGATCCAGTCCGCCATGGCGGTCTTGGGGCTGACACCCCGCTGCTCCGCCTCGAAGAGGATCTGGAAGGCACGCTTGCGGGCCTTGTTACGAGCGGCCACGGTTAGCTGGTCACCCGGCCGAGGTACTCACCCGAGCGGGTGTCGACCTTGATCTTCTCACCGGTGGTGATGAAGAGCGGGACGCCGATCTCGTAGCCGGTCTCCAGCTTGGCGGGCTTGGTGCCACCGGTGGAGCGGTCGCCCTGGACGCCGGGCTCGGTGTACTCGATGACCAGCTCGACGGCGGCCGGGAGCTCGATGTAGAGCGGCGCGCCCTCGTACATGGCGACGACGGCCTCGAAGCCCTCCAGGAGGAAGTGGGCGGCGTCGCCGACGACCTCGGGGGTGATGTAGATCTGGTCGAACGTGTCCATGTCCATGAACACGAAGCTCTCGCCGTCCTTGTAGGAGAACTGCATCCCGCGCTTGTCGACGTTGGCCGTCTCGACCTTCACGCCGGCGTTGAAGGTCTTGTCGACGACCTTTCCGGAGAGCACGTTCTTGAGCTTCGTACGCACGAAGGCGGGGCCCTTGCCGGGCTTGACGTGCTGGAACTCGACGACGGACCAGAGCTGGCCGCCGTCGAGCTTGAGCACGAGGCCGTTCTTGAGGTCGTTCGTGGTGGCCACGGTTGCGGAATCTCCTGCACTGCTGCTTCGGGGACCCGGAGCCGCGGACCGCCCTCTTACAGGGCGAGCAGCTCCTTGGTCGTGATGGTGAGTAGCTCGGGCCCGCCGTCCGTCGGTGGACGCACGACGAGTGTGTCGTCGATGCGGACACCGCCGCGGCCCGGGATGTGGACTCCCGGTTCGACGGTGACCGGCACGCAAGCGTCCAGTTTACCCATGGCCGAGGGGGACAACCGAGGGTCCTCGCCGATCTCCAGTCCGACCCCGTGTCCGGTGGTCTCCCCCAGCGCCTCGCCGTGGCCGCCGGACTCCAGCACGTGGCGCGCCGCGTGGTCCACGTCGCGGCAGGCCGCGCCGGGTGCGAGGGCCTCCCGGCCGGCCCGCTGGGCGGTGAAGACCAGGTCGTACAGCTCGATCTGCCAGTCCGCCGGCGTGGTGCCGATGACGAAGGTACGCCCCACCTCGCAGCGGTAGCCGCGGTAGCAGGCGCCCAGGCAGACGGTGAGGAAGTCGCCCTCCTCGACGCGCCGGTCGGTGGGCAGGTGCCGCGCGGCACCCGAATGGGGGCCGGTGCCCACGCAGGTGGGGAAGGCCGGGCCGTCGGCCCCGTGGTCGATGAGACGGCGCTCCAGCTCCAGGGCGAGGTGCCGTTCGGTGCGGCCCACCAGGATCGACTCCAGGAGTTCGCTGAGCGCCTGGTCGGCGATCTCGGCGGCGATCCGCAGCGCGGAGATCTCCTGCTCGTCCTTGACCAGCCGGAGCTGTTCCACGGCCGAGCCGAGGTCGGACAGCCGCACCCCGGGGGCCGCGCCGCCCACGGCGCGGTGCCGCGCCACGGTGAGGTGGTGCTCCTCCAGCGCCAGGGCCTCCGCCTTGCGGTCCGCGGCCAGCGCGGCGGCGGTGACCGCCGGATCGCCCTCGGGGCCGGACAGGACGACACCCCGCACGTCGTCCGGGAGCCGGCCCTCGGCCAGGTCTCCGGAGGGATGGCGGTGGTGGACCAGTACGTCCTCGGGACCCGGCCCCACCAGCAGCACCGTCCCCGGCGGGGCGCAGCCCGTCAGGTAGCGGACGTTGGCGGGACGGGAGACGAGCGCCGCCGCCGATCCGGCCGCCGCGCACCGGTCCCGGAGGCGTTCCCTGCGGGCAGCGTGCACCTCGGACATGTGGCGAGCGTACGTCGCGTGCCGCCGCTCGGCCTGTCGAGAGCTGCCGGGTGGCGGCTACCAGGCGGGCGCGCCCTGGAGGCTGCGGGTGACGACGCTGTCGAGCGCGGCGGCCGCGGCGGCCACGTCGAGGTGGGAGTTGTCGATGATGGGCAGCCCGGAGCCGTACCAGCCGGCCATGCGGCCGTGGATGCGGGCGACCTCCTCGTCCGTGAGCCGCCGGTTCCCGCTGCGCTGGGCGTTGCGGGCCAGCACGATGTCGAGGCCGGGGAGGAGGACGACGGGCAGCAGGCCGGGGCCCACGTGGCGCTTCCAGCCGCCGAGGCCGACGACCGGGCGGTCGGGGAAGACCGCGTCGTCGATGATGCAGGAGATGCCGTTCGCCAGGAAGTTGCGGGCCGCGAAACCGCAGGTGCGGCGGGCGAGACGGTACTGCGCCTCGGAGTTGTCGTTCCAGCCGGACTGCGGGTCGGCGAAGCCCGAGCGGACCCATTCGCGGACGTCGTCCAGGCTGACGTGGGCGGTCGGCACACCCCGGTGGTCGGCCCAGTGCCGGGCGATGGTCGTCTTGCCGGCGCCCGCCGCGCCGATCAGCAGGACCGCGACGGGGCCGTGCGTGGTGCGCGGGAGCGGGGCGCCGCCGCTGCCGGCGGACTGCGGGGGCGGCTGGACGGGGTGCTGTACGGGGGCTCCCTGGGCCATCGGGAAGTGCCCGGTGGTGCCCGGGGGCTGCGGCGGCGGCCCTGGCTGCCCGGCCTGCTGCCCACCGTGCGGCGGTGGCAGCGGCGCACCCACGGCATGCTGCATCGAGGCCACTCCGTCCGTACAAGAGCTTTCAGGTTCGACCGAACGGTACCGTCAACGGCCGCAGTTGTGTGAACGGCCGGGCAGCCCCAGGGGTGCCCGGCCGTTCGGAATCGGTGAACGCGTACGGGTCGGCTACTTGGAGATCTCCGCGTACGCGGCGAGCAGCACCCCGGGGTCGGGGGCCTCCAGCACGGTCGGCTTGGCGAGGCCGTCCAGGACGATGAAGCGCAGCCGGTCGGCGCGGGACTTCTTGTCCACCTTCATCGTCTCCAGCAGCCGGGGCCACTGGTCGCCGCGGTAGGTCAGCGGGAGTCCGACGGACTCCAGGACGGAGCGGTGGCGGTCGGCGGTGGCGTCGTCCAGCCGGCCCGCGAGGCGGCCGAGTTCGGCGGCGAAGACCATGCCGATGGAGACGGCCGCGCCGTGCCGCCAGTTGTAGCGCTCGTTCTTCTCGATGGCGTGGCCGAGGGTGTGGCCGTAGTTGAGGATCTCGCGCAGGCCCGACTCCTTGAGGTCGGCGGAGACCACCTCGGCCTTGACGCGGACGGCGCGCTCGATGAGCTCGGCGGTGTGCGGCCCGCCGGGGCTGCGGGCGGCGGCCGGGTCCTGCTCGATCAGGTCGAGGATCACGGGGTCGGCGATGAAGCCGGCCTTGATGATCTCGGCGAGACCGCTGACGTAGTCGTTGACCGCCAGCGACTCCAGCGCCGCGAGGTCGCAGAGCACCCCGGCGGGCGGGTGGAAGGCGCCGACGAGGTTCTTGCCCTCGGCGGTGTTGATGCCGGTCTTGCCGCCGACCGCGGCGTCCACCATGCCGAGCACGGTGGTCGGCACGGCGACCCAGCGGACCCCGCGCAGCCAGGTCGCGGCGACGAACCCGGCGAGGTCGGTGGTGGCACCGCCGCCGACACCGACGATGACATCCGTACGGGTGAATCCCGACTGGCCGAGCGCCCGCCAGCAATAGGCCGCGACCTCGGTGGTCTTGGCCTCCTCGGCGTTGGGCACCTGGATGGCGACGGCCTCGTAGCCCTGTTCCGCCAGGTCCTCGCGGAGCGCCTGGCCGGTGGCCTCCAGCGCCTCGGGGTGGATGACGGCGACCCGTGCCGCCTTGTCGCCGATCAGGCCGGGCAGTTCGCCGAGCAGCTGCCGGCCGACCAGCACCTCGTACGGCTCGGTGCCCTCACTGCCCCCGACCCGGATGCGGATGGGGGCGTGTGCGGCGTGCTCCGTCATGCGTTCTTCAGCTCCAGTGCGTCCAGGACGGCGTCCGCGACGTCCTCGGGGGTCCGGCCCTCCGTGCCGACCACGGCGCGGGCGACCTCGGTGTACAGCGGGCGGCGGGCGTCCATCAGCTCGCGCCACTGCCGCCGCGGGTTGACGGCGAGCAGCGGGCGGGCGGTGTCGAGCCCGACGCGCTTGACGGCCTCGGCGACGTCCATGTCGAGGAAGACCACGGGCAGCCCGGCCAGCAGCCCGCGGGTGTCCGCGTCGAGGATCGCGCCACCGCCGAGCGCGAGCACGCCCGGGTGCTCGGCGAGCGCGGAGCGGACGGCCGCCGCCTCCAGCGCGCGGAAGTGCTCCTCGCCGTCCTCGACGAAGATGTCCGCGATCGGCCGGCCCTCGGCCTCGACGATGTCGGCGTCGGTGTCCCGGCAGGTCGTACCGAGCCGCTGGGCGAGCAGCTCGCCGACGGTGGTCTTGCCGACCCCCATGGGGCCCACCAGGACGACGACCGGGCCGCTCATCGGATCACCAGGTTGTCGAGGTAGCCGCGCACGTTGCGGCGGGTCTCGGTGACGCTGTCGCCGCCGAACTTCTCGCCGACCGCGTCGGCCAGCACCAGGGCCACCATCGCCTCGGCGACGATGCCCGCGGCCGGGACGGCACAGACGTCGGAGCGCTGGTGGTGGGCCGCGGTGGCCTCGCCGGTGGTCACGTCCACGGTGGCCAGGGCGCGCGGCACGGTGGCGATGGGCTTCATCGCGGCCCGCACCCGCAGCAGCTCCCCGGTGCTCAGGCCGCCCTCGGTGCCGCCGGAGCGGCCGGTGGAGCGGCGGATGCCGTCCTCGGTGGAGACGATCTCGTCGTGCGCCTTGGAGCCGGGCACGCGGGCGAGCTCGAAGCCGTCGCCGACCTCGACGCCCTTGATGGCCTGGATGCCCATGAGGGCGGCGGCCAGCCGGGCGTCCAGCCGGCGGTCCCAGTGCACGTGGCTGCCGAGGCCGACGGGCACGCCGTAGGCGAGCACCTCGACGACCCCGCCGAGGGTGTCGCCGTCCTTGTGGGCCTGGTCGATCTCGGCGACCATCCGCTTGCTCGCGTCGGCGTCCAGGCAGCGCACGGGGTCGGCGTCGAGCCGCTCGACGTCGGCCGGGGTGGGGTAGACGCCGTACGGGGCCTTGGCCGCGGCGAGCTCCACGACGTGGGAGACGATCTCGATGCCGGCCGTCTCCTTGAGGTAGGAGCGGGCCACGGCGCCGAGCGCGACCCGCGCGGCGGTCTCACGGGCGGACGCCCGCTCCAGGACCGGCCGGGCCTCGTCGAAGCCGTACTTCTGCATGCCGGCGAGGTCGGCGTGGCCGGGGCGCGGCCGGGTCAGCGGGGCGTTGCGGGCGAGCCCGGCGAGGATCTCGGGGTCCACCGGGTCGGCCGCCATGACCTGCTCCCACTTGGGCCACTCGGTGTTCCCGACCATGACCGCGACCGGGGAGCCGAGGGTGAGCCCGTGGCGCACCCCGCCGAGGAAGGTGACCTGGTCCTGCTCGAACTTCATGCGGGCACCGCGGCCGTAGCCGAGCCGCCGCCGCGCGAGGTGGTCCGCCACCATCTCGGTGGTGATCGGCACGCCGGAGGGCAGACCCTCCAGCGTCGCGACGAGTGCGGGGCCGTGCGACTCCCCCGCGGTCAGCCAGCGCAACCTGCTCAACGGTGCTCGCTCCTTCATCATCGCCCGGGCCGCGGCGAGGCGGACCGGACCATCCGTGCGTAAACCGATCCTTTCACGTCCGGCGGCGGAGCCGGGGCGCGGTCCGCTGGGCGGACAGCTCCGTGGACACCTCCGGCCCGTTCAGGAGCGGTGCAGCGCCGCCTCGCCGGCCGCCCGCATGGCCGCCAGCGGGGCCGGTCCGCGGCCGGTCATCAGCTCCACCTGCAGCACCGCCTGGTGCACCAGCAGGTCCAGCCCTCCGACGACTGACCCGCCGCGGCCCGCCCAGGCGGACGCCAGAGCGGTGGGCCAGGGGTCGTACAGCACGTCGAAGAGGGTGCCGGGCCGCTCCGGGACGGCGGCGGCCAGCGCGTCGGCGGTGCCGGCCGGCGTCGTGGAAATCACCAGGGGCGCCGAAAGCGCCTCGGCGGCGTCCTCCCAGGCGGCCGTCCGCACCGCCACGCCGAGCCGCTCGCCCCACTGCCGCATCTCGCCGGCGCGGGTGTCGCTGCGCACGTACGCGGTGACCTCGCCGTCGCAGATCTGCGCCAGCGCGGCCAGCGCGGAGGAGGCGGTCGCCCCGGCACCGAGGACGGCGGCGGAGCCGACGCGTCCGACGCCGCGCTCGCGCAGCGCCGCCACCATCCCGGGGATGTCGGTGTTGTCGCCCACGCGGCGTCCGTCCGCGGTGAGGACCAGCGTGTTGACGGCCTCGACGGCGGAGGCTGTCTCGCTGACCTCGTCCAGCAGCGGGATGACCGCCCGCTTGAGCGGCATGGTCAGCGACAGCCCGGCCCAGCGTCCGCCGCCCGGCAGGCCGGCCAGCCCGTCCAGGAAGCCGGGCAGCGCGGCCTCGTCGACCTCGTAGCGGTCGTACGTCCAGTCGGCCAGGCCCAGACCCGCGTAGGCGGCGCGGTGCAGCACCGGGGAGAGGGAGTGCGCGATCGGCGATCCGAGGACCGCGGCCCTAGGCACGCGCGTCCTCCCGCGGGCTGTTCGTCATGGGCTGGTCCCCTCGGCTCCGTGTCGTCCGGCGGTCTCGTCGGCCGGTGTCGGCCGGCGGTCGAGTCTACGGCCTCAAGATCGGCCGGGGGCCGGACAGCACGGGGCGCCGCACGGGAGGTTCTCCGTGCGGCGCCCCGCTGGTGGCGTCTCAGCCGTTGTGCTTCCTGTCGAACTCCCTGGCGAGCTTGTCGTGCTCGGCGAGCGTCTCCGTGAACTCGGTCTTGTGCCCGTCGAGGGAGATGAAGTAATACCACTTGCCCGGTTCGGGGTCCATGGCCGCGGCCAGCGCCTTCGCGCCGGGGTTACCGATCGGTCCCGGCGGGAGCCCCCGGTAGTAGTACGTGTTGTAGGGGTCGTCGTAGGTGCGGAGCTCCTTGAGCGAGAGGTTGATCTCGCTCTGGTTCTTCAGGTAGTTGTACGTCGAGTCGAACTCGAGCTTGCCGTTGGTCTCGGTGTTGGTCGGCTTGAGGCGGTTGTAGACGACCCGCGACATCTTCCTGAAGTCCTCGGAGGACTTGCCCTCGGCCTGCACCAGGCTGGCCAGGGTGACGACCTGCAGCGGCGACTCCAGCCCCAGCTTCTCGGCCTTCGCCTCGACGTCGTACTTGGCGTACTGCTTCTTGGAGTTGGCGACCATGCTGCGCAGCAGCTCGACGGGCTTGGTGTCCTTGCCGACGCTGTACCGGGTCGGCCAGAGGAAGCCCTCCAGCGGATCCTTGATGTCGTCGCTGTCGTTCGCCCAGTCGGGCAGCCCGAGCTTGCCGGCCTGGTCCTTGGCGACCTTGGCGGTGGTGCCCTTGTCGAGCCCCAGTTTGGCGTCGACGATCGCGTAGATCTGCACGTCGCGCAGACCTTCGGCGATGACCAGGACGTTCTGCGACTTCGGGTCGAGCATCATCGTGACGGCGCTGGACGCGGCCATCTCCTTGTGCAGCACGTAGACGCCCGCCTGGATGGAGTTGCCCTCCGGGTCCTTGCTGACGGCGGCCGTGAAGGCGTCGACGCTCTTGACCACGCCGGCCTTCTTGAGGATGTTGCCGATCTGGATGCCGGTCGCGCCCTGCGGGATCTCGACCTGGACCTCGCCGCTGCCCTTGCCCGCGAAGTCCGGCGGCGGGCCGAAGTTGCTCTGGTAGTAGCGGTAGCCGAACCAGCCGATGCCGGCGACGCCACCGCCGAGGACGACCAGCACGACCAGGCACGCCATGCCCGAGCGGCGCTTCTTGCCGCCCTTCCCGGCCTTCCCGGCGCTGCCGCCCTTGCCCGAGCGTCCGCGCCGCTCGCTGCGGGCCGACTGCGGCTCGTCGTCCTCGTCGTCGTCCGAGCCGGAGAAGAAGGAATGGTCGTCGGCGGCACCCGCCTCGTCGTCCCAGAGCGGGGCGTCCTGCTCGGCCGGACGGGAGCGCTGGGGGCGCTGCTGCGGCTGCTGCAACTGCTGTGGCTGTTGTTGCTGCTGCGGCGGCTGTTGTTGCTGCGGCGGCTGCTGGTACTGGGGCTGCTGCTCCGGGTAGCGCTGGTCGGGCCGCTGCGGGGGCGGGTAACCGCCCTGCCCGTAGTAGTCGGGCTGCTGCTGGCCGCCGTAGCCGTCGTGGCCGTAGCCCGCCGGGGCGCCCCAGGAGTCGTACTGCTGCTGTTGGGGGTCATACGGGTACTGCTGCTGCTGACCGGTGTTGCCGTAGGGGTCCCAGCCGGCCTGCTGCTGGTACTGCGGGTTCTGCTGATGCTGCTGGTGCTGAGGTTGCTGCTGATGCTGGGGTTGCTGCTGATGCTGGGGTTGCTGCTGCTGGTACTGGGAATACTGCTGTTGCTGCTGGTGCTGTTGTTGCTCGGAATGCTGCTGCTGTGCCCACTGGTCGCCGAAGAGAGGGTCTTCGGGGTGCCATGCTTCGGAGCCAGGGCTCCGGCCATAGTCAGTCATCGATCCCCTACGGTTCGGTTCGCGAGGCGGCAGCAGGCCGGCGCTGATGGCGCGGGCGGGACGGTCCCGGTCCGTCGGCACCCACGGATCCAGCAGTGGAGCCGCCGTGCTGCGCGGAACGTTACCGTACCGCGATCAGATAAACGGTTCGACGCTCTCGCCCGGCTCTTTACCAGACACCCGTTCGGTCTCGAGCGCGCTCTGCAGGATGACCACGGCCGCCGCCTGGTCGACGACGGAACGTCCCTTCTTCGCCTTGACGCCCGATGCGCGCAGGCCCTGCGTCGCGGTGACGGTCGTCATCCGCTCGTCCACCAGGCGCACCGGGACGGGGGAGATGATCTTCGCCACATCCTCGGCGAAGCCGCGGGCCTTGGCCGCGGCCTGCCCCTCCCGCCCGTTGAGCGAGCGGGGCAGGCCGACCAGCACCTCGATCGGGTCGTACTCCTCGACGATCTCCGCGATGCGACGGCGCGCGGCCGGGACGTCCCGGCCGGGCACCGTCTCGACGGGTGTGGCGATCAGCCCGTCGGGGTCGCACGAGGCGACCCCGATGCGGGCGTCCCCGACGTCGATCGCGATCCTGCGACCTCTGCGCATCGCCGGCCTCAGACCGTCTCGGCGACCAGTCGCTGCACGGCGGCGACGGCCTCGCCGACCGCGTCCGCGTTCTGGCCTCCGCCCTGGGCGACGTCCGGCTTGCCGCCGCCACCGCCGCCGAGGGTCTTGGCGGCGGCACGGACCAGCTCGCCGGCCTTCAGGCCGCGCTCACGCGCCGCCTCGTTGGTGGCGATGACGGTCAGCGGACGGTCACCCGCGACGGCGAACAGGGCCACGACGGCGGCGCGGCCGCCGCCGATCCGCTGGCGGACGTCCAGCACGAGCTTGCGCAGGTCGTCGGCGCCGGTTCCGTCCGGTACCTGGCCGGTGACCAGGGCCACGCCCTTGACGTCCTGGGCGGAGTCGGCGAGGCCGGCGGCGGCCTGCAGGACCTTCTCGGCGCGGAAGCGTTCGATCTCCTTCTCGGCCTCCTTGAGCTTGGCGAGCATGCCGGAGATCTTCTCCGGGAGCTCCTCCGGACGGCCCTTGACCAGCTGCTGGAGCTGGGCGACGACCGTGTGCTCGCGGGCGAGGAAGTTGTACGCGTCCACGCCGACCAGGGCCTCGACCCGGCGCACGCCCGAACCGATCGAGGACTCGCCGAGCAGCTTCACCAGACCCAGCTGCGCGGTGTTGTGGACGTGCGTGCCGCCGCAGAGCTCCTTGGAGTAGTCGCCGATCGTCACGACGCGCACCCGCTCGCCGTACTTCTCGCCGAACTCGGCGATGGCGCCCGCCTTCTTGGCCTCGTCGATGCTCATGATCTCGGCCGTGACGTCCAGCTCACGGGCGAGCACCGCGTTGATCTTCTGCTCGACGTCCGTCAGGACGCTGCCCGGCACGGCGGCCGGCGAGCCGAAGTCGAAGCGGAAGCGGCCCGGGGAGTTCTCGGAACCGGCCTGGGCGGCCGTGGGGCCGAGGGCGTCGCGCAGCGCCTGGTGGGTGAGGTGGGTGGCGCTGTGGGCGCGGGCGATGGCCCGGCGGCGGCCGAGGTCGATCCTGGCGAAGGCGCCGGAGCCGACCGTCACCTCGCCGACCTGGACGCTGCCCTTGTGCACGGTCACGCCCGGCACGGGCTGCTGCACGTCGCGGACCTCGATGACGGCGCCGGAGTCGGTGCGGATGCGGCCGGTGTCGGCGAGCTGGCCGCCGCCCTCGGCGTAGAAGGGGGTGCGGTCGAGGATGACCTCGACCTCGTCGCCCTCGTTGGCGGCCGGCGACGGCACGCCGTCGACCAGCAGGCCGACGACGCTGGCCTCGCCCTCGTTGTCGGTGTAGCCGGTGAAGAGGGTGCTGCCGGCCGCGTCGGCGATGGAGCGGTACGCCGACATGTCGACATGGCCGCTCTTCTTCACCAGGGCGTCCGCCTTGGCGCGGTCCCGCTGCTCCTTCATCAGGCGGCGGAAGCCGTCCTCGTCCACCGAAAGGCCCTGCTCGGCGGCCATTTCGAGGGTGAGGTCGATCGGGAAGCCCCAGGTGTCGTGGAGCAGGAAGGCCTTGTCGCCGGAGAGCACGCCGGAACCGGCGGACTTGGCCTCGGTGACGGCGGTGTCCAGCACATTGGTGCCGGCCTTCAGCGTCTTGAGGAAGCGGGTCTCCTCGGCGAGGGCGACCGTCTCGATGCGCTTGCGGTCCTCGACGAGCTCCGGGTACTGCTGGCCCATCGTCTTGATGACGGTGTCCACGAGTTCGCCGACCACCGCGTCCGCGGCGCCGAGCAGCCGCATGTTGCGGATGGCGCGGCGCATGATGCGGCGCAGCACGTAGCCGCGGCCCTCGTTGCCGGGGGTGACGCCGTCGCCGATGAGCATGACGGAGGTGCGCATGTGGTCGGCGACGACGCGCAGCGAGACGTCGGACTCGTGGGCGGCACCGTAGGCGACGCCGGTGAGTTCGGTGGCCTTGTCGATGACGGCCCGCAGGGTGTCGGTCTCGTACATGTTCTGCACGTCCTGCAGGATCATGGCGAGACGCTCGAGACCGAGGCCGGTGTCGATGTTCTTGGCGGGCAGGTCGCCGAGGATCGGGAACTCCTCCTTGCCGCTGCCCTCCCCGCGCTCGTACTGCATGAAGACCAGGTTCCAGATCTCCACGTACCGCTCGTCGTTGACGGCCGGGCCGCCCTCGACGCCGAACTCGGGGCCGCGGTCGTAGTTGATCTCGGAGCAGGGGCCGCAGGGGCCGGGGACGCCCATGGACCAGAAGTTGTCCTTCATGCCCAGGCGCTGGATGCGCTCGGCGGGCACGCCCACGACGTCGCGCCAGATCTGCTCGGCCTCGTCGTCGTCCTTGTAGACGGTGATCCACAGCCGCTCGGGGTCGAGGCCGTAACCGCCGTCCGCCACGGAGCTGGTGAGCAGCTCCCAGGCGAACTTGATGGCGCCTTCCTTGAAGTAGTCGCCGAAGGAGAAGTTGCCGCACATCTGGAAGAAGGTGCCGTGGCGCGTGGTCTTGCCGACCTCTTCGATGTCGGGCGTGCGGACGCACTTCTGCACGCTGGTGGCGCGCGGGAAGGGCGGCTTGACCTCGCCCAGGAAGTAGGGCTTGAACGGAACCATGCCCGCGGGCACCAGAAGGAGCGTCGGGTCGTCGGCGATGAGCGACGCCGAGGGCACGACGGTGTGCCCGCGCTCCTCGAAGAAACGCAGCCAGCGGCGGCGGATTTCTGCCGACTCCATCAGTGTTCGTCCTTCCGGTGGTGGTACGAGATCGCCGGCCGCGGGGCCGGCATGTCGAGGTCGGGGGCCGTGCGGCCCAGTGCGTCGTTCAGCTGGCCCTCGCGCTCGGCCATGCCGGCGCGGACGTCCTGCGCGAAGGTGCGCAGCCGGTCCCCGGCCTCCAGGGCCTTGTCGGCCGCCTTCGCCGCGAGGCTCTCGGGAGTCAGGCTGCGGATCTTGCGATGGACCTTGTTGGTGGCCCACACCCCGGCGGCGGCACCGGCGGTGAACCAGAAGGCACGACGGAACATGCGGGTCAGCCCCTTGGTTTACGGCTGCGGGCGGACGGGAGCGTCCGGCCGACGACCACGGTGCGCTTCTTGCCGGCGCCCTTGGTCTGGAGGGTGACCGCACGCCGCACGCCGTAACCGAAGGCCGCGACCTTCACGAGGGGGCCTCCGAAGGTGGAGGCGACGGTCGTGGACAGGGCGGAGGCGTTGGCGGTCACCTCGGCGACGTCGGAGGTGATGGTGTCCACGCGGGCCAGCTGGGCGTGCGCCTCGCGGACCGCCGCGGAGGCCTCGCCGAGCAGCGGCACGGCCTGGTCGGTCACCTCCGCCACCAGGCGGGTGGCCTGACGGAGCGCCTGGGCGAGCCGTACGAGTGCCACGGCGAGGAACGACACCAGGATCGCCCAGAAGACGGCCACGATGAGGCCGGCCACCTCTCCACCGGACACGTTGCCACTCCCTCGGATCCACCGCGCCAACCAGGTACCGATACAGATACCGACCTTATCGCGACGGGCAGCACGCTCCGTACCGCGTTGCGGGCCGGTGCCGCCCGCGACCGCCCCCTGGCCACGCGCCCGGATTGTACGTTCCGCTTATTTGACGATACCCTCCGTGACCCATGCGCCATGAGACGACGCCCGGCGAGCTGCCGTGCGAGCTGAACCACTTCGTCGGCCGGCGGCGCGAGCTCGACGACGTGGCCCGGCTGCTGGAGCGGGCCCGGATGGTGACGGTGACCGGCGTGGGCGGGGTCGGCAAGACCCGGCTCGCGCTGCGCGCGGCGGCCGGTCTGCGTGCCGGGTTCGCCGACGGGGTCCGGCTGGCCGGGCTCGGGGCCGTACGGGACCCGGGGCTGGTGGACCTCGCCGTGGCGCACGCGCTCGGCCTCACCGACCACACCACGCGCAGTCCGCGGGCCGTGATCGGCGCCTTCCTGGCCCGCCGCGAACTGCTGCTCGTCCTGGACTGCTGCGAGGGACAGGTGCAGGCGGCGGCCGAACTGGCCGACGCGCTGCTGCGCACGGCACCGGACCTGCGGGTACTGGCCACCAGCCGGCAGCCGCTGGGGGTGGCCGGCGAGCACATCGTGGCGCTGGAACCGCTGGCCGACGCCGACGAGGCGGTGGAGCTGTTCGCCGACCGGGCGGCCGCGGCGCTGCCGGGCTTCACCGTGGACGCGGGGAACCGGGCCGAGGTCGAGGAACTGTGCCGCCGCCTGGACGGCATCCCGCTGGCGCTGGAACTGGCGGCGGGCCGTGTGCGGGCACTGTCGGTGCGGCAGATGACCGGACGGCTGGACGACCGCTTCCGGTTGCTCACCCGGCGCGGCGGCACCGGCGGCCCCGAGCGGCACCGCGCGCTGCGTACGACGATCGGGTGGAGCCACGAGCTGTGCACCCCGCACGAACGGCTGCTGTGGGCACGGCTGTCGGTGTTCGCCGGGGACTTCGACCTCGAAGCGGCGGAGTACGTGTGCGCGGGCGGTGAGGTGTCCTCCGAGGCCGTGGTGGACCTGCTGGCGGACCTCGTGGACAAGTCGGTGGTGCTGCGCCGCGAGGTCGCGGGCGCGGTGCGCTACCTGCTGCTGGACACCGTTCGCGAGTACGGCCTGGGCTGGCTGCGCGGGCTGGACGAGGAACGGCGGCTGCGGACCCGGCACCGCGACTGGTACCTGGGCTTCGCCACCTGGGGCGAGATGGAGTGGTTCGGCGCGCGGCAGGAGGAGATCTCGGCCGGCACCGAGCGCGAACTGCCCAACCTGCGCGCCGCGCTGGAGTTCTCCCTCGAGGTCCCCGAGGAACTGCGGACCGGGCAGTACCTGGCGGCGAGCCTGTGGTTCTTCTGGGTCGGCTGCGGCCGGCTCGCCGAGGGCCGCTACTGGCTGGAGCGCGCGCTGGCGGCCGACCACGAGCCCACCGGGCAGCGGGCCAAGGCGCTGTGGGTGTGCGGTTACGTCTCGATCCTCCAGGGCGACGGGACCGCGGCGCTCGGCATGCTCTACGAGTGCCGCGAGCAGGCGCTGGCCACCGGGGACGCGACGGCGGTGGCGTACGCGGTGCACCGCATGGGGTGCGGCGCACTGCTCAGCGACGACCTGCCGCGGGCCAGGGCGCTGTTCGAGGAGGCGCTGGGCCACTACCGGACGCTGGGCGAGCTCAACAGCAACGTGATCATGGCCGAGGTCGAGCTGGCGATGGCCGTGGCCTTCGACGGCGACCTGGAGGGCGGGATCGAGCTGTGCGACCACATCCGCGAGGTCTGCGAGGACCACGGGGAGCGCTGGGCGCTGGCGTACGCGCTCTACACGCGGGCGGTCATCGCCTGGTGGCAGGAGGACCCCGTGCTCGCCGCCGAGCTCGCGGCCGAGTGCGTGCGGATCAACCACACCTTCCGCGACATGGTGGGCATCGTGCTCGGCATCGAACTGCTCGCCGTGCTGCGGGTCCCGGGGGACGCCCGGGAGGCGGCGGTGCTGCAGGGCGCGGCGGGCGGCATCTGGCGGCTGGTCGGGCTCCCGGTCTTCGGGTCACGCCACTTCGGCATCCCCCACCAGCGCTGCGAGGAACTGGCCCGCGCCGAGCTGGGCCGGGCCGGCTACGAGGCGGCGTACGCCGAGGGCGGTGCGCTGGACCTCGACGCCGCGGTCGCCAGGGCCCTGGCCGGGCTGCCCCCGACGCGCCCCGGGCGGCGGACGCCGCACGGCCCGGTCCCGCCCGCCGGCCCGCTGCCCGCCGGCGCGCCGCTCGGCCGGTCCGCCCAGGACTGAGCGCCGCGGGGCCGGGTAGCCCCCGGGTACGCGAAAGCCCCGGTGCCCCGCCGCGAGGGCGGGAGACCGGGGCTGACGTGCGTGCGCGTGCCGGGTGCGGCAGGCGTCAGCGAGCGTAGTACTCGACGACGAGCTGCTCGTCGCAGATCACGGGGACCTCACGACGGTTCGGCAGACGGTCCAGCCGGAAGGCCAGCGCCTGCAGGTTGACCTGCAGGTACTTCGGGGTCTCGCCCTCGCCGGCCCAGCCGCCCTCACGGGCGACCTGGAACGGGGTCTTGGCGCGGGAGCGCTCGCGGACCATCACGACGTCATCGGGGGTGACGCGGAAGGACGGCTTGTCGACCTTGTGGCCGTTGACCTCGATGTGGCCGTGGACGACCATCTGGCGGGCCTGGTAGATGGTGCGGGCCAGGCCGGCGCGCAGGACGAGGGCGTCCAGGCGGCGCTCGAGCTCGACGATCAGGGCCTCGCCGGTCTTGCCGCTGACCTTGCGGGCGCGGTCGTAGGCGCGGGCCATCTGGCGCTCGGAGATGTCGTACTGCGCACGCAGACGCTGCTTCTCCAGCAGTCGGACCTTGTAGTCACTGTTCTGCTTGCGGCCACGGCCGTGCTCGCCCGGCGGGTAGGGACGGGCCTCGAAGTACTTGACGGCCTTCGGCGTCAGGGCGATGCCGAGGGCGCGCGACTTCTTGACCTTGGGACGCGACTGGTTCACGTTTCCCAGACCTCCATGTAAGTTAGGTAAGCCTTACCTTAGCGAAGGAGATCGCATGTCTCGCCCAGGGAACACCACGCGCATCACGGACGTAACGGACGCCGCACAGGGCGCCGCCGACGCCATCGCGGGCGCCGACTTGACGGGGGTCCGATCAGCTCATGGTCAGCCGCGTCCCAGCGGGCATGAAATCGCCCGACTGCCGTCAGCAGCCGAGCGCACACGAACTCTCGTACAGAGTACCGCCTCCGCCATCCTGGTGATTCCCGGCCTGGTCCCCGACCTCCCCGAGCTCATGGTCCCCGAGGAACGGATCGTGGGCACCGACGGCGACCTCTTCCTGCTGTTCCCCGCGGAATCGCCCGCCGTGAGGGCCGCGACCCACGCCGAGGACGACGACCTCACCGCTGTGCTCGACATCACTGACGTCGCCCCGGTCGCGGTGCCCGGACGCATCCGCGGCCGCGCCTGGATCGCGGGCTGGATCACCGTCGCGCGCGACCTGCCGGCCCCGGCCGGGAAGGTGCGGCTGCGGCTGGAGGTCGGGGAGGCGTCGCTGGACGACCTGTGGGGCGCGGAGCAGGTGGAGCCGGACGAGTTCGCCGCCGCCCGCCCCGACCCGCTCGTCGACCACGAGGCCGAACTGCTGCAGCACCTGGCGGCCGCCCACGCCGACCAGGTGGGCTGGCTGTGCGCGCTCGCCGGTGACGCCGGAGCCTGCCGCAGCACGCCGGCCACCGCGGTGCCGCTCGCCCTGGACCGCTTCGGGCTGCGGGTGCGCTTCAGCGGCGCGGACGGCGTCTTCGACGCCCGCTTCGAGTTCCCCGAGCCCGTACGGGGCCACGCCGACCTGCACCGGGCGATGCACGCGCTCTTCGACGCCGCCGAGGAGGCGGCGGCCGGGCAGGGGCGCTGACCGGCCGCGCGGGAGCGCCGCGAGGCCGTACGCGGGCCGCGCGCTACTCCCCTGCCAGACGTTCCCTGACGCGCTCCAGCACGTCGGCGTAGCGGGCCTCGGCGCCGTAGCGGGTCGGCTCGTAGTAGCGCCGGCCGTGGATCTCGTCCGGTGCGTACTGCTGGGCGGCGATGGCACCCGGCAGGTCGTGCGGGTACTGGTAGCCCTTGCCGTGGCCGAGCTTGGCCGCGCCCTTGTAGTGGCTGTCGCGCAGGTGGGCGGGGACCGGGCCGGCCTTGCCCGCGCGCACGTCGGCGAGGGCGGCCCCGATGGCCGTCGTCGCCGCGTTGGACTTGGGGGCCAGGGCGAGCGCGATCGTGGCGTGGCTGAGGGTCAGCGCCGCCTCGGGGAAGCCGATCATCGCCACCGCCTGGGCCGCGGCGACCGCCGTGGGCAGCGCGGTCGGGTCGGCCAGGCCGATGTCCTCGCTGGCGGAGATCATCAGCCGGCGGGCGATGAACCGCGGGTCCTCCCCGGCCTCGATCATGCGGGCCAGGTAGTGCAGGGCGGCGTCGACGTCCGAGCCGCGGATGGACTTGATCAGCGCGCTGGCCACGTCGTAGTGCTGGTCGCCGTCGCGGTCGTACTTCACGGCGGCACGGTCGACGGTCTCCTCGAGGGTGCCCAGGGAGATCTCCGGCTCGCCCTTCGCCAGGGCCGCCCCCGCGCCCGCCTCCAGCGCCGTCAGCGCCCGGCGGGCGTCCCCGCCCGCGATCCGCAGCAGGTGCTCCTCGGTGTCCTCGGGCAGCGTGACCGCGCCCTTCAGGCCGCGCTCGTCGGTGAGCGCGCGGCGCAGCAGGCCGCGCAGGTCGTCGTCGGTCAGCGGCTCCAGGGTGAGCAGCAGGGACCGGGACAGCAGCGGGGAGATGATCGAGAAGTACGGGTTCTCGGTGGTGGCGGCGATCAGGGTGACCCAGCGGTTCTCGACGGCGGGCAGCAGCGAGTCCTGCTGGGCCTTGCTGAACCGGTGGATCTCGTCCAGGAAGAGCACGGTGTCGCGGCCGTAGCCGCCGGACTCGCGCTTGGCGCTCTCGATGACCGCGCGGACCTCCTTGACGCCCGCGGTGATCGCCGACAGCTCGACGAAGCGCTTGTTGGTGGCGTGGCTGACGACGTAGGCGAGGGTCGTCTTGCCGATGCCGGGCGGGCCCCAGAGGATCACCGAGGACGGCCCGGCCGGCCCGCCGCCGCCCTCGCCGACCAGGCGCCGCAACGGCGACCCGGGGCGGAGCAGATGGCCCTGCCCCACGACCTCGTCGAGGGTGCGCGGGCGCATCCGTACGGCCAGCGGGCTCCCTCCGGGCTCCCTCGACTGGCGTTCCTCTGCGGCGGCGGTGAACAGGTCGGGCTCCACGGCCAGAAAGCCTATGTCACCGCACCGACAGTCGGCGCCGCCGTCAGATCAGGGTGCTCCAGTACGTCCACCAGCGGGCCAGGATCGCCACCGCGATCACGCCGTACCAGAGCACCGGGACGACCCAGTGGAACTCCAGGACCAGGGAGCGGACCCGGGCCGGTGCCGGGATGACCTCGTGCTTGAGGTTGTGGACGAGGGTGTACCAGAACAGCGCGATGGTGACGACCCAGGCCAGCGAGCACCACAGGCACAGCGAGCCGATGCTGTACAGCGACTGGTACTGCAGCCACGTCACGAAGCAGACGCCGAAGAGCGTGCCGGCCTGCAGCCCGAGCCAGAACCAGCGGCGGTAGCGGGCCCCGGCGAACATCCCCACGGCGAGGGCGATGACGACGGGGTAGGCGACCATGCCGATCATCGGGTTGGGGAAGCCGAAGGCGTGCGCCTGCTCGCTCTTCATGATGTTGCCGCAGGAGATGATCGGGTTCAGGCTGCAGCCGGGGACGAAGTTCGGGTCCTCCAGCAGCTTGAACTTGTCGATCGTGATGACCCACGAGGCGAGCAGACCGAGCGCACCGCAGACGACGAGCAGCCAGCTGAAGGCCTTGCCCGCGCCGATGAGTCCGTCCGCGGACTCCTGGCTCCCGCTCTCGGTGCGAGCCGTGTCAACCGCCGTAGTCACCATGTCGCCGTTTCCGTGGGTCGGGGATGTGCCGCACTGCCCAACGCGTCGGACCCGCCGGAAGTGCCGGGTCCCATGGTGCCGTGTCACCCGCGCGAGCGACAACGGCCGGGCGGGGGGGCGAGATTCCGCCGCGTTGTGTACGTCCCCGATCGCTCTGTGTTATCGCCCCGCGGTCCGTAGTCCGGGAACCATCTCCGGCGAAAATGCGTAGATATGAGACATATAGGATTCTCAGTGGACCCGTACTTCCGAGGAACGCTCAGACGGGGAGAGGTGCCGCATGCGTCGACCCGAGTGGGTGCCCGCAGGGACGGACGTCGAGACCCCCAACGCCGCCCGGGTCTACGACTACTACCTGGGCGGGTCCCACAACTTCGAGGCCGATCGCGACATGGCGCGCCAGGCCATGGCGCTCTGGCCCGACCTGCCGGTGATCATGCGCGCCAACCGTGCCTTCCTGCGCCGCACGGTCCAGCACCTCGCCGCCCTGGGCATCACCCGCTTCCTGGACATCGGTTCCGGGATCCCGACCTTCGGCGCCGTGCACGAGGTGGCGCGGGCCGTCCGGCCGCAGGCGCGCGTGGTGTACGTGGACCTGGACCCGATCGCGGTGGCGCACAGCCGGCTGCTGCTCCAGGACGACCCGCTGAGCGCCATGGTGATGGCCGACATGACCGACACCGGCGACCTGCTCTCCCGGCCCGAGGTCACCGGCCTCCTCGCGCCCGGGGAACCGGTGGCCGTGCTGCTGGTCGCGATGCTCCACTTCGTCACCGACGCCGAGGACCCCGGCAAGATCGTGGGCGCACTGCGCGACGCCGTGCCGCCCGGCAGCCACCTGGTGCTCACCCACGCCTCCCGGGAGAGCCGCCCCGAGCAGGCGGACTCCCTGGCCGAGCTCTACGCCCGGCGCACCACGACACCCCTGGTCATGCGGACCAGGGAAGAGGTGACGGCGTTCTTCGACGGCTGGGAGCTGCTGCCGCCCGGGGTGGTCTGGCTGCCCGAGTGGCGGCCGGAGGACCCGGAGTCCGTGGGGCCCCATCCCGAACGGATGTCGGGCCTGGCCGGTGTGGGGCGGCGGTCGTGAGGGAGTCGCCGTCGGCCGTCGCGGGACCCGCCCCGGACTTCGCGGAGGCCTGGACCCGCCTGCTGCGCTCCGGGCCGGGGCTCGCGCTGCCCCCGCTGACGCTGCGCCGGGTGGCGGACACGACGGCGGGCCTGCTGGGGCGGGCGCTGGGCGAGCCCGCGTGCGACACCGCGCTCGCGGAACAGGCCGGCACGCTGCTGGTGGAGGCCCACTTCACCGACCCGGAGATCCTGGCGGCCGCCGTGGCGCTGCTGCAGGTCCAGCCGGCCGGACCCGGGCGGGTGCCGGCCGTGGCCGGCGCCTTCGCCTCCGGCTGGGCGGCCGCGCTGCGCGAGCGGACCCTGCGCGAGCAGGGGGCGATCCAGCGCGCCGCGTTCCGGGCCCGGGAGGACGCCGAGCGGGCCAGGAACGCCTCGGAGGCCCGCTTCCGCGCGCTGTTCGAGCACGCCGCGATCGGCATCGGCATCGCCGACGTGGACGGCACGATCGTGCAGTCCAACCAGGCGCTGCGGGAGCTGCTCGGGGCCCGCCCGGAGGAGTTGCGGGGCCGCCGGGTCACGGAACTGGTGCACCCCGAGGACGCCCCGGGCGTGTGGGAGGCGTACGAGGACCTGGTCAGGGGGCGCCGCGAGCGGTTCCAGTGCGACAAGCCGTACTACCGGCGCGACGGCGAGGTCGTGTGGACCCACCTGACGGTCTCGCTGATCCGCGACGAGCACGGGGAGCCCCGCTACCAGGTGGCGATGGTCGAGGACATCACCGACCGCTACCGCCTGCAGGAACGGCTGCGCCACCAGGCCACCCACGACCCGCTGACCGGGCTGCCCAACCGCACCGCCTTCTTCGAGCGGCTGGAGGGCCTGTTCGAACAGCCGCCGCCCGGTGCGCGCTTCGGCCTGTGCTACGTCGACCTCGACGGCTTCAAGGTCGTCAACGACAGCCTCGGTCACGAGACCGGCGACCGGCTGCTGACGGCCGTCGCGGAACGGCTGGACGCGGCGCTCGCCCCGCTGGGGCACCTGGTGGCCCGGCTCGGCGGGGACGAGTTCGTGGTGCTGCTGGAGGAGTGCCGCGGCGACCAGGAGGCGGTGGCCGTCGCCAAGCTCGTCCTGAGCACGTTCTCGCGGCCCTTCCTCGTGGGCGACCACCAGCTGACGATCGGCGCCAGCGTCGGGGTGCTGGCGCAGCGGGTCGCCGCCACGACCCCGGGGGCGGCGGTACGGGCGGCGGACCTGACGCTGTACCGCTCCAAGGAGGCGGGCCGGGGCCGCTGGACGCTCTTCGACCCCACACACAACGCGCGCGCCGTCAGCCGCTACGCCATCTCGGTCCGGCTGCCGGTGGCCCTGGACCGCGGGGAGTTCTTCGTCGACTACCAGCCGCTGTGCTCGCTGGCCGACGGCTCCCTGGTGGCGGTGGAGGCCCTGGTGCGGTGGCGGCACCCGCAGTTCGGGGTGCTGGGTCCCGACGAGTTCGTGGGGACGGCGGAGGAGACCGGGCTGATCATGCCGCTGGGCCGGTGGATCCTGGAACGCGCGGTGGGACAGGCGGCCGACTGGGTGCGGCGGTACGGGGAGGCGGCGCCGCAGATCAACGTCAACCTGGCGGTACGGCAGATCCGCAACCCGGGCCTGGTGCACGACGTCACGTCGATCCTGGACAGCACCGGCCTCGAACCAGGGCGGCTGGAGCTGGAGATCACCGAGAGCGCGGTGATCGGTCCCGAGGACGAGTCGCTGCGCGCCCTGCAGGCGATCGCCGACGCCGGGGTCTCGCTGGCCGTCGACGACTTCGGCACCGGCTGGTCGAACCTCGCCTACCTCAGGGACCTGCCGGTCTCCGGGCTGAAGATCGCCGGAGCGTTCGTCACGGACCCCCACCGCGCCGGGACGGACGACCCGGTCGGCTGGCGGATCGTCGGCGGACTGGTGTCGCTGGCGCACGCGCTCGGGCTCACGGTCACCGCCGAGGGCGTGGAGAGCGCCCAGCACGCCCGGCGGCTGCGCTCGCTGGGCTGCGACTGGGGGCAGGGCTGGTACTTCGGGCGGCCGGTGGGGCCGGAGCGGATCGCCCGGTGGATCGAGCGGGGCAACCCCGGCTGACCGGTGGTCGGGAGCGGACCCGCGGGGGGTGCGGCCGGCCGGTGGGGGCACCGGCCGGCCGAACCGCCCGAAGGGTTCAGGCGAGGCGCTCGCGCACGGCCGCGACGACGCCGTCGAGCGGCACGGCGTGCTGCTCGCCGCTCTCCAGGTCCTTCAGCTGCACGACGCCCTCGGCCAGGTCGCGTTCGCCCGCGACGATCGCGAGGCGGGCACCCGAGCGGTTGGCCGACTTCATCGCGTTCTTCAGGCCCTTGCCGCCGAAGGCGAAGTCCGTGGCGATCCCCGCCCGGCGCAGCCCGGTGACCGCGCCGAACAGCACCCGGCGTGCCTCCTCGCCCATCGGCACCGCGAACACCTGGGTGGCGGCGGGCAGTTCGAGCTCGATGCCCTCGGCCTTGAGGGCCAGCACCGTACGGTCCACGCCCAGCGCCCAGCCCACCGACGGCAGCTCGGGGCCGCCGATCATCTCGGACAGGCCGTCGTAGCGGCCGCCGCCGCCGACCGCGGACTGCGAGCCGAGGCCGCCGTGGACGAACTCGAAGGTGGTGCGGGTGTAGTAGTCCAGGCCGCGTACCAGCTTGGGGTCGTCCTCGAACTCCACGCCCGCCGCCGTCAGCAGCTCGCGCACCTGCTCGTGGTAGGCCTTGCACGCCTCGCACAGGTGGTCGCGCATCATCGGGGCGCCGACGAGCTGCTTCTGCACGCTCTCGCGCTTGTCGTCCAGGACGCGCAGCGGGTTGATCTCGATCCGCCGGCGGGTGTCCTCGTCGAGGTCGAGACCGCGCAGGAAGTCCTGGAGGGCGGCCCGGTAGACCGGACGGCACTCGCGGTCGCCCAGCGAGTTCAGCAGCAGGCGGAAGTTCCGCAGCCCGAGCGAGCGGTAGGCGTCCACGGCCAGGATGATCAACTCGGCGTCCAGCACCGGGTCCTCGGCGCCGATCGCCTCGGCGCCGACCTGGGAGAAGTGCCGGTAGCGCCCGGCCTGGGGCCGCTCGTAGCGGTAGTAGGAGCCGGAGTACCAGAGCTTGACCGGCAGGTTGCCGGCCTTGTGCAGGTTGGCCTCCAGCGCGGCGCGCAGCACGGAGGCGGTGCCCTCGGGACGCAGCGCGAGCTGCGTGCCGCCCTTGGTGGTGAGGGTGTACATCTCCTTGGTCACGATGTCGGTGGACTCGCCGACACCACGGGAGAAGAGCTCGACCTGCTCGAAGCCGGGGGTCTCGACGTAGCCGTAGCCGGCCCGCCGCAGCGGCGCCGCGAACGCCTCGCGGACCGCCAGGAACACGGCGGAATCGGGCGGCAGGAGGTCATAGGTGCCCTTGGGGGCCTGGAAGGTGCTCACAGGAGGTCTCTCGTCACATTCCTCGTCGCGGAGGGGACGGGTGGTCGTCGCCCCCGAGGCCGCGGGCCACCTCCGCGAGGTACGGATTGGTGGCGCGCTCACGGCCGATGGTCGTCTGGGGTCCGTGGCCGGACAGCACCACGGTCGAGTCGTCGAGCGGCAGGCACACACGGGCCAGCGACGCGTACAGCTCGTCCATGGAACCGCCGGGCAGATCGGTGCGGCCTACGGAGCCGGCGAACAGCAGGTCGCCGGAGAAGAACACCGAGGGGATCTCGGCCGTCTCCGGGAGCCTGAACGTCACCGACCCCTCGGTATGGCCGGGCGCGTGCGCCACGGACAGCTCGAGACCGGCGAGTTCCAGCGTGCTGCCGTCGGTGAGCACCTTCAGGTCGTCGGGCTCGCCGATGGTGAGTTCACCGAGCAGCTGCGCGCCGATCGAGCGGCCGAGGGCCTTCTCCGGGTCGTTCAGCATGTAGCGGTCCCGGGGGTGGATCCAGGCCGGGACGCCATGGGCCCCGCAGACCGGGACGACCGAGGCCGTGTGGTCGAGATGGCCGTGGGTGAGGATGACGGCGACGGGCTTGAGTCGGTGTTTGGCGAGCGTGTCCTCGACGCCCTGGGCCGCTTCGTGGCCCGGGTCGATGATCACGCACTCCTCACCGGCGGCGGGGGCGACCACGTAGCAGTTGGTGCCCCAGGCCCCGGCGGGGAACCCGGCAATGAGCACGTTCGTCCTTCTGTCGGCTGTCGTTCTCGGCAGGTCGTACCGCACCGTGGCGGCCCCACGAGCCTACCGGCGCGAACGCGGCCGTAGCGAACCAGTAACGTCGCTGGACGGGGGGCGCGCCGAACGCGAAGATCGGCGGCGTACTCACATTCGGACGCGACGAGCAGAAGGCATCGGGAGACGGCTCAGTGGTCACCAAGGATCAGCGGCGGCGCCAGCTCGCCCGTGACAAGTTCGAGCGGCAGCACGAGCGCCGTGTGCAGGCCCACCGCAAGACCGTGCGGCGCAACGCGGTGGTAGCCGCCGTGCTGGCCGTGGTCCTGGCGGCGGGCGCCACCGCGTGGGCGGCCGGCGCCTTCAGCTCGGACGCCAAGAAGGACGACGCGGCGGCCGCGGGGACGACCCCCAGCCCCGCGGAGACGAGCAAGGCGCCGGACCCGTGCGCCAAGCCCGCCGAGGGCGCCGTCGGAACGGAGCAGTGGAAGAAGGAGCCCGCGGTCACCGTCGACAGCGCGGCGAAGTACACCTTCACGCTGCAGACGACCTGCGGCGACATCGCGCTCGACCTCGACGCGAAGAACGCCCCGCACACGGTCAACTCCTTCGCGTTCCTGGCCGGCAAGGGCTTCTTCGACCACACCAAGTGCCACCGGCTCACCACCAGCGGCATCTACGTGCTGCAGTGCGGCGACCCGACGGGCCAGGGCACCGGCGGCCCCGGCTACACCATCCCGGACGAGAACCTGAAGGCCAAGGAGGTCGCCGGGGGCAGCTACCCGGCGGGCACGGTGGCCATGGCCAACACCGGCCAGGCGCACACCGGCGGCAGCCAGTTCTTCCTGGTCTACAAGGACAGCCCGCTGCCGCCGAACTACACCCCGTTCGGGACCATCGGCGCGGCCGGCATGAAGGTGCTGGGCAAGATCGCCGCCGCGGGCGAGTCGACCGGCGCCGGTGACGGCGCCCCGAACGCCACCGTGGTGATCGACAAGGCGACGGTCGCGAAGTCCTGACCGCCGTGTCCCGCACCCGCGGGTTAATTTCGCGGGTGCGGGATGCGGACAGCCGGGGCACCGGTCGCCTATGTTGGCGTTGTGTAGGGTGCCTGCTCCGACGGCTGCACCATGGATGTGAGCGGACCGTCGGACCGGTCCGGGCACGGCCCGGCCGAATGGAACTGTGGACGATGCCCGCGAGCCGTGCGACGGCCGGGCATCACGTGGAGGAGGCGCTGTGAGCAGCGACCCGTGGGGCCGCGTCGACGAGACGGGGACCGTGTACGTGCGTACGGCCGATGGCGAGCGTGAAGTCGGCTCGTGGCAGGCAGGCTCCCCTGAGGAGGCGCTGGCCTACTTCGAGCGGAAATACGAGGGCCTCGTCGTCGAGATCGGCCTCCTCGAACGCCGGGTGAAGACCACCGACCTGGCTCCCAAGGACGCGTTGACGGCCATCGAGCACCTGCGCGCCGCGGTGACCGAGGCGCACGCCGTGGGCGACCTGGCCGCGCTGGCCAAGCGGCTGGACGCGCTGACCGAGCAGGTCGACGCACGCCGTGAGGAGCGCAAGGTCGCCAAGGCCAAGGCCTCCGAGGAGGCCAGGACGGCCAAGGACGACCTGGTCACCGAGGCCGAGCAGCTGGCGCAGAGCGAGCAGTGGCGGGCCGCCGGCGAGCGGTTGCGCGCCCTGGTCGACATCTGGAAGGGCCTGCCCCGGCTGGACCGCAAGACCGACGACGAGCTGTGGCACCGCTTCAGCCACGCCCGTTCGGTCTTCTCCAAGCGGCGCAAGGCGCACTTCGCGGCGCTCGACGCGCAGCGCGAGGACGCCCGCCGCCGCAAGGAGAAGCTGGTGGAGGAGGCGCAGGCGCTCTCCGGCTCCACCGACTGGGGCCCGACGGCGGCGCGCTACCGCGAGCTGATGACCGACTGGAAGGCCGCCGGCCGCGCCCAGCGCGAGGCGGAGGACGACCTGTGGAACCGCTTCCGCGGCGCCCAGGACGTCTTCTTCGCGGCCCGCTCCGAGGTCTTCGCCGAGCGCGACACCGAGCAGCGCGAGAACCTCACGCTGAAGGAGGAGCTGGCCATCGAGGCCGAGAAGCTGCTCCCGGTCACCGACCTGAAGGCGGCGCGCGCGGCCTTCCGCGGCATCAACGAGCGCTGGGAGGCGATCGGCCACGTGCCGCGCGACGCCCGGCCGCGCATCGAGGGCCGCATGCACGCGGTGGAGCGCGCGATCCAGGAGGCCGAGGAGTCCGAGTGGCGCCGCACCAACCCGGAGGCGAGGGCGCGTGCC
Source organism: Streptomyces sp. NPDC005722 (assembly GCF_040630935.1). Classification (NCBI taxonomy): domain Bacteria; kingdom Bacillati; phylum Actinomycetota; class Actinomycetes; order Kitasatosporales; family Streptomycetaceae; genus Streptomyces; species Streptomyces sp. NPDC005722. The sequence goes on from NZ_JBEXYN010000054.1 coordinate 48,556, forward strand.
GCGGGCCTGACCGGGCAGTTGCAGGCGGCCGTCGACAAGCTGCGTGAGCAGATCGAGACGGCGCGGGCGGCGGGCAACACCTCCAGGGCCGAGAAGCTGCAGCGGGAGCTGGACGGGCGCCAGGCGCTGCTCGACCAGGCCCTCAAGTCGCTGGGCGAGTTCGGCGGCTGAGTCCCACCCCGGCTTCACCCGGACAACGGGGAAGGGCCCGTACGCGAGGCGTACGGGCCCTTCCCCGTGTCCGCGTCAGCGCTGGCGCGCCGACGTCACGCGGTACACGTCGTAGACGCCCTCGACGCCGCGGACGGCCTTCAGGACGTGTCCGAGGTGCTTGGGGTCGCCCATCTCGAAGGTGAAGCGCGAGGTGGCCACCCGGTCGCGGGAGGTCTGGACGGCGGCGGACAGGATATTGACGTGCTGGTCGGACAGGACCCGCGTGACGTCCGACAGCAGGCGGGAGCGGTCCAGCGCCTCGACCTGGATGGCGACCAGGAAGACCGAGGACTGGGTCGGCGCCCACTCGACGTCGATGATCCGCTCGGGCTGCTGCGAGAGCGACTCGACGTTCACGCAGTCGGCCCGGTGCACGGAGACGCCGTTGCCGCGGGTGACGAAGCCGATGATCGGGTCGCCCGGCACCGGGGTGCAGCAGCGGGACAGCTTGACCCAGACGTCCTTCTCGCCCTTGACGATCACACCCGGGTCGGCGGCCGAGCGCCGCTTGGTGCGGCTGCGCGAGGGGGTCGTGATCTCGGCGATGTCCTCGGTCGCGCCCTCCTCGCCGCCCAGCGCCTCGACGAGCTTGTGCACGACGGACTGCGCGGTGATGTGCCCCTCGCCGATCGCCGCGTAGAGCGCGGAGATGTCGGGGTAGCGCATCTCGTGGGCGAGCGTGACCAGCGAGTCGCCGGTGAGCACGCGCTGGATCGGCAGGTTCTGCTTGCGCATCGCGCGGGCGATGGCTTCCTTGCCCTGTTCGACGGCCTCCTCGCGGCGCTCCTTGGAGAACCAGGCGCGGATCTTGTTGCGGGCGCGCGGGGACTTGACGAAGCCGAGCCAGTCGCGGGACGGGCCGGCGCCCGCCGCCTTGGAGGTGAAGACCTCCACCGTGTCGCCGTTGTCGAGGGTCGACTCCAGCGGCACCAGGCGGCCGTTGACCCGCGCCCCTATCGTGCGGTGGCCGACCTCGGTGTGGACGGCGTACGCGAAGTCGACGGGCGTCGCACCGGCGGGCAGCGCGATGACGTCGCCCTTGGGGGTGAAGACGAAGACCTCGTTGCGGGACAGGTCGAAGCGCAGCGACTCCAGGAACTCGCCCGGGTCCTCGGTCTCCTTCTGCCAGTCGAGCAACTGCCGCAGCCACGCCATGTCGTTGACGGCGTCGTCCTTCTTGGCGGACTTCGGGCTGTCGGTGCGCACCTTGGAGGCGCCGGCGACGGCCTCCTGCTTGTACTTCCAGTGCGCCGCGATGCCGTACTCGGCGCGGCGGTGCATGTCGAAGGTGCGGATCTGGATCTCGACCGGCTTGCCGCTGGGCCCGATGACCGTCGTGTGGAGCGACTGGTACATGTTGAACTTGGGCATGGCGATGTAGTCCTTGAACCGCCCCGGCACCGGGTTCCACCGCGCGTGGATGGTGCCCAGCGCCGCGTAGCAGTCGCGGACGGTGTCTACCAGGACCCGGATGCCCACCAGGTCGTAGATCTCGGCGAAGTCCCGGCCCCGCACGATCATCTTCTGGTACACGCTGTAGTAGTGCTTCGGGCGGCCGGTGACGGTCGCCTTGATGCGGGCGGCGCGCAGGTCCTGCTGCACCTGGTCGGTGACGACCGCCAGGTACTCGTCCCGCTTGGGGGCGCGCTCGGCGACGAGCCGGACGATCTCGTCGTACATCTTGGGGTAGAGGATCGCGAAGGCGAGGTCCTCCAGCTCCCACTTGATGGTGTTCATGCCCAGCCGGTGCGCCAGCGGGGCGTAGATCTCCAGCGTCTCGCGGGCCTTCTTCTCCTGCTTCTCCCGCTTGAGGTACCGCATGGTGCGCATGTTGTGCAGGCGGTCGGCGAGCTTGATGACCAGCACCCGCGGGTCCTTCGCCATGGCGACGACCATCTTGCGCACGGTCTCGGCCTGCGCGGCCTCGCCGAACTTGACCTTGTCCAGCTTGGTGACGCCGTCCACCAGCAGGGCGACGGAGTCGCCGAAGTCGCGGCGCAGCGCGTCGAGGCCGTACTCGGTGTCCTCGACGGTGTCGTGCAGCAGCCCGGCCATCAGCGTCGCCGGGTCCATGCCGAGCTCGGCCAGGATCGTGGTGACGGCGAGCGGGTGCGTGATGTACGGGTCGCCGCTCTTGCGCTTCTGGCCCCGGTGCCAGCGCTCGGCGACCTGGTAGGCGCGCTCGATCTGGCGCAGCTGCGACGGGTCGCCCTTGGGGTCGTTGCTGCGCACTATGCGCAGCAGGGGCTCCAGGACCGGGTTGTACGGGCTGGAGCGCTGGACGCCGAGCCGGGCGAGGCGGGCGCGGACCCGGTTGGACGAGGTGGCGGGCCGGTTCGGGGCCACGCTCCCGGGAGTGCGTACGGGCCGGGCGACGGGGGTCGCCGGGGCGGCGGGAGCGGGCTTGGCGGCCTTGCCCTCCGCCGATGCGGCCTGCGCGGCGGGCGCGGCGGGAGGAGCCGCGGAGACGGAAGCCGCCTGCTTCCCGTCCGCTGCGGTCATCGGCTGAGCCTGCCTGGCCTCTTCTTGCAAGGGCACTCCTTCTGGTCCCCTCCCGGCCGGAGACGGGCGAGGAGGGAGGTTCCGAGACACCATGGTAGCGATCTGACCGGGTGAACCGCGTCCCGTCCGCCCCGTGGATACCCCGCAACGCCCGGAGGCGGGGGGGCCGCGCCGGGGCGGGGGGGGGGGGCGCCCCCCCGGCGCCCGCGGGGCTCGCGCCGGTCGGCCCGCCCC
>NZ_JBEXYN010000055.1:0-49218 GCF_040630935.1 Streptomyces sp. NPDC005722
GCAGGACGCCGCAGGACGCCGCAGGGGCCGGCCCGCACGGTGCGGGCCGGCCCCTGCGGCGTGGGCGGTCGCGGTCAGCGGCCCTCGACGAGGCTCTTCGGGCGGAGGTCCGTCCAGTGGGTCTCCACGTACTCCAGGCACTCCTGGCGGCTCGCCGGGCCGTGGGCGACCGTCCAGCCGGCCGGGACGTCGACGAAGTCGGGCCACAGGCTGTGCTGGCCCTCGGCGTTGACCAGGACGGAGTAGACGCCGTCGGGGTTCTCGAAGGGGTTGCTGCTCATCGGGTGGTTTCCTTCCGTGTGACCAGGGCCGCAAGGGCCCGGAACCAGGTCTGCGCCAGATCCCGGACGGCCTCCTCGGTGAGGAGTTCGCCGGCGTAGGCCCAGTGGGCGCTCAGTTCGGGGCCGCCGGGGCGGTCCTCGGTGAGGGCGTTGAGGGTGAGGGCGTGGGACATGGGCATCCCGGGGTCCGCGTCGAGGTCGGCGGCGTCGCCCTCCGGCGCGTACGACCAGTCGGCGGCCTCGGGGACGTCGAAGCGGCCCATGTAGTTGAACTCGATCTGCGGTTCGGCGAGCCGGGCCAGTTCGGCACCGGTGACCGGGTTGAGGTGGCGCAGCAGGCCGTGCCCGACGCCGCCGGTGGGCGGGGCGGTCAGGTGCTCGCGGACGCGGGCGACGGCCTCGTCGGGGTCCAGGCCCGCGGGGCCCGGGTCGAGGCGGACCGGGACGACGCTGGTGAACCAGCCGACGGTGCGGGACAGGTCGGCGTTGCCGGCGAGTTCCTCCTCTCGGCCGTGGCCCTCCAGGTCGACGAGGACGGCGCTGCCGGGCCCGGCGCCGAGCACCCGGGTCCGCCAGTCGGCGACGGCCTGCGCGAACGCGGTCAGCAGTACGTCGTTGACGCTCGCCCCGTACGCGGCGGGCACCCGCCCGAGGAGGGGGCCGGTGACCTCGGCGGGCAGGGTCAGCGACAGGTAGCGGGTGCTCTCGACGGTGTCGCGTGCCGTGTCCAGCGGCCGGGCCAGGGGCAGGCCGGCGCCGTCCGCGAGGACCGAGGTCCACCGGGGCAGTTCGTCCTCGCGGGACGGGTCCTGCGCCCGGGCGCTGAGCAGTTCGGACCAGCGGCGGAAGGAGACGTCCACGGGCGGCAGTTCCGGCGTGCGTCCCGCCGCCACGGCAGCCCAGGCGGTCTCCAGGTCGGGCAGGAGGATGCGCCAGGTCACGCCGTCGACGACGAGGTGGTGCAGGAGCAGCAGCAGCCGTCCCGGCTTCCCGGGCCCGGCGTCGAACCAGACGGCGCGCACCATGTCGCCGGTGTCCGGGTCGAGTCCGGCGCGCGCGGTGACCGCGTGGGCGGAGATCGCCTCCCGCAGCGCGGTGTCGTCCGCGCCGGCGACGTCGGCCCGGGTGAGCCAGGACGTCACGTCGACGGTGCCCGGGGCGGGCACGCGCAGCGCCCACTGCTCGCCGCGCTCGCCGTCGGAGCACGGCCGGGTGCGGGTGCGTTCCAGCCGGGCGCGGAGCATGTCGTGCCGGCCGGCGACGGCGCGCAGGACCGCCAGCAGTCCGTCCCCGTCCATGGCCGCCGGGGTCTGCAGGAGGGCGGCCTGGTGGTAGCCCCAGATCGGGCCGCCGCGCTCGCGCAGGGCGTGCATGATCGGGGTGAGCGGGACGAGGCCGGTGCCGTCGTCGTGGGTGCGCACCAACTCGTCGCCGGTGAGCGGGACGGCGGCCCCGGCGAGGGAGGCCACGTCGCGGTGCTGGAAGACCTGGCGCGGGGTGATCCGCAGTCCCGCGGCGCGGGCCCGGCTGACGAACTGCATCGCGACGATGCTGTCGCCGCCGAGGGCGAAGAAGTCGTCGTCGGTGCCGACGGCCTCCGCGGGCAGTCCCAGCACCTCGGCGACGATGCCGCACAGGGTGCGTTCGGTGGCGTTGCCGGGCCTGCGGCCGCCGGTGCCCGAGGTGAAGTCCGGGGCGGGCAGTGCCTTGCGGTCGAGCTTGCCGTTGGACAGCAGGGGCAGCCGCTCCAGGACGACCACGGCCGCGGGGACCATGTACTCCGGCAGGCTCGCGGCGACGTGGGCCCGCAGGGTGGCCGGGTCGGCGTCGCCGCCCTCGGCGGGGACGACGTAGCCGACGAGCTGCCGGACGCGGGGCCGGTCCTCGCGGGCGGTGACGACCACCTGGGCCACGGTGTCGTGCGCGGCGAGGGCGGTCTCGACCTCGGCGAGCTCGACCCGGTAGCCGCGGATCTTGACCTGGTCGTCGGAGCGTCCGGCGTACTCCAGCTGCCCCTCCTCGGTCCACCGGGCGAGGTCGCCGGTGCGGTACATGCGGGCGCCGGGCGGGCCGTACGGGTCGGCGACGAAGCGCTCCGCGGTCAGGTCGGGGCGCCCGAGGTAGCCGCGGGCGAGTCCGGCGCCGGACAGGTACAGCTCGCCGGTGACGCCGGGCGGGAGCAGGCGCAGCGAGGCGTCCAGGACGTAGGCGCGCGCGTTGTGCACGGCGCGCCCGACGACGGGGCGGTCGCTGTCGGCGACGCGGCCGACGAGGGCGTCGACGGTGGCCTCGGTGGGCCCGTACAGGTTGAACGCCTCGGTCGACTCCAGCGCGGCCAGGCGTGACCACAGGGCGTCGGGCACGGCCTCGCCGCCGACGCCGACCACGGCCAGCGGGCAGTGGCCGCCCTGGACCAGGCCGGCGTCGGCCATCTGCGTGAGCAGCGACGGGGTGACCTCGATGAAGTCCAGCCCCTCGGCGCGGATCCGCTCGGCGAGCAGTTCCGCGTCGCGGCGCGTCTCGTCGTCCACGATGTGCAGCGCGTGGCCGTCCAGCAGCCACAGCTGCGGCTGCCACGAGGCGTCGAAGGAGAACGACCAGGCGTGGCCGACCCTCAGGTGGCGGCGGCCGGTCAGTTCCTTGGCGCGGTCGTGCAGGTCGTGCCGGTGGCTGTGGAAGAGGTTGGCGAGGCTGCGCTGGGTGACGACGACGCCCTTGGGGCGGCCCGTCGAACCCGAGGTGTAGATGACGTACGCCGGGTGGTCGGGGGCCGGTGCCCGCGGCGCGGCCTCCGGCAGCCCGTCGAGGGCGTCCAGGCTGAGCACCGGGACGTCGGCGCCGGGGAGGGACGCGGCGAGGGCGTCCGTGGTGAGGATCAGCCGCGGGCGGGCGTCGGCGAGCATGCCGAGCGCCCGGTCGGCGGGCAGGTCGGGGTCGAGCGGCAGATAGGCGGCGCCCGCCGTCATGACGGCCAGGATCGCCGTGATGTGGTCGGCGGTGCGCGGCAGCGCCAGCGCCACGATGCCCTCGGGGCCCGCACCCGCGCCGGCCAGCACGCGGGCCAGCCGGCCGGTGCGTGCGGCCAGTTCGGCGAACGTCCACGTCACGGAGCCGTCGGTGACGGCCACGGCGTCCGGTGACGCGGCGGCCTGCGCGGCGAACAGGGCGGGGACGGTGGCGTCGCCGGTCCGCGGGAGCAGGGCCGTGTCGTTCCAGGTCTCCAGCAGCCGGCGGTCGGCGTCGGTGAGGATGCCGAGCCGTCCGACCGCGGCGTCCGGGTCGGCGGCCATCGCCGCCAGCACGGAGAGCAGGGCCGAGGCGATCCGCCCGGCGGCGGCCGGAGTGAACAGGTCGGGGCGGAACTCCGCCGTGAGGCGGAGGCGTTCGCCGGGCTCGACGGCCCAGGCGAAGGGGTAGTGGGTGGAGTCCTCGTGCTCGCGGACGGACAGGCGCAGGCCCGCGTCCGCCTCCTCGGCCACCGGGTAGGACTCGAAGACCACCAGCGTGTCGAAGAGGTCGCCGAGCCCGGCGCCGCGCTGGATGTCGGCCAGGCCCAGGTGCTGGTGCGGGAGCAGGCGCGACTGCTCGTCCTGGAGTCGGTCCAGCAGGGCGCCGACCGGCTCCTGCGGCCGCAGCCGGACGCGCACGGGCACGGTGTTGATGAACAGGCCGATCATGGACTCGACGCCGTCCAGCTCCGGCGGGCGTCCGGCCACGGTGGCGCCGAACACCACGTCGTCGCGGCCGGTCAGCCGGGACAGCACGACTCCCCAGGCCGCCTGCACCAGCGTGTTGACGGTGAGCCCGCGGTGCCGGGCGAGCGCGCCGAGCTCGCGCGTCAGCTCCTCGCCGGCCTCGATGGTGCGGGTGCGCGGCACGGCCGGCGCCCGGTTGGCGTCGGCGGGCACGAGGTGGGTGGGCTCCTCCAGTCCGTCCAGGGCCGCGGCCCAGGCGGCCGCCGAGGCCGGCTGGTCCTGCGCGGCGAGCCAGCGCAGGTAGTCGCGGTAGGGGGCGGTGGCGGGCGGGGTGGTCCCGTCGTGGAGGGCGGTGAGTTCCGCCATCAGCCGGGGCACCGACCAGCCGTCCAGCAGCAGGTGCTGGTGGGACAGCACGAGGCGGTGGCCGCCGTCGCCCGTCCTGGCCAGCAGCAGGCGCAGCAACGGGGGTTCGGCGGGGTCGAAGCGGCGGCGTTCCTGCAGCAGCAGGCGCTCCCACTCCGCCTCGGCGTCCGGGGCGGCCGTGAGGTCGACGTGGCGCCAGGGCAGCGGCACCGAGCGCGGCACCACGGCCACCGGACGGCCGGAGGAGAGGTAGCGGAAGCCCGCGCGCAGGCTCTCGTGCCGGTCGAGCAGGGCCTGCCCGGCGGCGCGCAGCCGCTCGGGGTCGAGGTCCCCGTCGATGTCGTACGACACCTGGACGGTGTAGACGTCGGGGCCCTGGTCGCCGGAGTCGAAGGAGGCGTGGAAGAGCAGGCCCGCCTGGAGCGGCGAGAGCGGCAGCGGCTCGGCCGTTGCGGCGCCGGGGAGTTCGGCGCGTTCGGCGTCGGTGAGGCCGGGCAGCAGCTCGGCTCCGGTGTCCGTGTCCCCGCCCTGGTGGACGGTGTCGGTGGCGACCGCCGCCAGACCCGCGGGGGTCTTGTGGCGGAAGACGTCGCGCGGGGTGATCGTCAGCCCGGCGGCACGCGCCCGGACGACGAGCTGCATGGCGACGATGCTGTCGCCGCCCAGGGTGAAGAAGTCGTCGTCCGCGCCGACGCGTTCGAGGCCGAGGACGGCGGCGACCAGTTCGCACATGCGCTCCTCGCGCGGGGTGCGCGGCGCTGTCGCGGTGACCTGGGCGGCGAAGTCCGGTGCGGGCAGGGCCGCGCGGTCGAGCTTGCCGTTGGGCGTGAGCGGCAGGGCGTCCAGGACCACGAAGGCGGCGGGCACCATGTGCTCGGGGAGCGCGGCCGCCGCTGCGGCGCGCAGGGCCGCGGCGCCGGGCTCCTGCCCCGGGGCGGGGACGACGTAGGCCACCAGGCGCTCGTCACGCGGCACGACGGTGGCCGAGGCGACCGCGGGGTGCCGGGTCAGCACGGCCTCGATCTCGCCGGGTTCCACGCGGAAGCCGCGCAGCTTGACCTGGTCGTCGACCCGGCCGAGGTACTCCAGCTCCCCGTCGCGGGTCCAGCGGGCCAGGTCGCCGGTGCGGTACATGCGGCTCCCGGGCTCCCCGTACGGGTCGGCCACGAAGCGCTCGGAGGTCAGTGCGGAGCGGCCGAGGTAGCCGCGCGCCAGCTGGACGCCGGCGAGGTACAGCTCACCAGGCACGCCCGGGGCGACCGGACGCAGCGAGGCGTCCAGCACGAGGGTGCGGGTGTTCCACACGGGGCGGCCGATCGGGACGGTGCCGGCTCCCGGCACGACCTGGTGGGCGGTGACGTCGACCGACGCCTCCGTCGGGCCGTACAGGTTGTGCAGCCCGGCCGTGCCCAGCACCTCGTGGAAGCGGGCGGCGAGCGAGGCGGGCAGCGCCTCGCCGCTGCAGATCACGCGGCGCAGGCCGGTGCAGCCCGCGGTGGCCGGCTCGTCGAGGAAGGCGCGGAGCATCGACGGCACGAAGTGCGCCGTGGTGACGCCGGCCCGCTGGATCAACCCGGCCAGGTACGCCGGGTCCTTGTGGCCCTCGGGCCGGGCCACGACCAGCGCGGCGCCGGTGACCAGCGGCCAGAAGAACTCCCACACCGACACGTCGAAGCCGGCCGGCGTCTTCTGCAGCACGCGGTCGCCGGGGGTGAGGCCGTAGGCGTCCTGCATCCACAGGAGGCGGTTGACGATGCCTTCCTGCGGTACGACGACGCCCTTGGGGCGGCCGGTCGAGCCGGAGGTGTAGATGACGTACGCCGGGTGGCGCGGGTCGTGGGCCTGCGGGAGCGGTCCGGTGGGGGCGTCCGCCGCGGGGGCGCCGTCGGCGTCGACGGTCAGGCGCGGGACGCCGGTGCCGGGCAGGGCCACGCCGTCGGTGGTGACGACGCACGCCGGGCGGGCGTCGCCGAGCATGAACGCCAGCCGCTCCGCCGGGTAGCCGGTGTCCAAGGGCAGGTAGGCGCCGCCCGCGCGGTGGACGGCGAGCAGGGTGACGACCAGGGCGGCCGAACGGGGCAGTGCGACCGCCACCGTGGACTCCGGGCCGACGCCGGCGCCCGCGAGGACGTGGGCCAGGCGTTCGACGCGGGCGTCGAGCTCCGCGTAGGTGACGCCGGCGTCCTCGACCACGAGGGCGGTCGCGGACGGGGTGGCCGCGGCCTGGGCGCGGAACAGCTCCGGGAGGGTGAGGCCGGGCACGGCGCGGCCGGTGGCGTTCCACTCCGTCAGGACACGGGCGCGTTCGGCGTCGTCCAGTACGTCGATCTGCCCGACCGGCCGCCCGGGTTCGGCGGCCACCTGCTCCAGCAGCCGTTCCATGCGGCGGGCGAGGAGTTCGGCGGTCGGCCGGTCGAAGAGGTCGGCGCTGTACTCGATCCAGCCCTGGATGCCGTTGCCCTCGCCCTGCTCGACGAAGTCGAAGCTGAGGTCGAACTTGGCGGTGTCCTGGGCGACCGGCTCCGGCCGCACCGTCAGGCCGGGCAGCGCGGGCGTGCCGGCGCGCTCGGCGAGGTGGACGACCATCACCTGGAACAGCGGGTGACGGGCGAGCGAGCGGCCCGGGTTGAGGGCTTCGACGAGCCGCTCGAAGGGCAGGTCCTGGTGCTCGTACGCGGCGAGGTCGGCCGCCCGTACGCGGCGCAGCAGCTCCGCGAAGCCCGGGTCGCCGGACAGGTCGGTGCGCAGCACGAGGGAGTTGACGAAGAAGCCGACCAGGTCCTCCAGGCGTTCGTCCGCGCGTCCGGACACGGGGGCGCCGAGCGGGATGTCGTCGCCGGCGCCGAGCCGGTGCAGCAGGGTGGCGACGGCGGCCTGGGAGACCATGAACATGCTGGCGCCCTCGCGGCGGGCGAGCGCGCGCAGGGCGCGTTCCAGCTCGGGCGGGACCTTGAAGCCGACGGTGCCGCCGGTGTGCGAGGACTCCTGGGGGCGCGGCCGGTCGGTGGGCAGCGTCAGTTCCTCGGGCAGTCCCCGCAGGGTGGCGGCCCAGTACGCGAGCAGGTCGTCGCCGGAGTGCTCCAGCAGCTCGCGCTGCCAGAGGGTGTAGTCGGCGTAGCTCACCGGCAGCGGGGCCCGGTCGGGGGCGCGGCCGGCGGTGCGGGCGGCGTAGGCGGCGCCGAGGTCGGCGAGCAGGGCCCGGTCCGACCACTCGTCGGTGGCGATGTGGTGCAGCACCAGCTGCAGCACGTGCTCGTCCGGCCCGGTCGCGGACAGGGTGGCGCGCAGCGGCAGTTCGCGCTCCAGGTCGAAGGGGCGCGCCGCGATCCGGGGCAGTTCCTCCGGGGTGGCGGCGTCGAGCGTCACGCGCGCCTGCTCCGGGGCCAGTACGTGCTGGTGGGGCACTCCGTCCACGACGGGGAAGACCGTGCGCAGGGTGGAGTGGCGGGCGACGAGGTCGTTCAGCGCCGCCTCCAGTGCGGCACGGTCGAGGGCGCCGGTCAGGCGCCAGGCGGCCGGGAGGTTGTAGGTGGGGTCGTCGGCGTCGACCTGGTGCAGCAGCCACAGCCGGTGCTGGGCGGAGGAGAGCGGCAGCCGCTCGGGCGGGACGTTCCCGGCGGTCAGGGCGGGGCGTGCGGCGGCCCCCTCCTCTTCCAGCAGGGCGGCGAGCCGGGCGACGGTGGGCGCGTCGAAGACGGCCCGCAGCGTGACCTCGGCACCGAGCGCGGTACGGATACGGCTGATCAGGCGCATCGCGAGCAGCGAGTGGCCGCCGAGCGCGAAGAAGTCGTCGTCGATGCCGACCCGTTCCAGGCCCAGCACGGCGGCGAACTGCCCGGCGAGCAGTTCCTCGCGCGGGGTGCGGGGCAGCCGCCCGCCGACGGCCGCCGACAGGTCGGGCGCGGGCAGCGCGGCCCGGTCGAGCTTGCCGTTGACGGTGCGCGGCAGGGCGGCCAGGGCGACGAACGCCCCGGGGACCATGTGCTCGGGCAGCGCGGCGGCGGCGTGGGCGCGCAGCGCGGCCGGGTCGGGCTCGTGGCCGGCGGCGGGGACGACGTACGCGATGAGGCGCGGCACGCCGGGGGTGTCCTCGCGGACGAGGACGGCGGCGGCCGACACACCGGGGCCGGCGGTGAGGACGGACTCGATCTCGCCCGGCTCCACGCGGAAGCCGCGGATCTTGACCTGGTCGTCGGTGCGGCCCAGGTACTCCAGCGTCCCATCGCTTCGGCGGCGTGCCAGGTCGCCGGTGCGGTACATGCGGCTCCCGGGCTCGCCGAAGGGGTCGGCGACGAAGCGCTCGGCCGTCAGGCCGGGCCGGCCGAGGTAGCCGCGGGCCAGGCCGGCGCCCGCGAGGTGGAGCTCGCCGGGCACGCCGAGCGGTGTCGGGCGCAGCCGCTCGTCGAGGACGTACACGCGCAGGTTGTCCAGCGGCGCCGCCCACTCGGGGGCGCCGCTGTGGCGGCCGTAGGCGTCGACGGAGCACTCGGTGGGCCCGTACAGGTCGTGGACCCGCGTGGCGGGGAGCGCGGTCAGCCGCTGCCACAGGGCGGGCGGGGTGGCCTCGCCGCCGACGGTGAGGACGGCGGGCGCGTATCCGCCCGGGGCGAGGAAGCCGTGGTGCGTGAGCTCGGCCAGGAAGGTGGGGGTGAGGTCGACGTAGTCGGCGGCGCGGGCCTCCAGGTGTGCCAGGAGGGCGGCCGGGTCGGTCATTGTCGTCTCGTCGACGACGTGCAGTTCGTGCCCCGCCAGCAGCCACAGCAGCGGGTCCCAGGAGGCGTCGAAGCTGAACGAGGCGGTGTGCGCGGCCTTCAGGACCGCACGGCCCGTGGCGCGGACGGCGGGTTCGATCATGTCGCGCAGGTGCGCGCCGAAGAGGTTGGACAGGCCCCGGTGGGTGCCGACGACGCCCTTGGGGGTGCCGGTGGAGCCCGAGGTGTAGATCGTGTACGCGGCGCTCGCCGCCCGGTGGACGAGCGGGCCGGCGGGCTCGGCCGCGGGCAGCGGGGCGTCGTACAGCAGTCGCGCGGCGCCCGGCACGGCCGGGAGGCGTTCGGCGAGGTCGGCGGTGGTCAGCAGGCAGACCGGGTCTGTGTCGCGGAGCATGAACTCCAGGCGTTCGGCGGGCAGTGCGGGGTCGAGCGGCAGGTAGGCGGCGCCGGAGGCGAGGACGCCGAGGATCGCCGGGACCATGGCGTGCCGCGGCAGCGCGAGGCCGACCACGGTGCCCTCGGCCGCGCCGTGCCGGCGCAGCAGGGCGGCGAGGGCGTCGACCCGCTCGCCCAGCCCGGCGAAGGTCAGCGCGCCCTCGGCGGTCACCAGGGCCGTCCGCTCCGGGTGGGCGCGGACGGTGTCGGCGAGGATCTCCGGTACGGCACGGGTCTCGGCGCCGTACCGCGCGGTGTCGTTCCAGGCGACGGCCGCGGCCTCGTGCTCGGCGGGCGTGAGCAGGTCGAACTCGGCCAGCGGGAGGTCCGGGTGGGCCGCGGCCTGCCGCAGCAGCAGGACCAGCCGGGCGACGAGCAGCGCGGCCGTGGCCTCGTCGGCCAGGTCGGTGGCGTACTCCAGCAGCAGCGCCAGCGGGCGTGCCTCGCCGTGGTCGACGAAGGTGAAGTCGAGGTCGAACTTGGCCGTGCCGGTGTCCATGTCGAACCACTCGGTGGGCAGTCCGAAGACGTCGGGGTCGCCGTCCGGGCGGTGGTGGTAGCCGAGCATGACCTGGAAGAGCGGGTTGCGGCCCGCCGCGCGCGGCGGGTTCACCGCCTCCACGACCCGGTCGAAGGGCAGGTCCTGGTGCTCGAAGGCCTCCAGGGCGGACTCACGGACCCGGAGCAGCAACTGACGGAACGTCAGGGAGTCGCCGGACAGGTCGGTGCGCAGTACGAGGGTGTTGACGAAGAAGCCGACGAGGTCGTCCAGGCCGCTGTCGGTGCGGCCGGCGATGGGCGCGCCCAGCGGGACGTCCTCGCCCGCGCCGAGGCGGTGCAGCAGCGCGGCGGTGGCGGCCTGGAACAGCATGAACATGCTGGTGCCGGTCGCCGTGGACAGCTCCCGCAGCTCCCGCCCGAGGACGGCCGGGACCTCGCCGCGCACGATCGCGCCGGCGCCGGTGGGCGCGGCGGGACGCGGCCGGTCCAGGGGCAGCGGCAGCTCCTCGGGGAGGTCGCGCAACCGCTCGGTCCAGTAGGCGAGTTGGGCGTCGCCCACGGCGCCGAGGAGGCGCTCCTGCCAGAGGGTGTAGTCCGCGTACTGGACGGGCAGCGGCCGCCACGCCGGGGCGGAGCCCGCGGCGCGGGCGGTGTAGGCGGCCGTCAGATCCGCCATGAAGGGGCGGTCGGACCACTCGTCGGTGGTGATGTGGTGCAGCACGACGGCCACCACGTGGTCGTCGCCGCCGACCCGGAACACCTCGCAGCGCAGGGGCAGTTGCTCCGTCAGGTCGAAGGGGCGGCGCTGGGCCGCCTCGATGAGCCCGGGGAGGTCGGCCTCGGCGGCGTCGGCCACCGTGAACCCGGGCCGGGCGTCGTCCGCGGGGACGATGCGCTGGTGGGGCTCGCCGTCCTGCTCGCCGACGAGGGTGCGCAGCGCCTCGTGGCGGCCCGCGACGTCGGCCAGGGCCTGCCGCAGCGCGTCGGTGTCGAGGGCGCCGCGCAGCCGGAAGACGAGCGGGAAGTTGTAGGCGGCTCCGCCGCCGGTGAGCCGTTCCACCAGCCAAAGGCGGCGCTGAGCGGCGGAGAGCGGGACGCGGCCGGGGCGTTCCGCCGCCGCGGTGAGCGCGGGGCGGACGGGCCGTCCGGCGTCCGCGCGGCCCGCGAGCAGCGCGGGCGTCGGGGCCTCGAAGAGGTCGCGGATGGCGAGTTCGGCGCCGAGCTCGGTGCGGGCCCGGCTGACCAGGCGGGTGGCGAGCAGGGAGTGGCCGCCCAGGTCGAAGAAGTCGTCCTCGGCACCGACCGACGGCAGGGCCAGGACCTCCGCGAAGAGGCGGCACAGCACCTCTTCCTGGGGGGTGCGCGGTCCGCGTCCGCCGCCGAGGGCCACGGCGGGCTCGGCGTCGGGCAGCGCCCTGACGTCGAGCTTGCCGTTGGCGTTCATCGGCAGCCGGTCGAGGGTGACGAAGGCCGCCGGGACCATGTACTCGGGCAGCTCGCGCTTGAGGTCCTCGCGCAGCACGCGGACCAGGGCGCTCGCGTCGCGGCCCGCGCCCGGGTCGTTGGCGTACGGGGCGGTGCCGCCCCCCGGCCGGTAGAGCCCGGCGGTCGTGCCTGCCGTGCCGGCGGGGACGAACACGGCCTCGTAGGTGCCCGTCTCCGCGCCCCAGGTGGTGAGCACGCGGTAGCCGAGACCGGCGGCCAGGTCGTGCAGGGTCTCCGGGTCGACGCCGTCCGGCCGCACCCGGCCGTCCGGCACGCCCGTGACGCGCAGCCGCTCCGGCCGCTGCTCGCGCAGGTGGGCGGCGAGGTCCGGCGACCACACGGCACGGGGCTCGTCGCCCAGCCGCACGGCGGGCTCGCCGTGGTAGAGCACGGCGTCGTAGCGGTGCCGGGTCAGCTCGTTGTGGCGGCGTCCTCGCTTGGTGCGCAGGTCGAGCCCGTAGCCGAGCCGCGCGAAGAAGTCGGGGTCGACCAGGAGTTCCTTCTCCAGGCGCAGGCCGCGTTCCACGGCCCGCTCGAACCCGGCCCCGGCCGTGCCGCGGGCGTGCTGGATCTCGGTGTGGAAGGTGCGGGCGAGCCGCAGGTTGCGGACGTCGCCGACGAAGAGCGCGCCGCCGGGGGCGAGGAGTTCCATGGCGCCGCGCACGACCGACTCCAGGTAGGCCGCGCTCGGGAAGTACTGGATCACGGAATTGATGACGACCGTGTCGAAGTACCCGGTGGGCAGCCCCTCCAGGTCGTCCGCGGGACGGCAGCGCAGCTCCACCTTGGCGGCGAGGGCGGGGTCGCGCCGCAGCTCCTCGCCGATCTTGCGGATGACGGGGGCGGCGAAGTCGGTGGCCCAGTACGCCTCGGCGTCCGGGGCCAGCCGGGACAGCAGCAGGCCGGAGCCGACACCGATCTCCAGGACGCGGCGCGGGCGCAGTTCGCGGATGCGGGCGAGGGTGGCCTCGCGCCACTCGTGCATGTCGTCGAAGGGGATGGGCTGCCCGTCGTAGGAGCTGTCCCAGCCCGCGTACTCCTCGGTGAAGACGGCGGTGGAGATCTCCTCGTACTCGTCGGAGTAGATCTCCTGCCACTCGCCCACCTGGGCGCGCTCGGTGGACGCGCGTTCGGCGGCGTCGACGGGGGCCGGGACGACGTAGCCGACCAGCCGGTCGTCGCGGACGACGACGGCGGCCTGGGAGACCCGCGGGTGCCGGCTGAGGGCGGTCTCGATCTCGCCGGGCTCGACGCGGTAGCCGCGGATCTTGACCTGGTCGTCGGTGCGGCCCAGGAAGTCCAGGTTGCCTCCGGCACCCCGGCGTACGAGGTCGCCGGTGCGGTACATGCGCTCGCCCGGCTCCCCGAAGGGGTCGGCGACGAAACGCTCGGCGGTCAGCCCCGGCCGGTCCAGGTAGCCGCGGGCCAGGCCGATGCCCGCGATGTACAGCTCGCCGGGCACGCCGTCCGGCACCGGCCGCAGCCAGGCGTCGAGGATGTGCGCGCGGGTGCCGCGGATGGGGCGGCCGACGGTGGGCGTGGCGCTGTCGTGGGTGCCGCCGCCGAGGGTGTTGATGGTGTACTCGGTCGGGCCGTACAGGTTGTAGCCGTAGGTCCCCTCGGTGTCGCGCAGCCGCGTCCAGACCGTCTCGGGGACGGCCTCGCCGCCGAGCAGCACCAGCGGCGGGACGTGGCCCTCGAGCAGCCCCTCCTCGATGAGCAGGCGGGCGTAGGTCGGGGTGACGTTGACGACGTCGATGCGGTGCCGCTCGCAGTAGGCGGTCAGGGCGTGGGCGTCACGGCGCAGTTCCTCGTCGCAGACGTGGACCTCGTGGCCCTCGACCAGCCAGAGCAGTTCCTCCCACGACATGTCGAAGGCGAAGGAGACGGTGTGCGCCACGCGCAGCCGCCGTCCGCCGGCCGACGCGATGGCCGGGGCGAAGATCTCCTTCTGGTGGTTGAGCTGCATGTTCGTCAGACCCCGGTAGGGGGTGACGACGCCCTTGGGCCGGCCGGTGGAGCCGGAGGTGTAGATGACGTACGCGGGGTGCTCCAGGCTGAAGTCCGAGACGACCGGGGCGTCGGACAGCTCCGCCAGCGCGGCGGCGACGGCGGGGTCGTCGAGGAGCACGCGCGGGGTGTCCGCGTCGAGGGTCGCGGAGACGGCGGCGTTCGTGAGGAGCAGCAGCGGCCGGGCGTCCTCCAGCATCAGCGAGAGCCGGTCGGCCGGGTGGTCCAGCTCCAGCGGCAGGTAGGCCGCGCCGGTGCGCAGCACCGCGAAGAGGGCCACGACCATCTCCGCGGAGCGCGGCAGTCCCAGCGCGACGACCTTCTCCGGTCCCGCGCCGTGGGCGAGCAGCAGCCGGGCCGTGCGGTTCACGGCGGCGTCCAGCTCCGCGTAGTCCAGGGTGCGGTCGCCGAAGACCAGGGCGGTGGCGTCCGGGGTGCGGGTGGCCTGCGCGGCGAGCAGGTCGGCGATGGTCTCGGTGGGCTCCGGCACCCGGCTGGCGGCCCACTCCCGCTCCAGCGCGGCGTGTTCGGCGGGCAGCAGCGGGTCGAGACGGCCGACGGGGGCCGTCAGGTCCTCCGCCATGCGCTCCAGCAGCAGGGTGAAGCGGTCCAGCAGCGCGCGGGCGGCCTCGTGCGGGACGACGTCGGGCCGGTGCGCGAGGGTGACGAGGACACGCTGTCCCGGCGTCACGATCAGGTTGACCGGGTAGTGCGTGGCGTCGACGTTGGCGACGGCGGCGGCGCCGTGCTCGGTGCGCAGCCGCTCCAGCCGGTCCTCGGTGTCGTTGTTGCGCAGCACGAAGAGGGTGTCGAACAGCCGCCGGTGGCCGGTCTCGGCCTGCAACACGCCGAGGCCCAGGTACTCGTACGGCATGAGTTCCAGCCGTTCGCCCTGGATGCGCCGCAGCAGGTCGAGGACGGTCTCCGCCGGGTCGAGGGCGACGCGGGCGGGGACGGTGTTGAGGAACATGCCGATGACGTTCTCGACGTCCGGGACCTCGGTGGGCCGGCCCGCGACGGTGGTGCCGAAGACGACGTCGGTGCGGCCGGTGGCGGAGGCCAGGGTCAGGCCCCAGGCGGCGTTGAGCACCGTGTTGAGGGTGAGGCCGTGGGCCCGTGCCCGCTCGCGCAGCGAGTCGCCGAGCTCCGCCGGGAGCAGCGCGTCCAGCTGCTCGGGGATGACGGGTTCCAGGCCCGCGTCGGCGACGGCCGGGACGAGCAGGGTGGGCTCCTCCAGGCCGTCCAGGGCGGCACGCCATGCGGCGGTCGCGGCGGCGTCGTCCTGGGTGCCCAGCCAGGCCAGGTAGTCCCCGTAACTGCCGGGGCGCGGCAGGCCGGTGTCCTCGCCGCCGGTCGCGTAGAGGGCGAAGAGCTGGTCGAGGAAGAGCCAGGCGGACCAGCCGTCCCACAGGATCAGGTGGCGGCCGATGACGAGGCGGTCGCCGCGCTCGGCGCCGCGGCGCACGAGCAGCATGCGGAACAGGGGCGGCGCGGACAGGTCGAATCGGCGGGTGCGCTCGGCGTCCATCAGGGCGCGCAGCCGCGCCTCCTGCTCGTCGGCGGGGAGCGCCGACAGGTCCACCGTCTCCAGCGGCACCTCGGGCTCATCGACGATGAACTGCACGGGCTGGCGCAGTCCTTCGCTGGTGAACCCGGCGCGCAGTCCGGGGTTGCGGCCGAGCAGGGTGCGGGCGGCGGCCCGCAGCCGGTCCTCGTCCAGGCGCTCGGCGAAGTCGAAGGTCTCGTGGACGGTGTAGACGTCGAGGGCGCCGTCGTCGTAGGCGGAGTGGAAGAACAGGCCTTCCTGGAGCGGGGCGAGCGGCCAGATCTCGGCGACCGCTCCCCCGGCGGTCCGCTGGACGCGCCCGGTCTCCTCGGCCGTCAGCTCGGGGCGGACGGGGCCGGTGCGCTCCGTGGTCGCGGCGCCGGTGCGGGCGGCCAGGGCGAGGGCGGCGGGGGTGCGGTGCTCGAAGACGTCGCGCGGGGTCAGTTCGAGTCCGGCGGCGCGGGCGCGGCTGGCCACGCCGATGGAGCTGATGCTGTCGCCGCCGAGGAGGAAGAAGTCGTCGTCGGGACCGGCGTCGGGCAGGCCCAGGACGGCCGCGAACACCTCCGTCAGCGTCCGCTCGCGGTCGGTGCGCGGGGCGCGGGCGGGGGCCCGCTCCGTCTCGGGCGCGGGCAGCGCCGAACGGTCGAGCTTGCCGCTGGGGGTCAGCGGCAGCGCGTCCAGCACGACGAAGGCGTCCGGCACGAGCGGCGCGGGCAGCACCTCGGCCACGGCGGCACGCAGGGCGCCGGTGTCGGGGCGGGCGCCGCGCGCCGGCACGACGTACGCGACGAGGCGCTGCTCGCGCACCGTCACCGCGGCCTGCGCGACGTCCGGGAGGCGGACGAGCGCGGCCTCGGTCTCGCCGGGCTCGATGCGGTTGCCGCGCAGCTTGACCTGGCGGTCGGTGCGGCCCAGGTACTCCACGACCCCGTCGGCACGCCGGCGGACCAGGTCGCCGGTGCGGTACATGCGGGTCCCGGGCGCGCCGAACGGGTCGGCGACGAAGCGCTCCGCGGTGAGCGCGGAACGCCCGTGGTAGCCGCGGGCGAGCTGCACACCGGTCAGGTAGAGCTCGCCGGGCACGCCGTCCGGCACCGGGTGCAGGCACGCGTCCAGGACCCGCAGGCCCGTGTTCCACACGGGGCGGCCGATGGGCACGATCGTGCCGGGGGCGCCGTCGAAGGGGTGGTGGGTGACGTCGACGGCGGCCTCGGTGGGCCCGTAGAGGTTGTGCAGCGGCACTCCGGTGAGCGCCTGCCAGCGCGCGGCGGCGGCGCCCGGCAGGGCCTCGCCGCTGCTGAGGACGCGG
The DNA here is from genome assembly GCF_040630935.1 of Streptomyces sp. NPDC005722. Taxonomy (NCBI): domain Bacteria; kingdom Bacillati; phylum Actinomycetota; class Actinomycetes; order Kitasatosporales; family Streptomycetaceae; genus Streptomyces; species Streptomyces sp. NPDC005722. The sequence goes on from NZ_JBEXYN010000055.1 coordinate 16,344, forward strand.
CGCAGGCTCGCCGCCCACGACGCGTCGGCGGTCACCTCCGGGGTGCTGAGGAACGCCTCCAGCATGGAGGGCACGAAGTGCATGGTGGTGACGCGCTGTTCGCGGACGAGCCCGGCGAGGTAGGCCGGGTCGCGGTGCCCGTCGGGGCGGGCGAGGACGACGGCGGCGCCCTCGCACAGCGGCCAGAAGAACTCCCACACGCTGACGTCGAAGCTGGACGGGGTCTTCTGCAGCACGCGGTCGCCGGCCGTCAGGCCGTACTCCCCCTGCGTCCAGGCGAGGCGGTTGACGACGGCGCGGTGGGTGACGACGACGCCCTTGGGGCGGCCGGTGGAGCCGGAGGTGTAGATCAGGTACGCCGGGTCGTCGGGCCGGGCCTGCTCGGGCGCGACGGGCTCCGCGGCCTCCTCGACGGCGTCGATCAGCAGCGGCGTCAGGCCCGCTACCTCGGGCAGCCGCGGGGCGTCGGCCGCCGTGGTGACGACGGTCGTCGCGCCGGAGTCGGCGAGCATGTAGGCGACGCGTTCCGCCGGGTAGTCCAGGTCGACGGGCAGGTAGGCCGCGCCGGACTTGAGGACACCGAGCAGCGCGACCATCAGCTCCGCCGAGCGCGGGACGGCGATGGCGACGAAGCGCCCGGGTCCCGCGCCGCGGGCCCGCAGCCGCACGGCCAGCGCTTCGGCGCGCGCGTCGAGTTCGGCGTACGTGAGGGTGGTGTCGCCGTACACGACGGCGGTGGCGCCGGGCGTACGGGCGGTCCGCGCGGCGATGGCGGCGGGCAGTGTGGTGGCGGGGACGTCGCGGACGGCGCCCTCGAGGTGGGCGGTCTCGTGCTCGCGCGGGGTGAGCAGGCCGACGGAGGCGACCGGGCGGCCGGGGTCGTCGGCGATCGCCTCCAGCAGGAGCGTGAGCCGGCCGCCGAGGGCGCGGACGGCGCCGGCGTCGATCCTGCGCGCGTGGTGCTTGAGCCGCAGGTCCATGCGGCGGCCGGGCTTCACGATGAGGGCGAGCGGATAGTGCACGGTGTCGTGGAAGGCGTGGCCGGTGACGCGCACGGTGCCCGAGGGGTCGGCGAGGCCGGTCTCGGCGGGGTAGTTCTCGAACACGACGAGGGTGTCGAAGAGTTCGCCGCCGCCCGCGTGTCCGGCGGTGCGCTGGATCTCCGCGAGGCCGAGGTGCTGGTGGTCCAGCAGGGCGCTCTGCTCGTCCTGCAGCCGGCGCAGCATCGTGCCGAGCCCGCCGGCCGGGTCCCAGACGAGCCGGGTCGGCAGGGTGTTGATGAAGAGGCCGACCATGGAGTCGATGCCGTCGACGGCGACGTCGCGACCGGAGACGGTGGTGCCGAAGACGACGTCCTGCGCTCCGGTGAGCCGGCCCAGCAGCAGGCCCCAGGCGCCCTGGACGACGGTGCCGAGGGTGACGCCGAGTTCGCGGGCGCGGGCGGTGAGCCGGGCGGTGACGCGCTCGGAGAGTTCCAGGCGGATCTGCGCGGGCTCCACCGGGCCGCCGTCCGCGGGCGTGCCCACCAGGCGCGTCGGGCCCTCGAGCCCGGCGAGCGCGGTACGCCACGCGGCGCGGGCGGCGTCCCGGTCGGCGGCGGCGACACCGCGCAGGTAGCCGGCGTAGGCGGGCACCTCGGGCAGGGGCGCCGGGTCGTCCGCGTACAGCGCCATCAGCTCGCGGTGCAGGACGGGCAGCGACCAGCCGTCCGCGACGATGTGATGGAACGTCAGCAGCAGGCGGCTGCGGTCCGCGCCGAGGCGGACGAGCGCACAGCGCAGCAGCGGCGGCCGGCCGAGGTCGAAGGGGCGGGACCGCTCGTCGGCGGCGACGGCGTCCGCGAGGCCGCGGCGTACGCCCTCCTCCTGCGCGGACAGGTCGACCTCGCGCCAGGGCAGCGCGGCGCCACGGGTGACGACCTGGACGGGCCGGCCGTCGGGAAGCTGGCGGAAGCAGGCGCGCAGCGGGGCGTGCCGCTCCAGGAGCCGCTCCATGGCGCGGCGCAGGGCGGCGCCGTCGACGGGGCCGGACAGCTCGACGGCCTGCTGGACGACGTAGGCGTCGTGGTCGGCGCCGTCGACGAGGGCGTGGAAGAAGAAGCCCTCCTGGAGCGGGCCGAGCGGCAGCACCTCGTCGACGTCGGCCGTCAGGTCGCCGCGTACGGCGGCCAGTTCGGCGTCCGTCAGCGACACCAGGGGCGCGTCCACGTCCGTGGCGGTGGCGTCGTCCGGGCCGCCCTCCTGGGCGACCTCGGCCAGCGCGGCGACGGTGCGGTGCCGGAAGACGTCGCGCGGGGTGAGGCGCAGCCCGGCGCGGCGGGCAAGCACGAGCAGCTGGATCGCCACGATGCTGTCGCCGCCGAGGGCGAAGAAGTCGTCGTCGATCGTGACGGTCCGCACCCCGAGGGCCCGTGCGTACAGGGCGCACAGCAGTTCCTCGCGGGCGTCGCGCGGGGCGCGGCCCGAGCTGAGGGCGGCGTAGTCGGGGACGGGCAGGGCGGCGCCGTCGAGCTTGCCGCTGGGCGTCACCGGGAGGCGGTCCAGGGGCACGAGGGCCGCGGGGACCATGTACTCGGGCAGGAATTCGGCGGCGTGCGCGCGCAGCGTCCGCATCAGCGCGGTGACGTCGCGGAAGGGGGCGGGCCGGTTGGCGAGCGGACGGCCGCCGGCGGGCCGGTACAGCTCGCCGGGGTCGGCGCCCTCGGGGACGAAGACGGCGTCGAGGCTGCCGTCGTCCGCGTCGCCGGTCCAGGTCAGGACGGCGGACAGGCCGTGCCGCGCGGCGAGTTCGTGCAGCGATTCAGGATCGACACCTCCGACGCCGTCGGCGCCGGGGCGGCTGCTGTCGTCGAGGACGGCGAGGGCGTCGAGGTCCTCGGTGAGGCGGGCGTTGGGCACGGCGGTGACGCGCAGCCGCTCCGGGCGCGCGGCGAGCCGGGCGTCGAGGGCGGGCAGGCCGCCGAGCGCGGCCCACGCGATCTCGTCGCCCTCGCCGGGGGTGGCGTCCGCCGCCGGGCGCAGCACGACGTCGTAGCGGTAGCGGGTCAGTTCGTTGTGGTGCGTCCCGCGCTTGACGCGCACCTGCGCGGCGAAGCCGTCGAGGCCCGCGAACCAGTCCGGGTCGACGAGGAGTTCCCCCTCCCAGGCCACCGAGCGGTCGACCGCGGCGCGCAGCGCCTCCTTGTCGTCGGGGCCATCGGCGTTCCCGGCACCGCGCCGGCTCTCCACGGCCGCACGCAGGGTGCGCAGCAGCCGCAGGTTGCGGACGTCGCCGACGAAGAGGGCGCCGCCGGGCGCCAGCAGCGCGGCGGCCTTGCGCAGCACGTCCTCGAGGTAGTCGGCGCCCGGGAAGTACTGGGCGACGGAGTTGACGACGACGACGTCGAAGTGGCCCTCGGGCAGTCCGGTGGTGTCGTGCGCGGGGCGGGCCGACAGCTCGACGCGGCCGGCGAGTTCCGGCACGTCGCGGATCTGGGCGCGCAGCGCGGCGACGGCCTCCTCGGAGACGTCGGTGCCCCAGTACGCCTCGCAGCCGGGGGCCAGCCGGGACAGCAGCAGGCCGCTGCCGACGCCGATCTCCAGGACGCGGCGCGGTGCGAGGGCCGCGATGCGCTCGACGGTGGCCGCCCGCCACTCGCGCATGTCGGCGAGGGGGATGGGCAAGCCGTCGTACATGCTGTTCCAGCCGGCGAAGTTCTCCCGGAAGCCCTCGGAGCCCGCGGCGGAGTAGAGGAGTTCGTGCAGGTCCTTCCACTCGGCGACCTCGGCCTCGCCGTCGAGCGAGGGCACGACGTAGGCGGCCAGCCGCCGGTCGCCGGGCCGGTCCTCGCGGACGACGACCGCGGCCTGGGCGACGGCGGGGTGGGCGCGGAGCACGGACTCGATCTCGCCGGGCTCGATGCGGAAGCCGCGGATCTTGACCTGGCTGTCGACACGGCCGAGGAACTCCAGCCGCCCGTCCGCCTTCCAGCGCACGAGGTCGCCGGTGCGGTACAGCCGCTCCCCCGGCTCGCCGAAGGGGTCGGCGACGAAGCGCTCGGCCGTCAGGTCGGGCCGTCCGAGGTAGCCGCGGGCGAGTCCGGCGCCGCCGAGGTAGAGCTCTCCCGCGACACCCGCCGGGACGGGACGCAGCCGGGCGTCGAGTACGTAGGCGCGGGTGCCGGGGTCGGGCACGCCGATGGGCACGATGGTGCCGGCCGGGGTGTCGGGGTCGCACCGGCCGAGCGTGGAGTTGGTGGTCGCCTCGGTCGGGCCGTAGGCGTTGAACATCATGCGGCCGCGCGCGTAGCGGCCGACGAGTTCGGGCGAGACGCGCTCGGTCCCGGCGAGCAGCGTCGCCTCGGCGGGCAGGTGCACGTCGTCGGGCATGGCGGCGAGCAGGGCGGGCGGCAGGATCATGAAGGTGATGCCGTGGGCGTTCGCGTAGTCGGCGAGCGGCGGGCCCGGAACGCGGCGTTCGGAGGGGACGACGACGAGCCGTCCGCCGGAGAGCAGACCGAGGCACAGGTCCCAGAAGGCGACGTCGAAGCTCGGGGAGGCGAACTGCAGCACCCGGCTGTGCGGGCCGATGCCGAAGCGCTCGCTCTGGGTGGCGACGAGCTTGGCGACGCCGGCGTGGGAGAGGACGACGCCCTTGGGCCGGCCGGTGGAGCCGGAGGTGTAGATGACGTAGGCGGCGTTCGCGACCGTCAGCCGGCCGTCGAGGTCGGGGGCGCTTTCGGGCAGCCCGGCGAGTTCGGCGACGGTGTCCGGGGCGTCGACGACCAGTGTGGGGAGCTCGCCGGGCAGCTCGGCGGCGACCTCGGCGGTGGTGAGGAGGCAGACGGGGGCGGCGTCGGTGAGCATGTAGGCGACGCGGTCGGCGGGGTAGTCGGTGTCGACCGGCAGGTAGGCGGCGCCTGACTTGAGCACCGCCACCTCGGCGACGATCAGTTCCGCCGAGCGCGGTACGGCCAGCGCCACCACCGTCTCGGGGCCGGCGCCCCGGGCGGCCAGGGCGTGGGCCAGCCGGTTGGCGCGGGCGTCGAGTTCGGCGTAGGTGAGGCGGACGTCCTCGAAGACCAGGGCGGTCTCGTCGGGCCGGGCGCGGACCTGCTCCGCGAACATCGCGGGCCAGGTGGCGAGCGGCACGTCGTGGCCGGTGTCGTTCCACTCGTGGAGGAGGCGGTGCCGTTCCGGCCCCTCCAGCAGCACGAGGTCGCCCACCGCGCGGTCCGGGTGCGCGGTGGCGTCGGCGAGCAGCGTGGCGTAGTGGCCGAGGATCCGGTCGACGGTCGCGCCCTCGAAGAGGTCGGGGCGGTACACGGCGTGGACCTCGCCGGTCGTCACCCGCAGTGCGAGGTCGAGGGGGCCGCCGGCCCAGTCGCCGGGGGCGAAGCCGGTGTTGCAGAGCAGTCCGCCGCCGCGGGTCGCGGTGGCGCCCACCTCGGCGGCGAGGTCGCCGGCGGGGACGCGGTGGGCGCGGGCCCGCTCCGCGGCCTCGGCGACCCGCGCGGTGAGCCCGGCGAAGGTGGTGTCCGCGGTGAGGGCGACGCGCAGCGGCAGCCCGTCGTGGGCGAGGACGAGGTCGGTGGCGCCGCCGCCGTAGTGGTGGAGCAGGGCGACGTACGCCGCGAGGTGGCGGTCCTCCCCCGCGGCCGTGCCGGGCAGGGCGCGGGAGCGCACCGCGGGCGGTCCCTCGGGACGCTGCGGGTACGGGAGGTCGATGGGGAGGGCGGTCTCCTGTGCGAGCGGAATCAGCCGTTCGCGCCAGAAGTCCTTTGCCGTCATGACCAGTTCTTCGTTACCCGACACAGGTGCCCGTGCCTCTCCAGACGTGCGGAACCGACTCGGACGAGCCGTGACCGCTGGCCATATTAAGGTAAGCATTACCTAACTTGATAGCCCTCCCCGTCGGGCACGACAGCACAGCTCACGGCGGTAGGGTTAAGGTGTGCCTAACCTAAGGATGGTGGCCGTGGAGCCAGGCCGGTGACCGCGCGCAGAAGCCTGCGCCCAGCCCTGCTCGTCGTGTTGCTCGCCACCGCCCTCGCGGTGCTGTGCGTGCTCTCGATCGGGCTGGGTGCCGTCGACATTCCCCCGGACCGGGTCGTCCGGGCGCTTTTCGGCCACCCCTCGAGTCGGCTCGTCGACAACATCGTCTGGACGGTCCGCGTACCGCGCACCGTCCTCGGTGTCACCGCGGGCGCCGCCCTGGGGCTGTCCGGCGCGCTCATGCAGGCCCTCACCCGCAACCCGCTCGCCGACCCCGGCATCCTCGGCGTCAGCGCGGGCGCGTCCTTCGGGATCGTCGTCGCCATCGCGGTGTTCGGGCTCGGCTCGCTCCACGGCACGATCTGGTTCGCCTTCGCCGGTGCGCTCGGCACCAGCGTGCTGGTCTTCCTGCTCGGCCGGACGGGCCGCTCGGGCGCGACACCGGTGAAGCTGGCGCTGGCCGGAGTCGCCGTCACCTTCCTGCTGTTCTCGCTGACCAACGCGATCGTCCTCACCGATCCCGACGCGCTGGACCGCTACCGCTTCTGGTCCGCGGGCACCCTCGCCGACCAGGACGCCGCCGTCGTCAGCAGCATCCTGCCCTTCCTGGCGGTCGGGGCGGTGCTCGCGCTCGCCACCGCGCCCGCGCTCAACAGCCTGGCCCTGGGCGACGACGTGGCCGCCTCGCTCGGACGCCGGCTGGGCCTCGTACGCCTGCAGGGGGTCGTCGCGGTGATGCTGCTGACCGGCGCGTCCGTAGCCGTCATCGGCCCGGTGGTCTTCCTCGGCCTCGTGGTGCCGCACGTCGCCCGGATGCTCGCGCAGTACGCGGGCATCGGCCCCGACCACCGCTGGCTGCTGCCGCTGTCGGCGGTGCTCGCACCCTGCCTGCTGCTCACGGCGGACATCCTCGGGCGGGTCGTCGCCCGGCCCACCGAGGTGCAGGCGGGCGTGCTCGTCGCCTTCATCGGCGGCCCGTTCTTCATCGCGCTGGTCCGCCGGCGCAAGCTCGCGGAGGTCTGAGCATGACCGCCCTCGCCCCCCTCCGCGGCCGCCGGACCTTCCGGCTGGCGGCCCCGCCGGTCTCCGGAGTGCTCCGGCCACGGCTGGTGGTGCTCTGCGCCGCCCTCCTGGCCGCGGTGTTCCTGCTGTTCTGCTGGGGCCTGACCCTCGGCGACTACCCCATCGGGTTCGCCGACGTCGTCAAGGCCCTCACGGGCGCCGGCGACCCCGGAACGGTGCTGGTCGTACGCGAGTTGCGGCTGCCACGCGCCCTCGTGGGACTCCTCGTCGGCATCGCCTTCGGCATCTCCGGCGCGCTGTACCAGACGATGACCCGCAACCCACTGGCCAGCCCCGACATGATCGGGCTGACCGAGGGCGCGGGAACCGCCGTGGTCGCGGGCATCGTCCTCGGCTGGGACGGCGGCCTCGGCACCCAGGGGCTCGGCCTGCTGGGCGCGCTGGTCACGGCGCTGCTCGTCTACGCGCTGGCCTGGAAGGGCGGCGCCACCGGCTACCGCATCATCCTGGTCGGCATCGGCGTGTCCTGGATGTGCACCAGCGCCACGGACTACCTGGTCGCGCGCGGCGAGCGCTTCGAGGCGCAGGCCGCCCTGGGCTGGCTGGTGGGCAACCTCAACGGCCGCACCTGGGACCAGGTCACCCAGCTCGCCGTCGCCACGGCCGTGCTGGTGCCGCTCGCCCTCGGCATGGGCCGCCGGCTGCGGACCCTGCAGCTCGGCGACGACGTTGCGGCGGGCCTCGGCACCGCCGTGCAGCCCGTACGGCTGGCGCTGCTGCTCATCGGGGTCGGGCTGATCGCCTTCGGCACGGCCGCGGCCGGCCCGGTCGCCTTCGTGGCGCTGGCCGCCCCGCAGATCGCCCAGCGCATGGCCGGCACGGCGTGGCCGCCGCTGACGGCCTCCGGGCTGACCGGCGCACTGGTCGTCCTGGGGTCGGACCTCGTCGCGCGTGAAGCGATCCCCGGCACGGAACTGCCGGTCGGGATCGTCACCGGCGTCATCGGCGCGCCGGTACTGCTCTGGCTGCTCATCCGCGCCAACCGCGCGGGCTCAGGAGGCTGAACCCATGGCGACCACCGACCCCGCCCCCGCCCCCACCGCCGCCGCGGGCCCGGACCTCCGGGCGCGCGGGCTGCACCTGGCGTACGACGACCGGCTGGTCGTCGAGGACCTCGACCTCGTCATACCCACCGGCCGCATCACCGCCATCGTCGGCGCCAACGCCTGCGGCAAGTCCACCCTCCTGCGGGCCCTGGCCCGGCTGCTCGCGCCCCGCCAGGGCACCGTCGAACTCGACGGCCGCGCCCTGCGGTCGGTGCCGACCCGGGAGCTGGCCCAGCGACTGGGCATCCTGCCGCAGACGCCGGTGGCCCCGGAGGGACTGACCGTGATCGACCTGGTCAGCCGCGGCCGTTCGCCGCACCAGACGTGGTGGCGGCAGTGGTCCAAGGCCGACGAGCTGGCCGTCCACGAGGCGCTGGCGGCGACCGGCCTGACCGAGCTCGCCGACCGCGCCGTGGACGAGCTCTCCGGCGGCCAGCGCCAGCGGGCCTGGATCGCCATGGCCGTCGCCCAGGGCACCCCCGTCCTGCTGCTGGACGAGCCGACCACCTACCTCGACCTGGCCCACCAGATCGACGTGCTGGACCTCGTCACCGACCTCAACCGCCGCGAGCAGCGCACGGTGGTGATGGTCCTGCACGACCTCAACCAGGCCTGCCGCTACGCCGACCACGTCATCGCGATGAAGTCGGGGCGGATCGCCGCCGAGGGCCCGCCGGCGGAGGTGATCACCGCCGAGACCGTCCAGGACGTCTTCGACCTCCGCTGCCAGGTCACCACCGACCCGGTCAGCGGCACCCCCCTGGTGATCCCCATGGGCCGCCACCACGAGGCGGTCCCCGTCGCCGCCGAGTGACCCGCCACGGGGTGCCACTGGCACGTAGACGGCATCGTCGACCCCGGCCGTCGCCGGCACGTTCGGGGCGACCGGCTGGACGCCCCCGACCCGCGCGAAGCGCCCGGCATCCGCCCGCCCGGCGAACACGGAACGCGGACACGGGACCAGCCGTCCTCCGGCAGCACCCCGGCGCCCGCCGGGCAGTGCACGAGGCTGCGGACAGGGCGCGCGGCGCCCGCGCGGCCTCGTCGACCCCGGCCGTCGCCTCGGCACGTTCGGTGCGGACAGCCGCGGAGGCCGACGGGCCGTCCGAAGGCCCCCGCCCCGCAACGCCGCGGTTCCCATGGGCCGTTGACGCGAAGCGCCCCGCATCTGCCCGCCCGGCGAACGCGGCGCCGACGCGCACCCACGGGCTTCCCCGTCCTCCGGGAACACCGCGGCGCCCGCCAGGCAGCCTACCCGGTCACAGACAAGACGCACGGCGTCTGCGCGGCCTCCTCGACCACGGCAGTCGCATGGGCACCGGGCGCCGGCCCCTCGATGCCCGTGCCTGTGAGCCCACATGGGCACGGCACCGGTCCGACGGAGCGTCATCGACCTGCGGTGCCCGCGACGTCGGCCTACCGCCGGCCACGCGGACGCGGAGAAGACGCGGCCGGCCACGGAGATCTCGGCCCCCGGCAGCAGGGTGAGCGGCGTCCCGGAGTCACGCATCCTCGTAATCATCAAGGACACCCCCGCCCGGTTCGCCGCCGAGGGGGCCACATCCTCCCCGAGCCGGGGGACTAGGGCGACTGGATCGCGGGGTCCGGCTCACCGGCCGCCGCCGCCGTACGACCCGGCGGCGGCACGGCGTGGCGACCCCGCGGGCCACTCGGCTAGTCCGGGGTGAGGGTCGTGCCGGCGCCCCCCGGCCCCGCGGTCAGCGCGCCCAGCAGGGCGTGAGGGGCGCGGCCGTCCAGCACGCGGGCCGTACGGACGCCGGCCCGTACGGCCCGCAGGCAGCTCTCCATCTTCGGCACCATGCCGCCGCCGAGCGCCGGGAGCATCGCCTCCAGTTCGGTGGCGGTGAGCCGGTCCAGGACCCGCTCGCGGCGCGGCCAGTCGGCGTACAGCCCGGGCACGTCGGTGAGCACGACCAGCGCCTCGGCGTCGAGCGCCGCCGCCAGGGCCCCGGCCGCCGCGTCCGCGTTGACGTTGTAGATCTGGCCGTCCGTGCCGCGGCCGAGCGAGGAGACGACGGGGATGTGGCCGTGGTCCAGGAGCACGTCCACGGCCGCCGTGTTGACCTCCGTCACCTCGCCGACGAGGCCGATGTCGACGATCTCGCCGTCGACGTGGGCGTAGCGGCGCACCGCGGTCAGCGTGTGCGCGTCCTCGCCGGTGAGCCCCACGGCGTACGGGCCGTGCTCGTTGAGGAGTCCGACGAGGTCCCGCTGGACCTTGCCGGCCAGCACCATCCGCGCCACGTCCAGCACCTCGGGCGTGGTGACCCGCAGCCCGCCGACGAAGCGGGCCTCGATGCCCACCAGGTCGAGCTGGGCGCTGATCTGCGGGCCGCCGCCGTGCACCACCACGACCCGCACCCCGGCCTCCCGGATGCGGACGACGTCCTGCGCGAAGGTGCGCAGCAGCGAGCCGTCGCCCATGGCGTTGCCGCCCACCTTCACGACGACGGTGCGGCCCCCGAGCGCGCGCAGGGCGGGCAGCGGCCCGGGGCCGGCCAGTGCCGTCGTCACGGACGGGTCGTCAGGTAGCCGCCCATGGTGCGGAACCAGTCCGTGGCCGCGTACTCGGTGCCGTCGTCGGTGCGGATCGTGCGCACCAGCAGGCCCTTGCGGTGGCCGCCGCGCGCGTCCGCGCCGGCGACGATGACGACGCCGTCGCCCTCGCGGATGAAGATCCGGCCGGGCGTGCCGCCGTACCGGGCCCGCGAGACGGCGGCGGCGACGATCCTGATGCGCTCCCCACGGTGGTAGGTGAAGGCGTTGGGGTACGGGTCGGACTGCGCCCGCACCAGCCGCTCCAGGTCCTCGGCGGGCCAGTTCCAGTCGATGCGGCTGTCCTCGAGGGACCGCTTGTGGAAGAAGCTGGCGCGGGAACGGTCCTGGGGCGTCCACTCGGCGCGGCCTGAGGCGATCAGGTCCAGCGACTCGCGCACCAGGGGCGCGATGAGGTCGCAGGTGCGGTGGAAGAGGTCGGTGGCGGTGTCCTGCGGGCCGACGGGCTCCGAGCGCTGCAGCAGGATGTCGCCCGCGTCCAGTTCGCCGTCCATGCGGTGCGCGGTGACGCCGACCCGCTGCTCGCCGTTGATGAGCGCCCAGATGATCGGGGAGAAGCCCGCGTAGGCGGGGAGCAGGGAGTCGTGCACGTTGAGGGTGCCGTGCGGCGGGAGGTCGAAGATCTCCGGCGGCAGCCAGGTGCGCCAGTTGTTGGCGACGATGATGTCGGGCGCCGCGGCCTTGATCGCCTCGAGCAGTTCGGCGTCGTCCGGACGGTTGCGCAGCAGCACGGGGACGCCATGCTTCTCGGCGAGTTCCGCCACCGAGTCGTCCCAGATCTTCTCGTAGACGTGCTCGCTCCTGGGGTGGGTCACGACGAGGACGACCTCGTGATCCGACTCCAGCAGCGCCTGCAGCGTCCGGTGTCCCCAGGTCTGGTAACCGAACATGACGACCCGCATGGGCTGCCTCTCCTTCAGTGATTATTGCAAGGTTAGGCTTACCTTATCTAGTATGTGGCGCGCATAGGGAGGCGATGCAACGGTGACAGCACCGCTCAATGAGCCGGACACCATCCACGACATCCTGGGGATCGGTTTCGGACCGTCAAATCTGGCTCTCGCGATAGCCATCGAGGAGCACAACGCACAAGTCCCCGCCTCCCGGCGGATCGACGCCCGCTTCCTGGAGCGGCAGCCCCGCTTCGGCTGGCACCGCGGCATGCTGATCGACGACGCGACGATGCAGGTCTCGTTCCTGAAGGACCTGGTCACCATGCGCAACCCGACCAGCGACTTCAGCTTCCTGTGCTACCTGCGCGAGCAGGGGCGGCTGGTCGACTTCCTGAACCAGAAGACCCTCTTCCCGCTCCGCGTGGAGTTCCACGACTACTTCGAGTGGGCCGCCGCCCGGGTCGCCGACCTCGTCGACTACTCCTCCGAAGTGCTGTCGGTCACACCGGTCCGCGGCGCCGACGGCGAGGTCGACCACCTCGACGTGACGTGCCGGCACCCCGAGGACCCGACGCGGACGGTGACCCACCGGGCCCGCAACATCAGCGTGGCCGTCGGCCTCGAGCCGCACCTGCCGCCCGGCACCGAACTGTCGGACCGCGTGTGGCACAACAGCCAGCTGCTGCCCAGGGTCGCGGAGCTCACCGCGACGGGCGCCCCGGTGCGCCGTGCCGTCGTCCTCGGTGCCGGCCAGAGCGCCGCCGAGGCCGTGGACTTCCTGCACCGCACCTTCCCCGACGCGGAGATCTGCGCGGTGTTCGCCAAGTACGGCTACACACCCGCCGACGACAGCCCCTTCGCCAACCGGATCTTCGACCCGGAGGCGGTGGACCTCTACTTCGCCTCCCCGTCCGAGGTGAAGCAGTCCCTCTTCGACTACCACCGCAGCACCAACTACTCGGTCGTCGACATGGACCTCATCGAGGCCCTGTACGCCACCTCCTACCGCGAGAAGGTGCAGGGCCGGGAACGGCTGCGCTTCCTCAACGTCTCGCGCATCCGGGACGTGAGCGCCGCGGACGACGGCCTCGACGTGACGGTGGAGTTCCTGCCGACCGGCGAACGGCACGTCCTGGCGGCGGACGTCCTGGTGCACGCCACCGGCTACCGCTCGCAGGACGTCGGCACCCTCCTCGGGGAGTCCGCCAAGATCTGCCTGCGCGACGACGGCGACGCCCTCCGCGTCGGCCGCGACCACCGCGTCGAGGTCGCCCCCGAGGTGCGGGCGGGCATCTACGTGCAGGGCGGCACCGAGCACACGCACGGGCTGACCTCCACTCTGCTCTCCACGACCGCGATCCGGGCCGGCGAGATCGTCGCCTCGCTCGCCGCCCGTCAGGAGGAGCCAGCCGCGGTGGCTGCGGCCCGCCCCTGAACCGCTCCTGGAACGCGCCTGGGACCGCCAGACGACCGGCGGCCCAGGTCCCCGGCGCCGCCTCCGGCACCAGGCCGGCGCCGGACCCGAGAACGGCTCGGGCCGGTGGGTGGGTGCGGGTTCGTCTCGCGCCCTTCGGGCGCACAGCGGCGGGCTGCGGAGGGGAGGGTGGGGGGCGCTCCAACTCGGCAGTGTGCGGGTGCGTGGGTGGCGGGGGTTCAGGCGCCGGAGCGGGTTGCCTCTCCCCTGGCGGAGGTCTCGTTGCCGTCCGCAGGTGCAGATGGCCGCTTCCACGCCTACTCCCGGTGCTGGGCGCGCCCGCCGTAACCCGCGACTGCGGGTGATTCGAGCTGCTGCCGAGCGATCGGAACGACATCGGGCTCTGTTTCGACGGTATGGACGTCGAAACAGAGCCCGATCTTTGCCCGGACGGAGATCGGGCCCGCTTTCAGCGTCATAGACGTCGAAACAGAGCCCGATGTCGGATCGGGGAAGCACCCGCAGACGCCGGTTACGGCGCGCGCGCCACCCACGGAGGGTGGGCGTGGTCACCGGCCATCTATACCCGCGGACGGCAACGAGACCGGCACCAGACGAACAACCCACCCCGCTCCGGCGCCTGAACCCCAGCCGCCCGCCCACCCGCAGACTGCCGACCGGCCCCGGACCGCCACCCTCCCACCCGCAGCCAGCATCTTTGCGCCCGCAGGGCGCGAGACGGCGCGACAGCCGAAAACCCACCGGCAGGGCCCCACCAACCACCCGCTGTCGCGCCCCTCGCCGCTAGCGTCGCGTACGCAGCAGCAGGTACAGGAAGTACGGCGTGCCGATGACCGCCGTCATCAGGCCCGCGCCCAGCTGGGCCGGGGCGATGACGGTCCGCCCAAGGAGGTCGGCCGCGCAGACCAGCGAGGCGCCCAGGAACACCGCCACCGGTACGACGCGCACGTGCCGGCGGCCCACGAGGGCCCGGGCGGCGTGCGGGGCGACCAGCCCGACGAAGCCGATGGTGCCGGCGGCGGCCACGGCGGTCGCGGTGAGCAGCACGCTCGTCACGAGGAAGCCGAACCGGGCGGGGCCGCGGCGCAGTCCGAGCAGGGCCGGGGTGTCGTCGTCGACCGACAGCAGGTCGAGTTCGGTGCGCCGCGCAACCGCGACGGCGAGGCCCAGCACGAGGGCGGCCGCCACGGGCAGGGCGTCGGGCGCGGTCCGTCCGTAGGTGGAGCCGGACAGCCAGGTGAGCGCCTTCGTCGCGTTGAACGGGTCGGTGAGCACGATCAGCAGGCTGATCAGGGCCGTCGCCGCCGCGGACACGCCGACGCCGACGAGGACCAGCCGGGTCTGCCGGAAGCCGCCCCGCGCCGCGAGGCCGAACACCAGCACGCAGGTCACCGCGGCACCGGCGAACGCGGCCCCCGCGACACCCCACGCCCCGGCGACCGGGGCCGTCGTGACGAACAGCACCGCGCCGAGCGCGGCGCCGCCGGAGACGCCGAGGATGCCGGGCTCCGCGAGCGGGTTGCGGGTGACGGCCTGCACCAGGGTGCCGGACAGGGCGAGCGCGGCCCCCGCCAGTAGCGCCGCGAGCACCCGCGGCGCGCGCGTGTCGAGGACGAAGGTGACGGCCTGACCGGACCTGCCCTGCGCCCAGTTGACGACGTCGCCAAGGAGCAGCTTCGTGTCGCCCAGCAGCACTCCGGCAACCATGAGCCCCACCAGCACGGCGACCAGGGCCGCCACGGTCGCCAGGAAGGCGACCCGGCCGGGGATACGCATCCGGTCCGGTGCGCCCGCTCCCCCGGAGTCCTGGGTCCGCAGCGCCATCACGACCAGGAACACCGCGCCAACCAGGCTCGTCACGACGCCGGTGGGCACCGCGACGGCGGTCTGCGCGGGGACCACGGCGCGCAGCAGGACGTCCGCGCCGAGCACCAGGCCCGCGCCCGTCAGGCCCGTGACGGGCAGTCCGGTGCGGGTGCGCAGCAGCGCCCGGAAGCGCCGGGCCAGCGGCCGTACGAGGGCCGGCGCGCACAGGCCGACGAAGCCGATGGGCCCGGCGAGGGTCACCGCCGCGGCGGACAGCAGCGACGCGAACACCACGACGGTGATCCTGGTGCCGCGGACGGGGACGCCGAGGCCGCGGGCGGCGTCGTCGCCGAGCGCGAGGGCGTCGACGCGGCGGGCCACGAGCAGCAGTCCGGCGGCGCCGGCCACGGCCACGGGGGCCATCTGGAGCACGCCGTCGAAGCCGTTCTGGCTGATGCTGCCCTGGCTCCACTGGTAGAGGCCGTTGGTCTGCTGCGGGAAGAGCAGGATCAGCCCCTCGGTGACGGAGGTCAGACCGAGGGTGAGGGCGCTGCCGGCCAGGACGAGGCGTACGGTCCCGGCGCCCAGCCCCGACAGCGACAGCACGACGGCGGCGGCCGCGAGTCCGCCGGCGAAGGCCACGCCGGACGAGGCCAGCAGCGGCAGGGAGGTCCCGGTGACCATGAGGACGCCCAGGGCCAGGTACGAACCGGCGTTCACGGCGAGCGTGTCGGGTGCGGCGAGCACGTTGCGGCTGACGGCCTGCAGGGCCGCCCCGGCGGTCCCGAGGGCGGCGCCGACCAGCAGGCCCGCGGTCATACGGGGCAGCCGGGAGGCGATCACGACGGACGCGTCGCCGGGGGCGGCACGGCCGGTGAGGGCCTTCCAGACCTCGGCGGGGCCTACGGCGGCGGTGCCCTGGGTGACGTCGACGACCGCGAGGGCGGCGACCAGGAGCACGAGCGCGGCCGTCACCGCGGCCGCTCCCGTCCGGGAGCCGGCCGCGTGCGGACGGGTGGCGGGGGTCGTTGCGGTGACGGCCACGGCGCGCTACTTCGTCAGGGCGCCGACGACGGCGTCGACGTACGCCTCCATCGACCGCGGGCCGCCGAACATCCAGATGCCGTCGGGCAGCCGGTGCACGTCGTCCTTCTCGACGAACGGCAGGGACTTCCACACGGAGTTCTTCGCGAGGTCGTCGGCGAAGACGTCGCTGCCCTCGCTGTCGCTGCCGATGTAGGCGAAGCGCACGTCGCCGAGACCGGTGAGGCCCTCGACGTCGGTGGCGGCCAGGCCGTAGTCCTTGTCGCCGGCGATCGTCCACGCGTTCCGCAGGCCCAGCGCCGTGTTGACGCCGCCGATGAGGGAACCGCCGGTGTAGGGGCGGATGGAGACCTGGTTGGAGGCGACGTAGCCGTCGGCGAACGCGATCCGCGTGCCGGCGAGTCCCGCGTCGGCCAGGGTCTCGCGGCCCTCGGCGACCTTGGCGTCGAAGGCCTTCTTCGCCTCGTCGGCCCGGGTGGTGGTGCCGGTCGCCTCGGCGATGAGGTCGAGGTTCTCCTTCATCTGCCCGACCGGGTCGGCGGCGTCGGCGGAACGGACCTCGAGGACCGGGGCGATCTTCTTCAACTGCTTGACGGCGGCGTCCGGCAGGTCGGTGGTGGCGACGATCAGGTCCGGGGAGAGCGAGGCGATGGT
Source organism: Streptomyces sp. NPDC005722 (assembly GCF_040630935.1). Classification (NCBI taxonomy): domain Bacteria; kingdom Bacillati; phylum Actinomycetota; class Actinomycetes; order Kitasatosporales; family Streptomycetaceae; genus Streptomyces; species Streptomyces sp. NPDC005722. Next base: position 32,854 of record NZ_JBEXYN010000055.1, read on the forward strand.
GTCCATGCTGGGCTCGCCGCGGGTGCCGATGTCCTTCGGCTGGTTCTTCAGCGGGACGGCCGTGTCCCAGGTGCCGTAGCCCTTGACGTCGGCGACGCCGACCGGGTCGACCCCGAGGGTCACGAGGGACTCGACGACGTTCCACTCCGTGCCGACGACCTTCTTCGCCGGCCCGTCGAGGGTGACCTTCGCCCCGCCCGCGTCGGTGAGCGTGATGCCCTGGGTGTCCTTGGCGGCGGGGGCCGCGGCCGGCTCTGTCGTGCCGCAGCCGGCGAGGGCGAGTGCGGCGGCGGTGGACGCGGCGGCGGTGAGGATGGAGCGTCTCATGGGGTGGTGACGGGCCTTTCGTTGCGTGCGTGGTGGCGGCCGACGGCGCGGGTGCGCAGCAGGCCGGTCCGGGGGTCGGTGTCGACGTCGACCCGGATCCCGTAGGCGTCGGTGAGGAGTTGCGGTGTCAGCACGTCCTCGGGCCGGCCGTCGGCGACGATCCGGCCCGCCCGCAGCAGGGCGATCCGGTCGGCCACGGCGGCCGCCTGGTCCAGGTCGTGCAGGACGACGCCGACGGCGATGCCGTGGTCGTCGGCCAGCTCCCGGAGCAGGTCCAGCAGTTCGACCTGGTAGCGCAGGTCGAGGTAGGTCGTGGGCTCGTCGAGGAGGAGCACCCCGGTCTCCTGGGCGAGGCAGCCGGCGAGCCAGACACGCTGCAGTTGCCCGCCGGAGAGGTGCTCGGCGCCGCGGCCGGCGAGGTCGGTGACACCGGTCATCGCCAGCGCGCGGTCCACCGCGGCGGGTCCTTCCGGGTCGGACCGGCCCCAGCGGCCCCGGTAGGGGTAGCGGCCGAACTCCACGACGTCGCGCACCGTCAGGCCGCCCGGCGTGGGGCGGCCCTGGGTCAGCAGGGCCACCCGGCGGGAGAACTCACGTGCCGTCAGGGCGAGCCCGTCGGCAGTGGTGCCGTCGTGCGCGTCGATCGTCAGGGTGGCGCGGCGTGCGCGCTGCAGGCGTGCCACGGTGCGCAGGAGCGTCGACTTGCCGCTGCCGTTGGGGCCCACGAGGGCGGTCACCTCGCCGGGCCGGAGGGTGATCGCCGCGTCGTGCACGACGTCGACCCCGTCGTACGACACGGTCACGCCGTACGCCGCCAGCCGGTGTCCGCGCAGGCCGGGGGCCATGGCGGTCTCTTCCGAAGAACTCACGAACGAAGGTTAGCCTAACCTAAGCACCGCCCGAACCGCCCCCCTTTCACTTCGGTAAACTTAGGCTAACCTTCCTACATGGCGAAGACCGCGCGGCTCATGCCGCAGAACCCCAGGATGTTCCGCGCCGAGGTCGTCAGGACCGAGCGGGTCACCCCCTCCCTGCACCGCGTGACCGTCACGGGCACGGACCTCGCCGACTTCCCGTGGAGGGGCTACGACCACTGGTTCCGCCTCTTCATGCAACTCCCCCACCAGGACGCCCTGCGGCTCCCGGAGTTCTCCGGGGCCAGGTGGTGGCAGCCCTACCTCGCCATCCCCACGGCCGAGCGTCCGCACTACTCGAACTACACCGTCGCCGCGTTCCGCCCCGGAACGGCCGAAATGGACATCGAGTTCGTCGTGCACCGCGGCCCGGACGGCGAACTCGAGGGCCGCGCGGCGATATGGGCCTGCGGCGCCCGGCCCGGCGACGCGCTGGCACTCCTCGACCAGGGCGTCATGTTCGACTGTCCGGAGGACGCCTCCGAGGTCCTCGTCGTCGCCGACGAGAGCGGGATGCCCGCCGCCACGGGCATCCTGCGGTCCCTCCCCCGCGACACCGTGGGCCGGCTCATCCAGGAGGTCCCCACCCCCGACGACCGGCGCGACCTCGACGCCCCCGAGGGGATGGCCGTCACCTGGGTCGTGCGCGAGGACCCGCACGCCGTCCCCGGCTCCGTCGCGCTCGCCGAACTGCGCGGGCACGCCGCGCCGGACGCCACCGGCTACGCCTTCGTCGTCGGCGAGCAGAGCCTCGCCACCAAGGGCCGCCGGCACCTGCACCGCGCCGGCCTCCCCAAGGACCGCATCACCTTCTCCGGCTTCTGGCGGCACGAGGCACGCCACCAGGACGCCTGACCTCCGGCGCGGTCAGCGCCGGCCGCGCCGCCTCCGGCCCGCGCGCCGGGGGCAGTTCGCGCACGGAGGGCGCACGAAGGGAACTGCTGAGCCCTGTACGCGCTCCCGGCCGTACGGGGAGAATGCCAAGCGCAAGCGATCATGCGACCGGCACGCTCGCCGTCCGGTCGCCGACTCCCGGAAGGCGGGTCGACTGCCGTGCTGTTGCATCTGCCCACGTCCGTGTCCGAAGCACAGGAGTTCATGGCCCAGGGGGCGGTGCCCGTCGGCGGCGCGACGCTCGTCTGGGCCACCTGGCAGCGCGACGGGTTCCCCGAACGGGCCATGTCGCTGCGCGACCTGCCGGAGGCCAACCTGGTCGAACGCGAGGCTCTGGGCGCGGCGGTGGTGCTGAACCGCATCGACGACCGGGTTCCGGAAGTGCTGCGGCGGGCGGCCGCCGGTGTGGGCACCGGCGCGGTACGCCGGACGGCGACCGTCGGCGGCAACCTCGTCGGCAGCACCCTGCGCTGCCTGCTGCCCGCCGCGCTCGTCCTGGACTCCCGCGCGATCACGCTGGAACCCGACCGGACCCACGAGACCGATCTGTCCGAGGCCGTGGCCAAGCAGCATCTCCTGCTCGGCATCCGCTGGCGGGAACCGCTGGTCAGCGCCTACGACAAACAGCCCGGCGAGGCCGGCGGTCCCCCGCCGCTGGTCGTCGCGTCCGCGGTGCACGCCGAAGGCGGTGGACGCCGCCTGCGCGTCGCGGTCCGCGACGGCTACGAAGTGCTCGGCGGGAGCGCCCCGTTCGACGGCGACACCGCGGCGGCGCTGCACGCGCTGGAGGGGACGGACCTCGCCGCGCTCCACCCCGCGGGCCGGGAGGTGGTGCGCCGGCAGGTCACCGGACTCACCGGACGGCTCCCCGGCGCCTGAGCCCGGGAATTCCCGCGATCTCTTCCGTCACATCGGGTATGCCCGGGCGTCCCCGGTTGTTGATGTGTGCGAGGGCCCGCGCCGCACACCGGCGCGAGGCCCCGCCCGTCCCACCGGATAGGAAGAGGCGAGGGAAGAGATGGACGACACGCCGCAGGACCGGAGGCGCGAGGACGCCTTCGGCATGGTCCGCAACGGGGCGGACCCGGCGCGGATGTGCCTCATCACGCCCGACGGCGTCACCACGGTCGAGTTCGTCGTGGAGCCGTCGGTCGGCCTCGGGTGCGCCCGGGCGGAGGGCGCCGCGGCACTGGCGCTGACCCGGTGGCTCCACGAGGCGGATCCCTCCCGGTACTTCGAGTTGCAGGTCGCGTTCCTGCAATTCGAGTACAACCCCGGGCACGAGTCCTTCGCCGCCGAGGAGGTCCGGGCGCTGCGCGTCCTCCTCCAGGAACAGCGGGGCACCGTGCGGTGGAACGAGGCCTTGGCGAGCCTGCTCGCCAGGCTGGAGGCCTGCGAGGCGCAGCTGTGACCGCCGGCGGGTGAGGGGCGGCGGGCCGGTCAGCCCACGGCGGGCGGCAGGAGGCGCGCGGTCATCGCGCCGACGGCCGCCACGACCGCCTCGCGGTGCCGGCCGCGCCGGGCCGTCTCGTCACCGTCCTCCGGATCGCGGATGCCCGCAGGTGTGGTGACCCACGCCTGCGCGGCGGCCAGCGCGACCATCAGCGCGTCCATGCCCGCTTCGAGACCGACGCCGTGGGCGTCGGCGACCGCCTGCGCCTTGGCGAGGTGGTTGTCCCGTTCCATGGCCGACGCCTCGGGGCGCTCGAGGGCCTTCCACCGGGTCAGCTTGATGAGGTCCGGGTCGTCGGTGAAGGCGTCGAACAGCGCCCCCGCGTACGCGGCCAGGTCGTCGGGGGTGAACGGCACCACGTCGGCCAGCACGCGTAGCCGGGCTTCGAGCACCGCGTCGAAGAGCTCGTCCTTGGACCCGAAGTAGGCGTAGATGGCCTGCTTGTTGGCCGGCGCCGCCTTGGCGATCCGGTCGACGCGGGCACCGGCGAGCCCGTGCGCGACGAATTCGCCGTATGCGGCCTCGATGAGGCGCGCCCGCGTGGCGGCAGAGTCGTAAGCCATGGGGACAGCCTAGGAGATCCAGGTCGGACGGGGTGCCGGCGCGGTACGGGGGCCGCGGGTGCGGGCGCGGGAACGCGCGGAGGGGCCCGTGCGAGCCGGCCGGCAGCGGGCCGGCCACGGCCCGGACAGAAAACCAACCGGATGGTTGCACCCTCGGGACTCTCGGCCTACATTTAAACCATCCGGTTGGTTTCAGATCCGGCCGACACCGTCACCCGGCGTGCCCGCACCCGTGCGCCGGAAGCAGGAAGCAGGAACTCATGTCCTTCGTCACCGACATCCCCTTCGGGGCGCACTCCACCGCGGCGGACGTCGTGCGCGGCGTCGACCTCTCCGGCAAGCGCGCCCTCGTGACCGGCGGCGCGTCGGGCATCGGGCTGGAAACGGCACTCGCCCTCGCCGGGGCCGGTGCGCAGGTGACCCTCGCCGTACGTGACCCGCACGCGGCCGGGCCCGCCGCCGACCGCATCCGCCGGGAGACCGGCCGGGGCGAGGTCGGCGTCGCCCGTGTCGACCTGGCCGATCTCGACAGCGTCCGCGCCTTCACGGAGGAGTGGACCGGGCCGCTGCACATCCTGGTCAACAACGCCGGCGTCATGGCGGTGCCGGAGCTCACCCTGACCCCGCAGGGCCGGGAGACCCAGTACGCCGTGAACCTCACCGGCCACGCCGCGCTGACGCTCGGCCTGCACGGAGCGCTGCGCGCCGCCGGTGGTGCCCGGGTCGTCATGGTCAGTTCGTCGGCCCATCTGATGGCCCCGGTCGACTTCGACGACATCCACTTCGCCCGCCGCCCCTACGAGGCCTGGACGGCCTACGGCCAGTCGAAGTCGGCCACGATCCTCTTCACCGTCGCCCTGGCCCGGCACTGGGCGGCCGACGGCATCACCGCCAACGCGCTGCACCCGGGCGGCATCATGACCAACCTGCAGCGCCACCTCAGCGACGAGCAACTGCGGTTCGTGGGCGCCACGAACGAGGCGGGCGAGCGGCTCGACGTCCCGCCGGGCTGGAAGACGCCGCAGCAGGGTGCGGCCACCCAGGTGCTCCTCGCCGCCTCACCTCTGGTCGAGGGCGTGACCGGCCGCTACTTCGAGGACTGCCGGCCCGCCGAGCTCCAGCCCGAGCCCACCGTGGGCGGGACCGGTGTCGCGGCGTGGGCGATCGACGAGGCGTCGGCCGAACGCCTCTGGGACGACACGCGGAAGGAACTCGGGTACTGACCGGGCCTCCCGGGTGCGGGCCCCGGCAGGTCGCCCGGGGCCCCGCACCCGCTTCCCACCGGGCGGGGCCAGGTCCGGATCAGGCCGTCGTGTTCCTGGGCGATCGAGTAATGCGCCACCACTCACTCGGGCTCGGCAACCAAGGTGGCCACGCGGTGCGTTCGCCGGGCGGCTGCGCGGCGCCGGTCACGCGGGCCTCGTGGGCGGCGCGTCCCGCCGGTGGAGGGCGAGGGTCCAGGTGTGGACGGTGTACGTGGTGGGGTGTCCCGGCCCGGGTTCGGCGATGATCGCGGTCAGGCGGTCGCCCTCGCGGCGCAGGGAGTTGATGTAGCCGGACGCCCTGTCGGGGATCGGCAGCAGTTCGGCGAGGACGGAGTCTGCGAGCCGGCGGTCGACGGCGCGGAGCCGCCCGGCGTCGAGCACCAGGATCGTACCGTCCTCCAGCACCACCGGCCGCGGCGTCAGCGGATCGGCCAGCCGCGGGCCGCGCTCGATCTCGCCGCCGGGCAGCAGCCGCACGACGCGGCTCTCGGTGGGGTACCGCCGGTCGGCCTCGACGACGCGTACGCCGGTGCCGACGACGTAGTGGCCGTAACTGCGCCAGGAGTCGGTGGTGGCGCCGTCGCGGTCGTGCTGCCAGGTGTCGTAGAAGTCGTAGCCCTCCAGACCGAGCAGGAAGCGTCCGCCGCCGAGCGCGGCGCCGCGCTCCCCGCGGAGTTCGGCGACCAGGGTGCCGTCCGCCAGGTCGAGCAGCAGGGCCGGCCCGAGGAACCCCCAGGGCGTGTAGTCGAGGGAGTCCGTGGTGACCAGCACCCTGCCCCCGGAGATGTGGGCGGCGTTGGGGCGTCCGTGGAAGGCGTGCGTCCAGCGCGTCCGCCCCGAGGCGTCCACGCAGCGGACCTCGCCCGTCGCCCCCTGGATGCGCAGGTCGTCCCGCCGCGCCAGCGGCCGTCCGTCCGGCGGTTGCCAGGGGTACGGCGGTCGCCCCTCCGCACTGTGACGGTCCACCACGGTGACGCGCCACGGACCGGGGTCCGCCCCCTCGGCGCGCCCGCTCTCCTCGGGTCTCGGCATGGGGTGATGCTAGGGCGTTACCCGCGGATCACCCAGCCCCGGGACGATGACGCCATGGCTCCTCGTGGCCGGCCCGACGCCCGACGGGTCAGCCGCGCGGTGTGATCTCCCGCGGACCGTAGAGGGCCGCCGCCTGCCCGGTGACCAGCGCCCAGTAGCGGTCGCCGAAGGACCAGTGCCACCATTCCGTCGGGTAGTTCACCAGGCCCGCGGCGGTGAGCACCGCACCCAGCAGCTTCCGGTTGGCGGCGGCCTCCTCGCCGATGCCGGCCGCGTGGGTGTAGCAGGCGCCCCCGCTCTCCTCCGGGTCGGCGTTCATCCGGGTGCCCAGGTCCAGCTCGCGTCCGCCGCCGTCGGCCAGGGTGAGGTCGACGGCCGCGCCGGCGCTGTGCGGTGCGATGTCGGGCGGGGACACGTAGCGGCTCGCCGCCGCATGGATCCGGGCGTCGGACCAGTCCGGGTTCTCGCCGCGCAGTCGGCCCGCGTACTCCTCGAAGTACTCCCGCTGGAGCGAGGGCGGACGGTAGCCCTCGACGAACAGCAGGCGCAGGCCCGGCGGCAGCAGTGCCTGGGCTTCGAGCAGCCGCTCCAGGACGCCTTCCCGCAGGTGGGCGAAGGCGTCCGCCGGGTCCTGCTTGCGGGTGTCCACCAGCAGGGAGCCGCCGCGGCGGACGTCCACGAGGAGCTCGCCGCATTCCCCGACCGGTATCGCGGCGACCCTCGGGTCGGACATCAACACGATCTCATCCATGCCGCGATCATGCCCCACGCGCTGCCGCCGGTGCGAAGACGTCCGCGTGGAGCCGGGACCACGTACCCCGAAGGCGCGTGCGTGTGGCGCGGCATCCGGGAGCCCCGGGGTGCCGCGCCACACGCCGTGCGGCGGCGTTCCGCCTACTCGTCGATCGCCGCGCCGAACTGCGCGTCGGCCGTCGGCGCGCCGAGGGCCGCGCCGTCGTACGTCCATGTCCCGTTGGCCACCAGGCCGGTCGAGGACGCGGGGACGACCCACACGAAGCCGTCGTTCGTGTTCTCGCCCGGTGCCGCCGCCAGCAGGCCGAAGCGGCCGTCCTTGTCGGCGTCGATCAGCCGGATCTGGCCGCCCCAGCGGTCGGAGGCCTCCGCGGCGCCCGGGATGCCGGCGGTGTTCTGGTCGAAGCTGCGCGCCCCCGTGGCGGTGAGCCCGCCGCGTGCGCCGCGCAGGGTCCAGACCGCACCGGCGTCGGCGACGGAGCCGATGTCCTCACCGGGGGCGCCGATGGCGAGGTCGGGGTGGCCGTCGCCGTTGGTGTCGCCGGAGGACAGTTCGGCGCCCCAGCGGTCGCCCGCCTCGGCGACGCCCGGGACGCCCGCGGAGTCCTGGGTCCAGGTCTGCGCCGGGGTCGGGGCGAGGCCGGAGAGGTCGCCCCTGCCGAGGTAGACGGAGACGGATCCGCCGAGCGCGGAACCGGTCCCCGTGTCGCCTATGGCCAGGTCGTCCTGGCCGTCCTGGTTGAAGTCGCTGGAGACGACCGCGGGGCCGCCCTCGAAGGTGCCGCCGTCGCCGAGGTCCTCGACGGCCGGGGCCCCGTGCAGCACCTGGGTGACGCCGGCCCCGGGCTGATCACCGCCGGTGGTCACCCCGGAGATCGCCAGGTCGGCCCAGGAGTCCTCGTTGTAGTTGCCGTGGCTGAGGCTGCGCAGGGCGACGCCGGTGTCCTGCGCCGTGCGCTCGAGGGCGCGGACCCCCCGGCCCGCCCGCTGCGCTCGCGGTGCGGCGGCCGCCCCCGGCTCGACGGTGAAGAACAGCAGGGAGTCGTTCTCCAGGACGGCGATGCTGTCGCGCAGGTTGGCGTCGGGGTCCGAGGGGTCCGGGGCGAAGTACCGGGCGGCTTCGAGGGCACGCCCGAAGTTCGCGCCGGCCCGCGGCTGGTCGGGGTCCTCCAGCCACGCGCTGTCGCTGCCGTGCAGTCCGGTCGGGGAGCCGAAGAAGACGACGGCGCCCCCGGCGTCGGAGAGCGTGCCGAGGTCCTCGCCGGGGATGCCGACGATCGCGTCGTCGTAGCCGTCGTTGTCGAGGTCGCCGGTGGCCACGGCCCGTCCGAAGCCGTCCCCTGCCTCGGCGGCGCCCGCGACGCCCGCGGTGCTCTGGCTGAGGACGGATCTCCTGGTGGTGCTGAGGCCGCCCGAGCCGCTGTACTGCACGGTGACGTAGCCGGCACCCTTGGCCCCGGACACGGTGGCGCCCGGGGCGCCGATCAGCACGTCGTCGTGGCCGTTGCCGTCGAAGTCGCAGTTGCGCTGCTGCCACCCGATCGACGGGAACGGCACGTCGGCCTCAGCGGCGGGCGCGGTGAGCAGGGCGCCGCCGCCGAGGGTGAGGAGTGCCGCGGCCGTGAAGGCCGCGCTCTTGATGTGACGCACGGAAGAACCTCCTTGGTCTCCTGGGGTGCCCTCGCCGCCCCTCCCGGCCGCGTCGGTCACCCGCGCCCGGATGGTGTCCGGCCGCGGGCGTCCGGTGTTCCGTCACCCACAAGACACCTGGTGTTCGCGGAGGGTTGTAGGGCCGTAGGGGCCGTCTCGAGGGGGAGCGACGGCCGGTGCGCGGCGCGCGGGCGGGCCGGGCGGCCGCGGCCTGCGTCTTTGACCGTGATTTGCCGCCGGGGGCACTGGTGCGGGGCCGCCCCGGGGATTCAGGATGATCCTCATGCCCGAACCCACTGCATTCCACGACCTGGCGGCGTTCCTCGCGCTGCCCCGCGTCTCATCGCTCGCGCTGTCGCCTGACGGGACCCGTCTGGTGACGGCGGTCCAGGAGCTGTCCGCCGACCGTACCCGGTTCATCGGAGCCCTGTGGGAACTGGACCCGGCCGGGGAGCGTCCGGCCCGTCGCCTCACCCGCTCCGGGCGCGGCGAGTCCGCGCCCCGGTTCCTGCCCGACGGCACGCTGCTCTTCCTGTCCTCGCGTCCGGTCGCCGACCCCGGCGAGGGCGAGGAGGACCGGCAGGAGGCGGCGCTGTGGAGCCTGCCGGCGGACGGCGGCGAGGCGGGGCAACTGCTGGCCAGGGCCGGCGGGATCGACGAGTACACGACGGCCGCCGGCTCCTCCCGGATCGCCTTCGGCGCCTCCCTCCTGCCGGGCGCGTCGGACGCGGAGCAGGACGAGCGGCTGCGCGAGGCACGCCGCAAGGCCAAGGTGACGGCGATCCTGCACGAGTCGGTGCCGGTGCGGTACTGGGACCACGACCTGGGCCCCGGCGTCCCGCACGTGTTCACCGTCGCGGACGCCACCGCGCAGGAGCCCGCCGCCGTGGACTGCGGCGCGCGCCGCGCCGCGTTCGCCGAGGGTGTCGCGCTGTCCCCCGACGGCTCGCTGGTCGCGTACGCGACGGCCGTCGGCACCCTCCCCGACGAGCTCCGCGGTGTGGTCGTCGTCGCGGACGCCGAGACGGGCAAGCCGCTGCGGATGCTGGAGGACCCCGACGCGGAGTTCGGCGCCCCGGCGTTCACCCCGGACGGCCGGGACGTGGTGTGCGCCCGCCGGCGGCGGGTCACCTGGGACGCCCCCGGTGACGTCACGTTGTGGTTGGCGAGGGCCACGGACGACCGGGACGCCGGACGCGACCTGCTGCCCGGCTTCGACCAGTGGCCGGGCTCGCCGGTCGTCTCCCCGGTGCCCGGTCAGGACGGCTCCCCGGTGGTGTACTTCACCGCCGACGAGGCCGGCCACGGACCGGTCTTCCGGCTCTCGGCCGGCAGCGGCGAACTGGTCGCGCTGACCGCGTCCGGTACGTACTCGGACGTGGTGGTGAGCCCGGACGGCGGCACGGTGTACGCGCTGCGCTCCGCCGTGGACAGCCCGCCGCTCCCGGTGCGCCTGGACGCGGCGACGGCAGGGCAGCGGCCCGTCCCGCTGCCCTGCCCCGGGCGGGACACGGCGCTGCCGGGCAGCCTCACCGAGGTGCACACCACCGCCGCGGACGGCACGGCCCTGCGGGCCTGGCTGGTGCTGCCGGACGGCGCGGGCGCCGGCACCCCGGCGCCGCTGCTGCTGTGGGTGCACGGCGGCCCGCAGACCAGCTGGAACGCCTGGCACTGGCGCTGGAGCCCGTGGGTCGCGGCGGCCGCGGGCTACGCAGTCCTGCTGCCGGACCCGGCGCTGTCCACCGGATACGGCCAGCGGATGCACGAGCGCGGCTGGGCGCACTGGGGCGGCGCGCCGTACGACGACGTGATGGCCCTGACCGACGCGGCGTTGCTGCGGGACGACCTGGACGGCTCGCGCACCGCGATGATGGGCGGTTCGTACGGCGGCTACATGGCCAACTGGATCGCCACCCGCACCGACCGCTTCAAGGCGATCGTCACGCACGCGAGCCTGTGGAACATGTACAGCTTCGCGCAGGTCACCGACTTCCCGGCCTACTGGATGCGGCGGCAGGGCGACCCGCTGGCCACCACCGAGCGGTACGAACAGGAGTCCCCGCACCTGCGGGCCGCCCGGATCGCCACGCCGATGCTGGTGATCCACGGCGACAAGGACTACCGGGTGCCGATCGGCGAGGGCCTGGCGCTCTGGAACGACCTGGCGCGGTTCGGGGTCCCGGCGAAGTTCCTGTACTTCCCCGACGAGGGCCACTGGATCCTCAAGCCCAACAACGTCCGCCTGTGGTACGCCACGGTGCTGAACTTCCTGGCGCACCACGTGCTGGACGAGGACTGGCAGCGCCCCGACCTGGTCTGACGTACGCCCGCCGCCGGGGCCCGGTCCCGACCGGGCCCCGGCCGTCGCATGGCGCGCGTCCACGCTCATCCGGCGTGCGGGGCGCCGGTCCGGAAGGCCTCGACGCGGTACAGGGCGTCGGGACGCGCGTCGGCGACACGGTCGCGAACATCCGTGACCAGCCACTCCACCAGCTCCGCGGTGGCGTGGTACTCGCCGTAGAAGCCCATGCTCAGATCGGTGAACTCGGACTCGAACAGCACATCGTCGACGAGGTCCGCCAGTCGGGCGTCGGCGGACGCGGTGCGGATGCCGGTCCATGTGTCCAACCAGAGGGACAGGCCGCCGGTCGCGACGGTGACGACGGCGAGGGCCGTCCGGACGGGCACGGAGCCGGGGTGGGTGCGCAAGGTGGTCTGCCACCAGGTGTCCCAGACGTCGCGGAGGGCTTCGGTCAGGGGTGCGTCCCAGGTGGTCCAGCCCGCCTGGACCAGGCGGGAGGCGACGAGTTCCTCATCGATGCCGGACAGGCCGGTGACGACCGGGCGGATGATGCGCGGGACGAGTCGACGGTAGAGACGCGGGAAGTCGTCCCAGTGGTCCGGCGTCTTCGCGGCGACCGAGGACACCAGGTCCTCGGATATGCGGTGCAGTGGCCCGGAGAGCAGCGCGAGGTCCTCTTCCCCGTAGCAGTACAGGCACCCCGTGACGGGGAAGGGCTCCTCGGAGGCGAAGGCGCGGTCGAGGGCGTCGAGGGCGGTCGGGAGCGACTGGGAACGGGACATCGGCACCTGCCGGGGACTCCGTCCGGCTGACCGGCGAAGATCGCAGGCTACCAGGCGGTTCCTGCGGCGGGTGCGGGAACCGGTTGCCGGAGGGACGTGGTGACGCGTCGTCTCCCCCGCTCCCGGTCGGCTTCACCGGCAGCCCTCCGCCCGGTTGCCGGCTCGACGATCCCTGTGCACGCCCCCGGAGCGCCGGACCGCGCCAAGGCCCATCGCCGCTCGGCGGGCCGGGACATGACCGGACAAGCGAACCCAGCCGGTCCGAAAGTCACACCAACACCCTTGACACCACTGGTGCCTTGACCCCCTACTGGCCCTTGCACAGCGAACTTGACAACGTTGTCCAGGCGCAGAAGGGGTGCTCGCGCATATGCAGCAGAGAGCTGCCCGGCACAGATGGCGCTCGTCGGCGGTCGTCTTGGCGACCGCCTTCACTCTGGCCGCGGCCACACAGCAAGCGGCGGTCGCCGTTCCCGAACACAAGCCGCACGTCGACACCTTCGCATCGTCGTTCGAGTCGGGCGAACCCGCGCCCGACTGGCGCAACACCGTGGACACCGCCGCGGACGGGTCCAAGCGGGCCTCGGGCGTGGACGGTGGCTACAGCACCGGCATACCCGGAAACCTCAACGACCACGTCACCGACCTCCGCGCGAACGGCGAGTACACCGACTCGGGCGAGGTGAAGGAGAACCTCGTCGACGCCGAGCCCGGCACCAAGTGGCTGGTCTTCCAGCCCACCGGCTGGGTGGAGTTCGACCTCGACGGCCCCGCGAAGGTGGTCACCTACGCGCTGACGTCCGCGAACGACGCGGCCGAGCGCGACCCCAAGGACTGGACCCTGCAGGGCTCCACCGACGGCAAGGACTGGAAGACCCTGGACACGCGCTCCGGTGAGTCCTTCCCGGAGCGCTTCCAGACGAAGTCGTACGACCTCGCGGAGCCCGCCGAGTACCAGCACTTCCGGATCGACATCACCCGGAACAACGGCGCCTCGGGCATCACCCAGCTCGCCGACCTGCAGCTGTCGACGGGCAGCACCGACGACCCCGTCCCGCAGGACATGCTCTCGCTCGTCGACCGCGGCCCGAGCGGCTCGCCGACGGCGAAGTCGGGCGCCGGCTTCACCGGTACGCGCGCGCTGCGCTACGCGGGCCGGCACACCGGTGACGGCCGGGCCTACTCGTACAACAAGGTCTTCGACGTCGACCTGCCCGTCCGCCGGGACACCGCGCTGTCGTACCGGATCTACCCCTCGATGGCGGACGGCGACCGCGACTACGACGCCACCAACGTCTCGGTCGACCTGGTCTTCACCGACGGCACCTCCCTCAGCCGCCTGGGCGCCACCGACCAGCACGGCTTCGCCCTCACCCCGCAGGGGCAGGGCGCGGCCAAGGTGCTCTACGTCAACCAGTGGAACGACGTCGTCTCGCGGATCGGGTCGGTCGCGGCCGGCAAGACCGTCGACCGGATCGTGGTCGCGTACGACTCCCCCGAGGGCCCGGCGAAGTTCCGCGGCTGGCTGGACGACGTGTCACTGAAGCAGCTGCCGCCGCAGAAGCCGAAGGCGCACAAGTCGGACTACGCGCTGACGACCCGCGGCACCAACTCCAGCGGCAGCTTCTCGCGCGGCAACAACTTCCCGGCGACGGCCGTCCCGCACGGCTTCAACTTCTGGACGCCGGTGACCAACGCGGGCACCCTCAACTGGCTGTACGACTACGCCAAGGCGAACAACTCGGACAACCTGCCGACCATCCAGGCGTTCAGCGCCAGCCACGAGCCCAGCCCCTGGATGGGCGACCGGCAGACCTTCCAGGTGATGCCGTCCGCCGCCTCCGGCACCCCGGACACGGCGCGCGGCGCACGCGCACTGCCCTTCCGGCACGAGAACGAGACGGCCCGCCCCTACTACTACGGCGTGACGTTCGAGAACGGCCTCAAGACGGAGATGGCGCCGACCGACCACGCTGCCGTGCTGCGCTTCACCTACCCCGGTGACGACGCGAGCGTCCTCTTCGACAACGTCACCGAACAGGCCGGCCTGACGCTCGACAAGGAGACCGGCACCTTCACCGGCTACTCCGACGTGAAGTCCGGGCTGTCCACCGGCGCCACCCGGCTGTTCCTGTACGGCGAGTTCGACGCCCCCGTCACGGAGGGCACGTCGAGCGGCGTGAAGGGCTACCTGCGCTTCGACGCGGGCGAGGACCGCACCGTCTCGCTGCGCCTCGCCACCTCGCTGATCAGCATCGACCAGGCGAAGGACAACCTGCGCCAGGAGGTCCCGCAGGGCACCTCCTTCGAGACGGTGAAGTCGCGCGCGCAGAAGCAGTGGGACAGGATCCTGGGCCGCGTCGAGGTCGAGGGCGCCACGCCCGACCAGCTGACCACGCTCTACTCCAGCCTGTACCGGCTGTACCTGTACCCGAACTCGGGCTTCGAGAAGGTCGGTTCGAAGTACCAGTACGCGTCCCCGTTCTCCCCGATGCCCGGCCCGGACACCCCGACGCAGACCGGCGCGAAGATCGTGGACGGCAAGGTCTACGTCAACAACGGCTTCTGGGACACCTACCGGACGACGTGGCCGGCGTACTCCTTCCTGACGCCGAGCCAGGCCGGCGAGATGGTCGACGGGTTCGTGCAGCAGTACAAGGACGGCGGCTGGACCTCGCGCTGGTCCTCCCCCGGCTACGCGGACCTGATGACGGGCACCTCCTCGGACGTGGCCTTCGCCGACGCCTACGTCAAGGGTGTGGACTTCGACGCCGAGTCGGCGTACGACGCGGCCGTGAAGAACGCGACGGTCGTCCCGCCGCAGTCGGGCGTGGGCCGCAAGGGCATGACCACCTCGCCCTTCCTCGGGTACACCAGCACCGACACCCACGAGGGCCTGTCGTGGGCGCTGGAGGGGTACCTCAACGACTACGGCATCGCCGAGATGGGCAAGGCCCTCTACGAGAAGACCGGCAAGAAGCGCTACAAGGAGGAGTCCGCGTACTTCCTCAACCGCGCCCAGGAGTACGTCAACCTCTTCGACCCGCAGGCCGGCTTCTTCCAGGGGCGTGACGCCAAGGGGAACTGGCGGGTGGACTCCGCGAAGTACGACCCGCGGGTCTGGGGTTACGACTACACCGAGACGAACGGCTGGGGCTACGCCTTCACCGCCCCGCAGGACAGCCGCGGCCTGGCCAACCTGTACGGCGGCCGTGACGGCCTGGCGAAGAAGCTCGACGAGTACTTCGCCACCCCCGAGACCGCCTCGCCGGAGTTCGTGGGCTCCTACGGGGGCGTCATCCACGAGATGACGGAGGCCCGGGACGTGCGCATGGGCATGTACGGCCACTCCAACCAGGTGGCCCACCACGTGACGTACATGTACGACGCGGCCGGCCGGCCCTGGGAGACGCAGAAGAACGTCCGCGAGGTGCTCTCCCGCCTCTACACCGGCAGCGACATCGGGCAGGGCTACCACGGCGACGAGGACAACGGCGAGCAGTCGGCCTGGTTCCTCTTCTCCTCGCTCGGCTTCTACCCGCTGGTGATGGGCAGCGGCGAGTACGCCATCGGCTCCCCACTGTTCACCAAGGCGACCGTCCACCTGGAGAACGGGAAGGACCTGGTCGTCAAGGCGCCGAAGAACAGCACGCGCAACGTGTACGTGCAGGGGCTCAAGGTCAACGGCCGCTCCTGGACGTCCAGCTCGCTGCCGCACTCGCTGCTCGCCAAGGGCGGGGTCCTGGAGTTCGACATGGGCCCGAAGCCCTCGTCGTGGGGCACCGGCAGGAACGCCGCGCCGGAGTCGATCACCCAGGACGACGAGGTGCCGACGCCCCGCGCGGACGCCGTCAGGGGCGACGGCGCGCTGTTCGACAACACCTCGGCGACGGACGCGGCGGTCACCACCGTCGACCTCCCGGTCGACGGACGCACCAAGGCCGTCCAGTACACGCTGACCTCGTCCGCGGACCGCGCCAAGGCCCCCACCGGCTGGACGCTCCAGGGTTCCTCGGACGGCACGCACTGGAAGACCCTCGACAGGCGCTCCGGTGAGTCCTTCACCTGGGACCGCCAGACCCGGGCCTTCTCGGTGCCGAAGCCGGACGGCTACACCCAGTACCGCCTGGTCCTGGACGCCGAGTCGACCCTGGCGGAGGTGGAACTGCTCGCCTGACCCACCGACGGCGACAGGGGCGGGCGCGGAGTGGACTCCGCGCCCGCCCTCGTCGTCCACCGCGGGCCGGCGGCCGGTGGAGGCCGACGGCCCGCGGCTCCGCCGGCACCAGGGCGTGCGTCGAAAGAATTTCCGGAGCGGTCGTCGGGCCGCTCGGATACGGTGCAGCCATGGCGAACTTCGTACTCATCGCAGGTGCGCGACTCGGATCGTGGGCGTGGGACGATGTGGTGCCGTACCTGCGTGCGGCCGG
>NZ_JBEXYN010000056.1:0-48947 GCF_040630935.1 Streptomyces sp. NPDC005722
ATCAGCGTCCTGTTCGCCATGCTCCGCGACGGCACCTACTACCAACCCAGAACCCCCCGCCTCGCTTGACGAAAGACATAGAGGCACCCCCCCGCCGGCCGTCCCAGCACCGTGGACGATGTTAGGGCGTGCAGAGGGTAGGTGGGCGCGGCGCCCCAATGGTCAGAGGCAGCCTGGTTCGCCGGTGTCGATGAACCGTGCCAGGGCCTCTGCGAGTTGTTCGAGGAAATGCTGTAGGTCGTCGGCGACTTGGTCGAGTTCCGGCTCGTCCAGGGTCGCCGTCCGGGTGCGCCAGATGGCGCCTTCGCGGTTGGTGATGTAGCTGCGGCCGCCGCCGTCGCTGCCGAACACGAGCCCGGGTTGAGGACTGTTGCCGACGGGGATGGTCCCGTACGCCGTCAGCATCTGGAGGGCGTCCGGGGCGGAGTGGAAGAAGTAGCCGTTTCCGACGTCGTCCCACACGACCTCGCCTACGGTGTTGTAGAAGGTGATCAGATCATCGGGCGCCTCTATCCCACGGGCCAGTGCGCGCGCCGCCTCGCGGTCGTCGTGGTCAGCCGGCCGCACGAGGTTGGGGCCGGGAGGATAGCCGTGCCTGCGTTCGAAATCTTCCGTCACTTGGGTGAGGGCATCTGAGACGGTGCCGGCCCATGACGAGACCCAGCGCGGCGACAGCGGGCGCTCACTCATGGGGCGGATCATGCCACGCCTCGCGGACACCTCTGCCCACTCACGTGGACCTGCTCAGCCCACTTACTGATCGTCGACAAGCACTCAGCTACGACGACGTTTCGGGCGCGAACGCCACCTGCCGGGGCCGCCATTGGCTGCCGATCTCGGATCTGTTGCCCTCGTCGTGGTGACGTACTGCGCGTAGCGACGACGTGCGTCGGTCAGGCTATCCGCCCCGTTGGGGCCGCCCCGGACCTCGTCGGCGTCCGGGTCGTCCTGCCCGTCGTCCTCCCAGCTGCACTCGTCACAGATCTGGAAGTGTCCGCGGGCTTCCAGCGTCAGTAGCTTGCAGCAGGGACAGGCATACGGACCGCCGGGCGGGCCTGCTTTGGGCGGTTCTTCGGGCGTTGTCACGCTTGAGTGTTGCATGATCCGCGAGGACACTCTGGGCTGGTCGCGTCCTGCGAACCTCATTCTGGAACCATCACTTACATGCGAGTACGGCGAGGCCGGCGCCCCGCTCTGGGGTGAGGCCGACGCGTCCGCCAGGCTGAGTGGGTAATACAGCGGGTGCCGGCGGTGGCCCCGACGGTCCGCGTGCCGGCGGGCGGCAAGGCAAGCAACCGTCAAAAGTCGTGGAGTGACTGAGATGCTGACGGGTTCTTGCGTTCCAGCAGCGTGACCGTCACGCCGGGCGCGACCTGGCTCTCGCCGACAGAGATGAATCCGCGCCGACGATAGAGCGCGACCGCAGGCAGGTTGGCGGTTCCGGTGGAGACCATGGTCAGTTCCGCGGGCTCGATCGAGTCCAGAGCGTCGAGCAGTGCCGTTGCCACGCCGCGGCGATGCGCGACTGGGTGGACCACGAGACGGCAGATGTCCAGAGCACCGTTCGGCAAGCGGGTCCAGGCGACCGCTCCGACAAGCCTCAACTCGTCGCGAACCCCGAGGAAGGACTCGTCACATGCCCGCAACTGCTCAAGGGTCTCGTGCAGGGGCGGGATGCCGTCGAAGCCGATGAGCCGGGCTTCGACCGCGTAGGAGGCCCGCTGAAGTTCCCACAGATGACGCAGGGTGTCGGGATCGGACAGGTCGAGCCGGACCGGTTCAGCAAAGGGCCGGTGGGATTCGGTGACGGTGTGGCGTTGGCCGGTCATGCTGCGATCCTCTCAGAACGCTCGACCAGGACGCCGTTCTCGAACTCCGCACCGGAGCGGACCAGGGCGACAGGGCGACCAGGTGGACTCCGGCGATCGCGCACGACGGTTTGCGGGCCTACTTGCCGACGTGCTCAGCCGTGCAGCGTCCCAGGTCAGGGTCCGGCCCGCCCGTCGAGGTGCCTCCCCGGCCGGATCGCCCAGCCGAGGCCACCCTCGGGGCTCCCCATCGCTCACCGTCCGCTCTGGTGCGCATCGTACGGTCGGGCCTTCCTGGCATGCGACGCGAGTGGCGACGGGGGAGTCCGGTGAGGTCGCGCATGGCCAGTGCCGGGAGTCGGCGTGTCAGTCGTGTACGCCAGCCTCGTCATCGGCCGCGTAGGCGTTCACGATGAAGTCGACGACCAAGGTGCGCCGCTGGTCGTCTTCCTTGGATCCGTACAGCATCAAAGTGCCGTGCTCTTCGCCGTCGATCGCGACGAGCCGCTTCTGCGGTGCGGCGGATGCCTCGTAGAGTTCCCGGATCTGCCGCTCGTGCCCTCCTTGCATGTCGTCGTGCGCGACCATGAACAGGGAGGGTTCCTTGATCTTCTTCACCGCCGCCACGGCGTCGCCGTCGCAACGTGCAGGTGAGGAGAGCAGAGTCAGGCCGACGATGCGAATGCCGCTTGCCACACCCTGCGTAGCCGCGGTGGTTCCGCCGCAGGAGGCTCCCGCCAGGAAGACGCGCTTCGCTCCGAGGGCCTTCAGCTTGTCGAAGGCGGCCTTCGCGTCCAGGGAGCTGGAAGCGGCGGACTTCTCGGAGGCCACATGGTTGCGGAACTCCGGAAGCATCACCCGGTAGCCGCGCCCGGCGAACTCCTCTGCGAGGTCGAGGAAGTTGCAGATCTGACCTCCGTACTGGTGCCCGAAGTAGACGGCGTCGGGCCCCTTTCCCAGGATCAGGGTGGAGAGGTGCTTGCCGTCCTTCGTGGTCAGTGTGGTGACGTACTGGTGCAGGCGCTTGGGAACACAGTCGTTGACGAGATGCCCTGACCGCGTTCGTACGGTGAACTCGGGGGCCGATGCCGGGTACCGCACCGGCTTCTCGGTGACGGCGGGCTTCTCGGTGACGGCGGTCCCTGATTCCTGTGGGTGCATGACCACGGACTCCCTTGGGGAAGGGCTCCTGTCCGCCGCCGGCACTGGGGCAGTCGAGGCGCAGCCGCCGAGTGCCGCGGCAGCAGCAATCAGCGGCAGCGCTGCGATGCGATGACGGGCGCGGCGATTCCAGGGCAAGGAGTCCTCCTGAGGGTGCGATGTCGATTCTCCGGACGAGCTGTCCGCGGGCTCGGTGACCCGTTCATGCCTAGAGACGCCGGAGCCGTTATGAGGTTGGAGGATGTGACGGAGGACACGGCCCCCTTCATCAAGGCACCCGGCGTCGCTCACACTCCGCCGCGCGCCGGCCAGGGCGGCGTGGGTGGTCGCGGCCGCAGCGAGTGGTGGCCGCCGGATCAGGCCGAAGACGGCCGACGTGGTCGCGCTTGCTAAGACGTCGTTTCATTTGGTGACAGCACGACAGGCCGGGGGCTGCCACAGTGATCGTTATGGAGCTGCCTCTCGACACCGTTTTCATCTTCGATCGTGATGGGAACCTGCTCGTCTTTGAGTCCTACATTCACGCTACGAACTGGATTGAGGCGATTGACGTAGATGAGGGTGAGTACACAGCGGCGTACTCACCCGACGGTGGCGTGTTGACACTCGCTGCCCCCGAAGGGCCGGAGGGACCGGTCGTTCTGTCGAGGACCGACAACGTTGACCTGGGCGATCTGGAGGCGAGGGTGGCCACCTACTGGCACCGGCACCAAACCGGCCAGCCCCCGCGTGACCCGCTGCAGACAGCCCGCTTCTTGATTGACAGGGACAAGCAGCCACACACGGGGTGGCTGGGCCGGGTCACCGGCTGGCTTCGACGCGACCGTGCTGGAGACGAGTAGGCGTTATGAGGTGCTGCTTCAGCTGGTAAGTCGGCGGTAGCCGATGAGGGCTCCGGCCATGCCGACGAAGGCGAGGAAGTGTTCGGCCTTGCGTTCGTAGCGGCGGTGCAGGCGTCTGCAGTCGGCGAGCCAGGAGACCGTCCTCTCCACGACCCAGCGGTGTCGGCCGAGCCTTGTGGAGGACTCGATGCCCTTGCGTGCGAGGCGGTAACGGATGCCGCGTTGACTGGGCCATCGGCGCAGGT
Source organism: Streptomyces sp. NPDC005722 (assembly GCF_040630935.1). Classification (NCBI taxonomy): domain Bacteria; kingdom Bacillati; phylum Actinomycetota; class Actinomycetes; order Kitasatosporales; family Streptomycetaceae; genus Streptomyces; species Streptomyces sp. NPDC005722. The sequence continues at coordinate 4,057 of NZ_JBEXYN010000056.1, forward strand.
GAGGATAGCCCCTGTCGGCATGTAGCTTGGCCGGACGCCGGCGGCGTGGGCCGCGACGGGACCGGATGGGCGGGATACCTTGCACGAGCGGTTGCAGTCCGAGGCTGTCGTGCATGTTGGCGCCGGAGATGCCCAGTGAGAGGGGCAGCCCGTTCCGGTCGGTGATCAGGTGGATTTTCGATCCGCTCTTGCCGGGGTCGGTCGGATTCGGTCCAGTCAACGCCCCCCTTTTGCCGCCCGGACGCTGACGGAGTCGATCGCGCACCGGGACCAATCCAGATCGCCTCGAACCCCAAGTTCGTTGAGGACGACCCGATGCAGGCGGGCCCAGACCCGGGCTTGGCTCCACTGCGCAAACCGTCGGTAGACGGTGGACCAGGCCGGACCGAACACCGGCGGTAACTGCCGCCACGTGCAGCCCGTGGTGGCCACGAAGATGATCGCGGCCAAGGTCTCCCGATCGCCTGCACGACGACACCCACCGCCCTGCGGACGCTTCACCTCCGTCGGCGGCACCACCTGCCGGAACAAGGCCCACAACTCATCCGGCACCAGCCGCACTATCAGGCCCGTCATGGACGGCTCAACGACTCACCACCGCCATAGGAAACGACGTCTAAGCCTCACACGGCCGCCGACCTCGCCCGCGCGATGCGCACCGCGGCGACGGTCGGACGGTTCGCCGAGGGCGACTTTCTCTGGGTTCTGGACCACCAGGGCGAGCACGACCGGGAGGAACCGGTTCGCCGCAGCGAGAGGCACGTCCTTCAGCGCGGCACCTTTACCTGGTCAGGTTTCGGCTCAACCTGAGTCGTCCTCGTCGCCGACCAGGCCGCTGGCGAAGGGGAAGGCCTCCAAGAACTCCCGCCGGCCCGGGTCCTGCTCGGCCTCGACCAGGTCGGCGAGCACCTTCAGGAACCGATCGCGCTGGTCCGGCGGCAGCTGCCCCAGCACCCAGCTCACGCTCTCCATCATCTTCACCGCGGAGTCGGGGTCGACCTCGTCGTCCTCGCAACTGTCGAGGAACCAGACGACGTCGACGACGAGTCCGGCAAGGACGGGCACCAGCGGGTCCGTGTCACTCATCGGGGCAACTTATCCGATCCCCGTGACCGTGATGCCACCACCTTGCCGACGGGCACCCAGCGTCGGCCCCGACCTGGAAGGAGCACCCGCTTCATGAACGACACTCCTGCCCACCCGGTCTGCGACGCCGCCACGGAGGCAAGCCCCGGTGAGGACGCCTCGCCGATCCCCGTGCCCACGCGGCCCGCGCTGCGGATCATGGGATGGGTCTGCCGGTGCTCGAGGTGTGGTCCGGATCCGGTTGCTTGGGCGGGGCCCGCGGAACGACCTCACGATAGGTGACTTGTGGGTGGGCGCGGGCGGGTTGGGCCCGGCGGTACGGACCTTGTCTCGGCGGGAGCTGGCGGGGATCATGACCGGGTGCAACGGCAGCAGGAACTCCACGATCTGCTCGTAGGCGCCGGACTCACGGTCGTCGAGGACGTGCGCCCGGGCAGCTTGTTCCCGCCGGAGGTCGGTTGGCGGATCGCGCGAGGGATCGCGGCGCCGGACGCAGGGGCCCGCGAAGCACTCGATGCCGCGTGGTGGCGCCGTCTTCGCGATGCCGACGGTGAGTTCCTGGTGGCCGTCCTCAGGCACCGGATCGGCGGCAACGACTCCTGGTGGACGCGGGTCCGGCACGCCGGGAGCGGCGTGCCGGGGTTGACCGGCGACCCCGGGTTCGTGGCGCTCTCCCTCGACGGGCAGGTTCTGCTGGCGGCGGTTCCAGGCGAGGAAGGGCCTCGGGTGACCGCCCTTGACCGGCTGCCGGAGCGGCTGGAGGAGGCCGCCGTGGCCGCCGGGCTGGAGACGGAGGCCGAGCGCGCCGAGGTGTGGGCGGCGGTGCCCGGCCGGTCTGCGTGGCCGCTGCACTGGGCGGAGCGGATGGGGTCCAATCCGGCCGCGACGGACGACCTGCTGATCCGGCTGCTGGATGTGGAAGAGGGCTTCCTGCACGGATGCGACCGGCCCGCCGTCCTCGACGCCGCCGTGGCGCACCCCGATCCGCGGGTGCGGTCGAGGCCCGCCGACACCTTCCGGCCCAAGCTCACCTCCGACCAGTGGATACGCCTGATTCGCGCCGAGCCGTCGCCGAACCGGCGCGTGCTCTGGGCGGAGCACGCCGGCATCTGGGGCGCCGAACTCCCCGAGGACCTGTACGACGACCTCCTCTCCAACCCGTCCCGCGCGGGAGCCGCCGAACTCCCGGGGCTCCCCGCACGACACCTTCCCGGCCTGGCGGCCGATGCCGATCCCCGGGTGCGGGCGGCGGCCTGTGCCCGGTGGAAGGACCTCGCTGTGCCTTTGCAGGAGCGGCTCCTGGCCGACACCGACTCCGTGGTGCGAACGGCCGCGCTGCTCGCCCACCACACCGGTGTACCCATGCCCAGTGAGGTTCTGGCCGACCTGCCCGACCCGCGACGCGCACTCGAACGGTGCCGCTTCGGGCCCGAACTGGAGGCGGAGCTGATCCGGGACGGGGACGCGGAAGTACGCCGGGCCCTGGCCGCCAACCCGGGCCTGAGCGCACACGGCGTCGCCCTGCTGGCAGAGGACCCGCAGGACGACATCCGCTCCGCGGTGGCGCTGCGCCACGACCTCACCGAGGAGCAACGTGCCGCGGTACGCCACGACTTCGATCCGGCGTTGTTGTCGCACACCCTGCTCTGGGTGGCAGACCTGCACGGTGACGCCGACGCGATGCGCCGCCTCGCCGCGTCGTCCCACCCGCTGGTCCGGCGCAGCGTGGCCCGAGCCCGTCACCTCCCGCCGGACGTCCTGGCGCGCCTGGCGGAGGACGAGGACCGGGTGGTCCGCCTGTTCCTCGCCGAATCGTGCGAGGACGCGCCGGCCGACCTGCTGCTGGAGGTCTGGCGCTGGTGGGACGGCAGCTTCAGCCACCCCGGCCGGCCTCGCAGCCACCCCAACTTCCCCCGTACGGGCCTGCTGCGCCACATCACCGACCCCAGCGCGCGGATGCGCCGCCTGGCCCTGGACGATCCGGAGTCGACACCGGCCGACGTCGCACACCTGGCCCGGGACCCCGAGGCCGAGGTGCGCCGCCGCGCGGCTGAGGACCCCCGGCTGTCACCGGCCGACGCGGTGCGGCTGCTCAACGACCCGGAAGGCTACGTCCGCGGCGCGGCGGTGCGCAGTCCGCGGCTGCCGGCCCGCGTCCTGGCCGGGCTGCTGCACGACCGCGACACGGCGAGCGAGGCGGTCACCAACCCGGCGATCCCGGTCCCCGTCCTGTACCGCATCCTTGCCATGGCCGCGGCAGCCCGGCGCTGAACACCGGCGCCCCGCACGCAGGCCATGCCGGTCCGATGCCCTTGCCATGGCCGTGCGCGGGTCTGCGGGCCGTGCGCTCGCGTATGACCTGTACGTGCGGGGTGTGGTGGTCCGGGCGCTGCGTCGGCGTGCCGTCAACAACTCGGCGTGCGCGAACGCGGAACCTTCTGGGCTGTGGCCCGGGGGCCCATGGGGCGCTCGCGACGATCCCGGGGGAGGCCAGCCCCCCAGTGCGGGTTGCCAGGGGCCTCGTGCGCCTGGGTCGTCTCGTGGCCAACTCATGGGCTGGTGTGGCCTGCCTGGTTGTCGGCGCCGACCAGGCAGGCACCAGGTCGCTGGTGACCTACCCCATCCCGTGCTTCCATTGGCTTCCGCTGGTGCTGGGCCGTGCTCATGAAGACGGGCGTCAGCGGTCCAGCGTGGTCCGGAACCAGGCGAGGGTGGCGTCGATGGCCTGTGGGTGGGGCGTCGCCGGCAGTGCGCCGAAGGTGTCCGTGAACCTGGTGGCGTCGCTCACGAAGGGACGGTCGCGCTGGTACCAGGATTCTCCGAGGGCACGGACGGTCGGGTTCACCAGGCCAAGACCTCGTTGCATCGTGCGGCTGACGGCGGCGTACTTCTCGGGCAGGCCCGCTTGCGCGAAGACGAGCTCCAGGAACCGGCGGCCCGTCAGGGGGTCTGCCGTGGGGATGTGCCAGGCCAGGCCGTCGGCCCGCGCATCGTCGCCAAGGGTCACCAGGCCCTTGGCGAAGTCGGGCAGGTAGCTGAGCGAGTGGGGCTGGTCCAGGGAACCCACCCAGCGTGCGACCTTGCCCTGCAGGGCCGCGGCGAACACGTTCGTGCCCGTGATGCTGTTCACGCCGCCAGGACCGTAGTAGTCGGAGGCCCGGCCCAGTGCGACGCGAAGCTCGCCCGCCTGATGAGCGGCCAGCAGCGAGTTCGCCATCTCGGCGCGGACGCGCCCTCTGGGGTTGCCGGCCGCGTACGGCATGTCCTCGGTCATGGGTGTGGTCACGGGGCCGTACATGTAGAGGTTGTCCGCGAACACCAGCTTGGCGTCCGCAGCCGCCGCGCCTTTGCGGACCGTGTCGGTCAGCGCCGGGAACTCGTGGCCCCACCGGTCGTAGGGTGGCGCGGCGCAGTGGTACACGACGGAGGCGCCGGCGCACGCTGTCGCCGCTCCGTCGACCGAAGCGATGTCGCTGCGCATGACCTCGACGCCGTCCGGCACGGTGAGCCGGCCGCTGCGGTTCACCGCACGGACACGGCGGCCTCTTGTGACGAGTTCTTTGACGACGGTGCCGCCCACGGCGCCACCGGCACCGAGGACGACGTGCAGTTCGGATCCCGCGGACATGAAGCCCCTCCTGTTCTCGCCCTCCTGGCTCGGTTTCGCCAGGGAGACAGGATATTTAGTAACGGTGTTATGAAACATCGTTGCGTTACCCTTGTCAACATGGGCCGCCCACGCATCCGCGACTACGACGAGCTTCGCCGACACCTGTTGGACGCGGCGGGCCACCTGCTTGCGGAAGAGGGTCCGCAAGCCCTGAGTACCAGGCGGGTCGCGCAGGAGGTGGGCGTTTCGACGACTGCCGTCTACAACCTCTTCGGCGACAAGGCGGGCCTGCTGCAGGCGATGTTCCTGGAGGGGTTCGCCAGGCTCGCCGAAGCGTTTGCCGGGGTGCCCTCCGACGGCGATCCGGAAGCCGGGCTCATGGCACTCGGGTACGCCTACCGGGCCGCAGCCAAGGCCAATCCGCACCTGTACGAACTCATGTTCAGTCGGCCCGTGGCGGACTTCCGGCCCGACGAGGCCGCCCTCGCCCGGATTCAGGGCACCTTCGAAACCCTGACCCGTGCCGTAGCCCGCTGCATGGAGGCTGGCCGGTTCGTCCCGGCCGATCCGTACGACATCGCCGTCCAGCTCAATGCCCTGGTCCACGGCCTGGCGAGCCTGGAACTGCGTGGGGCGCTGGGAACGGCTCCGCAGGCCGACCACCACTGGCGCATCGCCTTGGAGAACAACCTGCGTGGCTGCCGCCAACCCCCCACCACCGACGGACCGCGACGACCCTGACATACCCATGGCCGCAGCCACGGCACCTGTCGCAGCGGCACGTGCTCTCGCGGTCGGTGCGTCCCCAGGGACTGTACAAAGAACGGGATACCTCTCTGATCGCCCCTGCTTGACACAGAGAGGTCCCGTTCGCTGCACAGACCCGGGCAAGGGTTGCAGGCTTCCGTCAGACACAGATCCAGCAGTAGAGGCGATGCCCTCGCTCGACCGCCCGGCTCGCCAGGCCGGCGGCCTGCTCGAGGAACCCCGTAAGGCCGTCAGGATCCGGCGGCGTGGGAAACACGTCCGATGCGGCCCATACCCGGGCCGCCTCGTGCAGTGAACCTTGATCAACTTCGGCAAGTGCGTCACGCAGGGCATCTGTTAGCGACAAGCACACCAAGTGCCCCTCCTCGGCCGTCGCCAGCAGCCGGCCATGCCGCGGGTCCGCCTGGACGGTCTCAGCCGACCGACCCGAAAGGATCACCTCCGCCGGCAGCAGGTCGAGGGTCGGATCCATTCCGTTGACGTCGAACCCGTCATAGCCCGTCGCGATCGGTTCGTCGTCTTCGCGTATCACGGCCCGGACCGCGTCGTCATCGTCAGCAGCAGCGAAGTAGCCGTAGATAACTCCCATGCGGCGATCTTGGCACCTGCCCCTGACACCGGCTCTCGATCAGCCCTTCACTCCGGAGGAACCGCACCCTTTGGAGTTCGGGGCGCCCATGCGCCAGGCGCAGATGCAGCCGGTTGCCCCGGGGTCGGTTCCGTTCCGTGCGACCCGGCCCCGTACGGCATCCGGGCTCCGGCAGGATAGGTGCATGCATCTCGACGTCCTGCGAATCCGTGACGACTTCCCCGCGCTGAGGGAAAAGGTGGCCCACTTCGACGGGCCGGGTGGCTCACAGGTGCCGCGCCAGGTCGCCGAGGCGATGGCCGCGGTGATGTGCTCGGGCATCTCCAACCGGGGGGCGGTGACAGCCGCGGAGCGCCGTGCCGAGCACGTCGTCAAGGAAGCGCGGCAGGCCATGGCGGACCTCCTCGGCTGCGAGCCGCGGGGCGTCGTCTTCACCCGGTCGGCGACACAGGCGGCGTACGACGTCTCCCGTGCCCTGGCGCGGCAGTGGACGGCCGGTGACGAGGTGGTCGTCACCCGCCTGGACCACGATGCCAACATCCGGCCGTGGATCCAGGCCGCGGAATCCGCCGGTGCGGTGGTGCGGTGGGTCGCGTTCGACCCCGGGAGCGGTGAGTTGAGCGTCGACGCCGTGCGGGAACAGCTGTCCGGGCGGACCCGGCTGGTGGCCGTCACCGGGGCGTCGAACCTGCTGGGCACACGCCCCGACGTGGCCGCGATCGCCGCGGCCGTCCACGAGGTCGGAGCCCTGCTGTACGTCGACGGGGTGCACCTGACGCCGCACGCGCCGGTCGACCTGGCCACCCTGGGCGCCGACTTCTTCTCGTGCTCGCCCTACAAGTTCTTCGGCCCCCACCATGGTGTCGTGGTCGCCGATCCCGGACTGTGGGAGGAACTGCGACCGGACAAGCTGCTGCCTTCCAGCGATGCCGTGCCGGAACGCTTCGAGCTGGGCACCCTGCCGTACGAGATGCTCGCCGGCACCACCGCGGCCGTGGACTACATCGCCTCACTGGCGTCCTCCGCGGGTGACCGGCGCAGCCGGGTGCTGGAGTCGATGCGAGCGGTCGAGGCATACGAGCAGGAGCTGCTGGGGCGGCTGCTGGAGGGGCTGTCGGGCATCGGCGGGGTGCGGCTGTACGGCGCGCCGGCACGCCGTACACCGACGGTGTTCTTCTCCGTGGAGGGAGTGCCCGGCCGGGAGGTCTACGAGCGGCTGGCGCGGCGCGGTGTGAACGCCCCCGCGGGCAACTTCTACGCGCTGGAGGCATCACGGCTGCTGGGGCTCGGCGACACCGGCGCGGTGCGTGCGGGGCTCGCCGTGTACGTCGACGGCGAGGACGTGCAGCGTCTGATCGACGGTGTCGCGGAGTTGGCCCGCTGAACGGTGGGTGCTGGTCTGGGGCTGCGCCCGTGGACCGGAGTACCCAGGTCCCGTACGCCTTGGGCAGGTGCGGGGCCACGGCGGCGCGTGGTACGGGTCGCCGGGTTAGACTCGCGCCCCGGACGCGCGAAGGAGCGGACACGTGAGCGCAGCACCCATACGGTTCGGCATCGTCGGCAGTGGATGGCGGGCGGAGTTCTTCACCCGGCTGGCGAAGGCGCTGCCCGAACGGCTGGCGGTGGCCGGAGTGGTGACGCGCTCGGCTGAACGAGCCGCCCAGGTGGAGGCGGAGTGGGGGGTGCCCGCGTTCCGGACGGTCGCCGAACTGTGCGGCAGCGGACCGGAGTTCGTGATCCCGTCGGTGCCGTGGGACGTCACACCCCAGGTTGTACGGGAACTCGTCGAGCACGGGGTGCCGGTCCTCGCGGAGACACCGCCGGCGCCCGACGTGAACGGGCTCCGGAGTCTGTGGGATGCCGTGGGAGGGGCGACGCGCGCCGGGGGCGGCGCACTCGTCCAGGTCGCGGAGCAGTACACGCTGATGCCCGGCCACGCCGCCCGTATCGCCCTCGCGAAAGAAGGGGTGATCGGCGAGGTCACGTCCGTCCAGGTGTCCTCGACGCACATGTACCACGCGATGTCGCTGATCCGGCACACGCTGGGCGTCGGTTTCGGGCCCGTGACGGTGACGGCCCGGGCCTTCACCGCCCCGCTCGCCGACCCGCTCTCCCCGGGCGGCTGGTCGGACGACCTCACGCCCAAGGACGCCGTCACCACGCTCGCCCTTCTGGACTTCGGCGGGGCCCGCACGGGCCTGTACGACTTCACGGACAACCAGTGGTGGAATCCGCTGCGCGCGCGCCGGATGGTGGTGCGCGGTTCGCTCGGCGAGATCGTGGACGACACGGTGGTGCGGATGGCCGATCCGCGTACGCCCGTGGAGTCCCCGCTGCTGCGCCGCCGCACCGGCACCGACCTCAACCTCGAAGGGGCGGAGGTGCACCACATCTCGTTCGACGGACGGGTGGTGTGGCGCAACGACTATCTGGGCGCGAGCCTGTCCGAGGACGACCTCGCCGTGGTGGACCTGCTGTGCCGCACCGGCGCCTGGGTCCGGGACACCGGCCCGGAACCGTATCCGCTGGCCGAGGCCTGCCAGGACCATCTGCTGGCACTGGCCGTCGAGGAGTCCGCGCTCACGGGGACGCCGGTCACGACCGCGGTGGAGGCGTGGGCGGCGCGCTGATCCCGCCGGGCGCCCGGATGCCTCCGCGCCCGCCCTCGGCCCACGGGCTGATGCCGGCTGCCCCAGTCCGGCAGCTCGGGACTCATCCCTGCGGGCGGGGGCATCGATGAGGAACGCTCGTCCGCGGTAGTGAACTTGACGGTAGCTCAACACAACATGCATGGCGCATGATTGAGGCGGCCGTGTTGCCGAGAGGGAGGTGCCCCGTCGCGATGAACCGTAAGACCAGAATGTTCTTGGCCGGTCTGGCCTCCGTGAGCGGCGCCGTCGTCGGCGCGGGCGTGTTGCACAACCGCAGGCCTGATCGCCGGGAGCATCTCCATGTCACGGTCTTCGCCGAGCCCGGTTTCACGGGGCGAAACGAGACGCTGACCTGGACCGGCGGCGAGCGCGAGGTGGTCCCGCTCACCAAGGTACGGCTGCCGCGCATCGGCTCGATCAGGCTGGAGCGGCTGGTGTACCGATTCCAGCCCGAGGTGCGGATACCGAACCTGTACATCCTGTGGCACGCACTGACCGAGCGCCCGGACCGCACCGACCCCGAGGGCGGCCTGGCCAGCTTCATCGCGATAAACCAGCTCGCCGGCATGTTCTCGGCGGGTCTGTGGGAGCCGGTTCCGGAGTCCAGGGCCCGGTCCAGACTGAGGCTCTGGGCCGGGCCTCCCGGACATTTGCTTCCGGCGAACGAGGAGGGCGGCCCTTCCGGTAAGGCGGCCCCCGGCAAGGTTGCGGCCTCCAGCGGGGCGGCCGTTCCCGGCACCGAGCCCTGGCACGACGTCCTGGCGAATACGCCCGACCTCGGCTCCTGGAGCACTCGCACCCGCTACCTCGAACTCGGCTACCACCACGTCCGCGGCCCCCGCAGCTGACCGGCCGCCATCCTCGTTCGCTGGTTCCCCTTCGTGCCGGCGCCGACGGGGGATGTCGGATTGCCATGCTGCGCGGCAATCGAGGGCAGCGGCCGGGGTGTTCGTCTCTTGGTTACCGGCGGCTTCCGCCCCGCCCGCTTGCGCGGCAAGAACGACGCCACCGGTGATACCAGCGCCGTCGTGTGGATCGTGGCCCCACGGGGCGGTGTCATGCCCCCGAGGGAGTTGTGCCGGCGCGGTTCACCCTCCACGCGAGAACAGCAGCCCCGATGGGTAGACCTGCCATGGAGCCCAGGCTGTCTCCGAAATCTTCGCCGCTTGTCGAGATCTGTGCCCCGAGCATGCTGCCGAGCACCGACAGGCCCACCACGATGGCGAAGGCTGTGGCGATGCCCGAGCGCCAGCCACGGGGGCGCTTCCGGCACAGGTCGACTACCGGCCGGCTCGCTCCCACAACCACCACCATGGTGAGCGGCTTGAGAGCGTCGTGGAGCTGGCCGAAGAACCACGCAACGAGTAGCAAAAGTCCCAAGGGAACGAGATAGACGAGCTGAAGTGAAGCCGTCTCGGCAGCCACATCCCACGGGCGGCCGCCCACTGGATCGCCCGCCGTGATCTCGCTGTTGTTGCTGGTCATGACCGGAGCGTAGCTGGCGCCGCGGAGGGAGTACGACCCGTCGGCAGTGACCGGCAGCCCCCGGTTCGTCGAAGCCGATCCGCTCGCATCTGCGGCGGCGCGGGATCCGGGCGGTGATCCCACAACCACCGACCAGGCCGCCCACCGCACATGGCAGGGCAGCCACGGCGGCAGACCACCAGCTCTCGACCGCAGGGCTTACGAACCCCACAACATCGTCAGAGCTGAATCAACAAGCTACAACTCACACCACTCGCCCAGAGGATCGGCCGCCCCCCACGTCTGCGTGAAGTCGTGTACCAGCTCCCACGCGCGATCGATGTCCAGGACAAAGTGCCCCGTGAACAATCCGAGGTCGTCCATGATCGGGACTTCGACCTCGGCACTCGAGGGCACAGTGCCGTCTCCTACGAGCAGATACATCCGATCGGGGTCACTCATCAGGTGGACGACCCCGTGATTGTCTCGGAAGGCCAGTGTCAGCACCGGGAACTCCCTGTTCGGCGACCGAACCTCGAGGTAGCCCTGGCCACGGGAACGCAGGTTGTTGAAGCGATCCGACAGATCCTGCACCCGTGAACGTCTCTCTTCTGGATGGAACAGTCCAGATTCCGGTAGCCGCCCACATCGCTCATCCAGCCCTCTCCCCACGCGAGCCGTCACCCGCGATTCAGGGCCACGCTCCCAGGTCCCACCATGACAGGACTATGGTGACCGGGCCCGCGTGATCGTATTTCGAGCTCTAAGGTACGGCCTATGTCTGATATGTCCACGCCTAAGGGGCGCCTCTGGGCGATCCTGCTCGGGCTCAACGCTGTGGTTGCCACGTCGACGATCGTGGTGTGCAGGCAGAGCGGAACACCGTGGACCGAAACCTTGGTCAGTGCGGGTGTGATTGCTCTTGCGGGCCTGATGGCCGGCCCATGGGCGATGCGGCGGACCAGGAGAAGGGTCGAGGAAGCAATGCGGCAACATCGTTGATCCTGTTCCGTCGCCGCCGGGAAGGCGACGGCGGGGGGTGAGGTGATGATTCACGCCGTCGTCGCCGGCTTGAGGGCAGGGACGGCCGAGGCCGGGATCACCACCGTAAGGGCTGCGCTCCTGAGCGATCAAGGTGACACCGAGCGCGCTCGCATCCGCTCGAGGTCGTGGGCAGCGTGCACCCGGCCCACCGTACGTGTCCGTTCCGAAAGATACGCTCCGGCCATGAGCATTGACTGGGGCGACGCCCCGGCCTGGGCGGCCATCCTCATCTCGGTCCTGGGAACCACGTACGCCATCTTGGACGCCAAGCGCCGCGACCGAAGGCAAGCGGCGGAGGCCGCCCAGCAGGCGGCGCTCAACGAAGAGTCCGCGCAGATCAGCCAGCGGGCCGCCGAGGCCGCGGAACGCCGTGCGGCCGCGGCCGAGCGCCGGGCGGACGCCATCGAGGAGATCGTGCGGCAGATGGCCGTGCGGCCCGGCGGCGGGTATGAGAGCCGGGACGGCCGCGGCCGCCCCGGAGGCCGACCAGGTGGCCGCCCTGGCGGTGGCGTCCCCGGTGGCATCGTGGTCCCACCGCGGCGCACCCGCCCCGAAGGCCAGGACGTCGTGTGGCAGGTCGAGCAGGTCGGGAAGTCGCTGTACCGGCTCCGTAACACCGGCACAGCCATCGCGACAGGCGTCCGTATGGACCGTGCGCGGATGAACCGGATCGTGCGAAACGTTCCGGAGGACGCGGTCGTGCACCCCGGCGAGGCCACCGAGTTCATCATGGCCGGCGTGGCCGGCAGCCGGATCCCGGCGCAGGTCTGGGTGACCTGGGAAGGCCAGGACGAACCGGTGGCCGTGCCGGTCCCGGCCACCTGACTTCGGAAGGCACGCAAGCGACCACGAACGGGCGCACGACGGTGCGGGCGCCGGTGGCCGCTTGGCAGCGGCCACCGGCGCCCGGTGCGTCACGGCTTGGGCGGTGCGGTGTTGCAGTCGGGGACCCCGACGAGCCAGGCGGGTCCCTGGATGTAGATGTTGGTCATCCAGGCCTTGTAGTCGGGCAGGTAGGCCCAGACGTCGTTGGAGTAGCCCTCGGCGTCGACGCGTTCGGCGTGCTTCTGGCACTGCACGCGGATGGTGGTCGGGCCGGGGAAGGCGTAGACGCGGCCGGCGCTGAGCGAGGGCGCCTGCTTGGTCCACACGCCGCTGCCCCAGGTGCGGTGGATGTTGCCGGTCACCGTGCCGGTGTTGACGCGGACGGCGCCGTAGTAGTCGCCGCCCAGGCGGACGTCGCTGACCATGAGGCGGGTGCCGGACTCCTTGGCCTCGACCATCTTGCCCGCGCCGAGGTAGATGGCGATGTGGTGCAGGTCGTCGGAGCGGCCCCAGGCCAGCAGGTCGCCGGGGAGGAGCGGGGCCAGGCCCTGGGCGGCGGTGAAGCGGTTCGCCGCCCGGTGGGTGTAGTACTGCGTGCTGGCGGTGCCGTTGAGGATGTCCGAGCCGGCGGCACGGGCGTAGGCGTGGCGGACGAGGCCGGAGCAGTCGAAGCCGAGCCGCTCGGGGTCGTGCGCGCTGTCGGGGTCGGTCGGGTCGATCTGGCCGTAGGTGGCGCCGGGTTGGGCACCGTGGCCGCCGCCCCAGGTGTACCAGGTGCCGGCCGCCACCTCGGCGCAGGCGGCGGCGATGGCGGCTTCGGCGGCCGCGGAGGCCCCCGGGGCGAGGGCGCCGCACGCGGCGGCTTCCCGCCCCGAAGCGTTCGGCGGGCCGGCGGCGGCGGTCGCGGCCGGCGCGGCGAGGAGAAGGGCGAGCAGGGCGATCAGTGTGTGGACGACTCTGGTCCGGTAGGCCATGCCGGGATCCCCGTTTTCTGGTGGTGTGCGGAACTGGTCGGACAGCAGCCTGTGGGCCGCGCCCTGGGCCCGTCGAGGTGCGGGGCGTCGCCCCGTTGCGGTGGGCAACGGGAAACCTTCGGGAAACCCGCGCCCACCTGGAGAGGCGGCCGTCACCCCCGGCGGGGGCAGGCGGCCGTCCGCGGCAGTTCGGACGCGGGGACACCGGGCAGCAGGGCGGCGAGCTCGCGGGCGTCCAGGCCCGCGCGCAGCCGGCAGATCGCCGCCAGCCGGGCTTGCGGGTCGAGGTCCCACAGCCGGAGGGTGCCGTCGGTGCTGCTGCTGGCGAGGGTGCGGCCGTCGGGCGCGAAGACCACGCTCCACACCGAGTTGGTGTGCCCGGTCAGCGTCGCCCACGCCCGGCGCCCGCCGACGTCCCACAGGCGTACGGTGCGGTCGTTGCCGCTGCTGGCGAGGGTGCGGCCGTCGGGGGAGAAGGCCACCCCGCGCACCGAGCCGACGTGGCCGGTCAGGGTCGCCTCGGTGCGGTGGCGGCGTACGTCCCACAGCCGGACGGTGCCGTCGTTGCCGCTGCTGGCCAGGGTGCGACCGTCCGGCGCGAAGGTGACGCCGCGCACCGCGCCGGTGTGGCCGGTGAGGGTGGCGAGCCGGCGGTGGCTGGTGACGTTCCACAGCCGGACGGTCAGGTCGTCGCCCGCGCTGGCGAGGAGGCGTCCGTCGGGGCTGAAGGTGACGTCGTTGGCGTAGTCCTCGTGGCCGGTCAACACGGCCAGCGGGCGGCCGTCCGCGGTGTCCCAGAGCCGGACCGTGCGGTCGCTGCCAGCGGAGGCGAGGGTGCGGCCGTCGGGTGCGAAGGCGACGGCGAAGACCTGCCCGGTGTGGCCCGGCAGGGTGTCCAGCAGCCGGTGCCCGGCCACGTCCCACATCCGGACGGTGCCGTCGGAGCCGGCGGAGGCCAGGGTGCGGCCGTCGGGCGCGAAGGCCACCGAGAAGACCGTCTCGGTGTGGCCGCGCAAGGTCGCCGCCAGCCGGCGCCGGCCCGCGTCCCACAGCCGCACGGTGTGGTCGGTGTCGGCGGTGGCCAGCAGGCTTCCGTCGGGGCTGTACTGGGCCTGCCACACCTCGGTGAACGGGCGGGCCGTGAGCGCCCGGCCGGCGAGGTTCCACAGCACCACGGACTGGTCGAAGCCGGCCGTGGCGAGCAGGGCGCCGTCGGAGGTGACGGCGACGCCGAGCGCGTAGTCGGTGTGGCCGGCGAGCACGCCCGTCTGGCGCCCGCTGTGCACGTCCCACAGCCGCGTCGTCCCGTCGCCGACCGCGCCGGCGACCGTGGCGCCGTCGGGCGTCCAGGTGACGGCGTTGATGTCGTCGCTGCTGCCGGACAGTGTCGCGGTGAGGCGGCCGGTGCGCACGTCCCACAGCCGCACCGTCCGGTCGATGCCGCCGGACACAACTGCGCGGCCGTCCGGGGAGAACGCCACGCCCAGCACCCCGTCGGTGTGGCCGCGCAGCACGTCGAGGGAGCGGGCGCGGCGCAGGTCCCACAGGCGTACGGTGCGGTCGGTGCCGGCGGAGGCGAGGGTGCGGCCGTCGGGGGCGTAGGACAGCGCGTGCACGGTCCCCCGGTGACCGGGCAGGGAGGCGGTGACGCGGTGGGCGCCGGTGCTCCGGCGCACCTCGATCGTGCCGTCCGAGGTGGCGACGGCCACTTCGCGCCCGTGCGGGGCGAACGCCACCGCGCGGGCGGCCCGGGTGGCTGCCGGGAGGGTCGCCGTCATGCGGCGGCGGGTGACGTCCCAGAGCTGGACGGGTCCGCTCGTCGACGTCGCCGCGAGGGTACGGCCGTCGGGGCTGAAGGCGAGGGACCGCACCGGCCCGCGCACCGGCAGCACGGCGACGGTGCGGTGTCCGGGGATGCTGCGCAGGATCACTGTGCCGTCCGTGCTCCCCGTCGCCAGCAGCTTGTCGCCCGGGGCGAAGGCCACCGTGTTGACGGGGCCGCGGTGTTCGTCGAGCCGGGCGGCGAACGGCTGGGACTGGGTGCTCAGCAGGGCGCCGCGCGCCTCGGGGGTGTCGTGGGTGCGGAAGGCCTGCTCCGCCAGCAGCATCGACGCCTCCGGGCGGCCGCCGGCGAGGGAGGCCGAGCGGACGGCGAGGGCCTGGGAGTGCGCGACGCGTTCCTGGCCGCGGGCGCTCTCGCGCTGCTGGTAGGCGAGGCCTCCGGCGGTGACCGCGAGCCCGAGCAGGACGGCGAGGGTGGCCAGCAGATATTGCCGCAGCCGGGCCTGGCGTCCGAGCTGCCGGCGGTGGCCGTCCTCGGCGGCCTGGCTCGCCCGCAGGAACTCCGCCTCGCCCGGATTCAGGCGGCTCCATCCGTCCGATTCGTCGGCCCAGGTGCGTACGACGTCCAGCCGGGTCCCGCGGTACAGCGCGGAGGGGTCGCGGCTCTCGCTCTCCCATGCGCCCGCGGCGTGGGCCAGTTGCTGGTGCAGGAGCAGTCCGGCGCGGTCGGCGTGGATCCAGTCGCGCAGGCGCGGCCATGCCCGCAGCAGCGCTTCGTGCGTGATCTCGACGGTGTCGCGGTCGAGGGTGATCAGCCGGGCCCGCACGAACGCGTCGAGCGCGGCGGCGGCCCGCTCCGCATCCGTGAACTGCCCCATCAGCGCGACCCTGTTCACGCGCCGGCGGGTGACGCCGCTGCCGTCGGTGACGAACACCAGGCGGGACAGGACGCGGCGGATGGTGCGCTGTTCCGCCGGGTAGAGCCGGGCGAACACCGTCTCCGCCGTCCGTGCGATCGCGCCCTGGATCCCTCCGGCCCGCTCGTACCCGGCGACGGTCAGCTCGGCGCCCTCGCGCTGCTGCCAGGTGGCCAGCAGGGCGTGCGAGAGCAGGGGCAGCGCGCCGGAGGCGGTCTCGTCGCCGCTGCCGTTGCCGCGGGTGGTGCCCGGTTCGACGTGCAGCCCGGCGTCGCGCAGCAGCAGGGGGAGCAGCCCCGGTTGCAGGCTGAGTCCGGCGAGTTCCGCGGGGCGGGTGATCGAGGCGCGCAGTTCCACCTCGGACATCGGGCGCAGGACGAACAGCCCGTCGGTGAACACCGGTGCGAGCTCCGGCAGGTCGAGGCAGTTGCCGACGAAGTCGGCGCGGACCCCGAGGACCACGATGCCGGGGGTGTGCGGGTCCGCGGCCGGCGGTGGGCCGGACAGGGCGGCCAGCACACGGACGAAGGCGCGTCGTTCGTCCTCGTCGGCGCAGGCGGTGAAGAGTTCCTCGAACTGGTCGACGATCACCACCGGACGCGACGGCGGCGGGCGCCGCTCACCGGGCGTGGCCGGTGGCCCGCCCGGGCGGGCCTGGATGGCCGCCGGCAGCGCCGCGGGCTCGTGCCGGAGCTGCTCGGCGGTGACACCGAGGTCCTCGCCCAGGGCCTTGGAGGTGCGCTCCAGCAGTTCCTCGAGCGGCCGCGCGATCGGGGTGAGGGTCACCACCGGCCAGTGGTCGGCCCCCGGCATCGGGAAGTCACCGCGCCGCAGCGCCGGGACGAGACCGGCGTGCAGCAGGGACGACTTCCCCGCGCCGGACGGCGCGACGAGCATCAGCGGCCCGCTGCCGAGCCGTTCGAAGATCCGCTCGACCAGCACGGCGGTCGCCCGCTCCCGCCCGAAGAACCACGCCGAGTCCTGCGGACCGAACGCCGACAGCCCCCGGTAGGGACACGCCCCTTGCGACTGCGCGCCGGTGCCGTCCGCGTCCTCGAGCGGCCCCGGCGGCCGTTGCGGCGCGCGCTCGACGAGCTCGAGCAACTTCCCTTCGGCGCCCAGTACCTGGTCGCAGAGCCGGGCTACGTCGACGGTCGCCCGCTTCGCGCCGGTCTCGATCTTGCTCAGGTAGCCCTTGCTGTAGTGGGTTCTGCGGGCCAGGTCGGCGAGCGACAGGCCGCGTTCCTGCCGGAGTCGTCGTAAGTGCTCGGGGAACGAGTGCGTGGTCGGCGCATCCGGTTTCCCCGCGTCGTGGTGGTCTGCTTCGGTCGCGTGGTGTGGGTCGACCACGTTGTCCCCCCGGGCGGTACGGCCGTGCAACGGCGCACGTCAAGGCTACTGGGGGGACGGCTGGGACATCCCGGCGTTCGTGCGCTGTGGCGCAAAGACGCACGTCCGGAGCCGGGTCGACGGCTCCGGACGTGCGTCGCTGCGGTGCCCGGGCGGGGCGTGTCCCCAGGTGAGGGCGGTGGCCCGCGGGCAGTCGGCCGGCCGGGCGGATCAGGTCAGGGTGGCCCCACAGCCGCCGTTGACCCACTGGTGCGACCGGATGTTGTTGTCCACGACGTTGCCGTCGGTGAAGTAGTTGTCCGACAGGTTGTCGGCGTACAGCTCGCCCGGGTACAGGCAGGTGTGGCCGAGCTGGTGGTCCTGCCAGTAGAAGAACTTCACGATGGACAGGTTGCCCGTGAAGCCCCGGTTCATCACCGAGGACGCCCGGTCGCTCGCGGCACCCCAGTTGGAGCTGTCGCCGGAGGCGACCATGATCGGGCTGCCGTTGCAGTCGTAGCCGTCCCAGGCGTACATGTTGCCGTTGCGCGCCCCCCACTTGCTGTCGCACACGGCGCCGGCGGCGCTGCTCTCAGCGGCCTGCGAGGTGGCGGCCGGGACGGCCACGCCCAGGGCGGTGAGCCCGATGAGCGCTGCGGAGACGGTGAGCTTGCGCATGGTGGTTTCCCTCGTTTCTCGATGGTGCCCGGTGGTGGTGCGCCGGCGGGGCGGGGCGTCGGGTGCCCGTGGTGTGCCCGCGCCGGTGGACGGGGCGCTTCCGTGCGCGCGATGGTCAGTCGCGCTCCGGAACGATGCGCACCGCCCGGTCGTAGGCCTGCCGGCCGAGACGGCGGTAGGTGTCGATGTCCCTGACGTACCGGTCGGGCAGGCGGTCCAGGTAGTGCTTCTCCCGGGCCGTGGCCACGGCCCGCAGGGAGGTGCGCCGCGCGCAGTCGGCGTCCGCTACGGCGGTCCTGCGTTCGGCGGCGAAGGCCTCGTCGGCGCGTGCCGCGCCCAGCCGCACGGCGGCGGCCCGCACGCCGTCCTGGGCGGCCCGGGGGTCGGGGTAGGGTTCGCCCGCCTCGCGCATGCACGCGGACCACGCCCGGACGGCCGCGGTGAGCTGCGGGTCCTTCATCAGCTGCCCGGCGTAGAGGGCGTTGGCGCTCAGCGCGATCTTGCTGGTGCGGAACCACTCGGCGGGATCGCCGTAGAGCGTGCGCTCGGCCTCCTCGGTGCAGCCGCCGATGCGCTTGCGGATCTCGCCGCCGTTCGGCATGGGGGCGGTCAGCAAGCGGGCGCCGTCGCCGCCGTCCAGGGCCTCGTCGAACAGGGCTCGGCGCGTGGCGGGCAGTTCCTGGCGGTAGGTCCCGTTGACGTTGCGCTCGTGCAGCCTCGTGCTCTTCGCCTCGATGCGGCTGCCGTAGCCGTAGGTCCGCGCCCACGCCGGGTCGTCCTGGACGAAGCGCACGGGCCGGTTCTCCTGGAGCGTCAACTCGTGCTCCTCCTGGTAGGTGAAGCCCTGGCGCTCCATGCACCGGCTGGTCAGTCGCTGGAGGGCGTCGTTGACGCGGAGCTCCTGCCGCCAGGTCAGCGCCGGTGTGCGCACGCCGGTGTCCTGGCGGGTCCGTCCGCCGGCGTCGCCGGAGCCGTCACCGCCGTCGCCGCAGCCGGTCACCACGGCGGTGGCGAGTGCGGTCACCGCACACAACGACATGAGCGCACGTCTCATGGACCCCGGTTCCCCCTGCCGCCTCATGGCCCTGGATCCCCGGTGCCGCGCGGTCCCCCGTGCGGCACCGGAGAGGGCGCCCCCTTCGGTTGCCGCCGGCCACGGTCGTGCCGTGTGCCGACGGGACACAGACTTGTGGCGCCGCCCGGCCGGGGTCGACGGGTTTCCCGTTGCCCACCGGGTGCCGGACCGGGAAACCGGGGGCGAGGTGGGGGAACGCGGCGGGGGAGTCAACGTCGGCCGAGCAGCCCGGCGGGGGAGTGCCGACGTCCGCTCGGGCGTTTCCCGCTGTGGCTGCCGGGCGGACGTCGACGACGGAGCGGGGCCCGGGGGCTGCGGCCTACGTCTTCCGCGACGCGGCGCCGCTCTACTCACCATCGACCGTACGTTCGGCGACACAACGGCCGAGATGCGACAGCGATTGTGAAGGTGATGGGAAGAACCGACAAGAGGGTCTGGATCTCCCCAAGTCCCCCTTCTCTCGACGTCTCGGCTGCCATCATGTGCCGATGGACCGGCGGAGCGCACGCTTCCGCCGGCGGGGGCATGGGGAGACATGGTGGCCGACGAACCTTCAGCCGCGTTGGACGTCGGCGCGTTACTGACGTCGGAGCTGTCGGTCACCGACCGGACGACGGCCCGGCGCGTGCGGCACGCCCTGCTCTCACCCGAGCAGCCCGCCCTCGCCTACCTGCGGGAACGCGTCGCAGCCGAGGACACCGACGTCCTGCGTACCCTCCGCGACGGGGATACGGACGTCCATCGGCTGCTGGCCCCCAGAGCCGCGGCTGCGACCAGCGTCCGGGCCCTGGCGGGTCACGGCCCCTACCGCGCGGACGAACCGGCCGCCGCCCAGGCCCTTCGGGCCTCCGCCGCCATGGCACTCGCTCTGGTCGGCGACGTGGAGGAGGCGCCGGGTCAGTTGCGGACCGGGATGCTGTGGCTGCGGCACTGCCAGGCGCACCTTCCGCTCGACGGGCTGGAGACGGCGAGCCTGCTGGAGCGGGCTGCACCCGGACACGCGGCACGGATCAAACGGCTGACGGCGGGACTCGGCGAGGACGAGCGGGACCTCGCTCTGCCGGTCCTGCTGTGGCTGCTGACTCTGGACGGGGCGCTGCCCGAGCCGCAGAAGGCCACCGAGGCAGGCGTGCTGTTCGACGCCGGGCGGGGCGGAGCACGCGGGACCCTCACGGTCGCCATGCTGCCCGAGGGGCCGCCCGCGCTGGTGCCCGACCCCCGGACGATGTCCGGCTTCCGTGCCGACGCGCGGTTCCAGCAGTCCCTCCGGGACGCCTGGACGGCGGCCGGGCACGAGGCGACCGGGACCGTGCTGTGGTCCCTCACCGGCGCGGACGGGGTCGTGGGGATGGTGGCCGACCGGTCGCTGGGCTGTGCCTTCGGCGTGCTGATCGGGGAGACGAGGCGCCGGTCCGGCCCACCTTCCTCCAGGAGCCTCAGAGACCGGCTCTCCTTGCCGGCGTTGCGCCGTCTCAACTCCCGTACAGCGCTGGTCGGCGGGCTCGACGGGACGCGGGCTGGCGGACTCGTCAGCGTGGGCGGCTACGCGAGCAAGCTGAAGGCGGCGGACAACGGACAGAACGTGATCGTCCCGAAGACTGACGAGGACGAGGCACGTCAGGCGTGGCACGGCGACAGGTCCGCGAACCTCCTGGTCGCCTCCACCGTCACCGAGGCCGCCCGCCTGGCCCGGACCTGGGACGGGCCGGCCCTGGCCCGCTGGGCCAAGGTGACCGGGCCCGCGCTCCTGGTCGTCCTCGCGCTGGTCACGGGCTTGGCGGTCTTCCTCGCCAAGGCGGGCGAGCAGGAGGCGGACAAGGCGCTCGCGGCGGACCTCGCCGCGGAGGCCCTGTCACTCCGGCAGACCGACCCCCGTCTCGCGGGCCTGCTCGGCCTCGCCGGAAGCCGTATCGCACCGGACACCCCGCGGGCCGTCCAGGCGATGCGCGACGTGCTGGACACCAACTCCGGTGTACGGCTGTCGTGGCAGGCCAGCCCCAACCGGGTGGACAGCGTCGCCGTGGACGACAAACGCGACCGCGTCTACACCACGGGCAACGACTCGGGCGTCAAGTCCTGGGACCTGCGCACGGGGAAGCTCCTGGGGAAGGCGCCCGGCGAGGTGGGCGGCCTGGTGCTCAACGACGTGAGCGGGCTGCTCGCCGCCCGCGGCTCCTCGGCCGTCTCCTTGTACGAGGTGCTGGACGACGAGCCCGTCCTGCGGGGTACCTTGCCGGTGCCGACCTGCGCGCGTGCGGAGAGCCGGACCGCGGCGATCGCCTTCACCGACCGGGGAGTGCGGTTCGTGGAAGTGCGGGACGACGGCACGATGGCCCAGTACGACACCACCACCCGCCAGCAGACCGACTGCCGGCGGCTCGGTTCGATGAGTGGCCTGGGGCTGCCCGGCGGCCTGCGAGTGGTGGTGGACGCCTCGGTGGCCACCAGCCCCAATCAGCGCGCCGACCGGGAGCCCGCCGAGGAGCGGGTGGTCCTGCTGCTGACGAACAACCGCGTGGTTTCCGTCGGCCTCGACAGTCACAAGGTGGCGGTGGAGATCGATCAGGAGGACGTCCAGGACACGCCGACGCACATCGGGGCGACCGACGAGCTGATCGTCCTCGCCAGCCCAAAGGGCGTTCAGGCATGGGACCGGGCCAGGCGCCGTCAACTCACCTTCGCGGTGGGCAATCTGCCCACCGCCCCCCGCGCCATGGTCGAGCACAGCGGCAGCGTGGCGATCGCCGGCGACGCGGGCACCGCTCTCGTACCGGTCGGCGCCGGAGATAGCGCCGCCGCGAGCCGGGGCCTCGACGAGCCCCGCGGCGGTGCGGCGACCGCCGTGGCCGTGGGGGCTGACTTCACGGTGGTCTCCGCGGGGCTCGGGGGTCGCGTCAACGTCCTTGACGAGCAGCCCGGACCGCTGGGCCGCAGCACGGCGTCGCAGACCACCGCCGCCGCCTTCGGTACGGACGGACGGCTGCTCCTCTCCTCGTTCTCGGACCTCGTGCACGCCGCCGAGGGGCTGTACACGGTGCGTCCGGAAACCGGAGACAACCCGTCCCTCTCCGCCCGGACGGACTGGCCGCACGAGACCACGTACCGCTCCGCCACGTTCTTCGTCAACGACGTCGCGATGAGCGCGGAGTTCGTGGCCGGAGCCGGACAGTTCAACGGGCGGGGCACGATCGCCGTGTGGCGGCGGAACGGCACCTGGCTGCGGGACCTGCGGCCCTCCGGCGTCGACGAGACGGACCGTCCCAGCGCCGAGCGGATCGTCACCGACGTCGCGTTTGTGCCCGAGGCCCACCTGTTGATCGCCCGGCACGTCACCGGCCCGGTGACGGTGTGGTCCACCAGGACCTGGAAGGAGCTGGACACCGTTCGCCTCGCCGACGGCATCGACCTGCGGGTGCACGGGACCCGCGCGGTCGTCCTGGAACGGCCGGGCGAGGACGATGCGCGGCTCGTCGCCATCGACCTGAGCACGCCGCGGGACGCCACCACCCGGGCGGTGAGGGCGCCGGGCGCGTACCGGCTGGACTGGAGCCAGGACGGCTCCCGCCTCGCCCTCCTCGTCGACGGCGACAGCGTCCGCTACCTGGACGCGGAGCTGCGGGACACCGGGTCCCTACTGCGCGTGCCCGACGTCGGCACCGGGGCGAGGACGGTGGCCCTGTCACCCGACGGGAGCCGGACGGCCGTCGGCTTCGCCGACCGGGTCCTCGTCCACAACACCGCGACAGGACTGCTGTCGATGCCCGCCCTGCACCGGAGCGGTGCCGGGGACGTCATCCACCTGTACTGGTCGCCGGACGACCGCATGCTGGTCGGTGTCACCCGTTCGTTCCGCACCGACAACGCCGCCGGGCCGCTGAACCTCTGGAAGGTGGGCGGCATCGACTGGCAACGGAGCATCTGCCGATGGACCGGCGGAGAGGGGCTCTCCCGCGAGGAGTGGGCCAAGCACGTAGGCGACCGCCATCCGTACATCGATCTGTGCGCCGAGGAGAAGTGACCGACGCATGACTCCCTTATCCATGCCCTTCCGTGTCCGCACCCTGGCGGCCCTCCTCCTGTCGGCCGCCCTGGTGGCCACCGCCGCGTGCTCGGCGGACTCCGACGACAAGGCCGCAGGTGCCCGGGGCAACGGCCCCTCCTCCTCGGCGGCGGATCGTCAACGGCCCGTTCTCGCCTACGTCCGGCCGAAGCAACAGGCGGTGATGGTGGCCGACGCCGCCGGCCGTACCTGGCAGGCGGACCGTACCGGAGCACTGGTCCCGGACCGGCTCACCTGGTCGCCGGACGGCCGCCGACTGGTCTGGACGGACCCGGCGAAGGACGGTGACACCACCGGACGGCTGCACGTCCTCGACGTCACCACCGGCAAGAAGGTCTCCCACGGCTGCCCCTGCAGTGGGGCCGGTTTCCTCGGTGAGGACGCCGTCAGTCTTGCGAGCGACGGCAGCGCGCTGCTGGTGTTCCCGGCCACCGGCGATCCGCAGCGGATCGCACTGAGCCGGTCCAAGGGACCGTTCGCCGGCCTCGTCACCGGAGGGGCCGAGGACGTCACCCTGTTCACCCCTCTGCCCGAAGGTCCGGGAGTCTTCCGTGGCCAGGGCACACTCGACGCCGTCGACCGGCGGGGACGCGTCCGCCCGCTCCTGCCGCCGAAGCAGCCGTCCACCCTCACCCAGGCGTGGCGCGCACCCGACGGCAAGGGCGTGGCCTGGGGCAGCGCGGACAGCGGCGGGGCCTGCTGGACGGTCTCCACGCTCTTCGAGCACTCCGGCACGTCCGGCCGGCCGACGCGCCTGCTGCCGAGCGACACCGCGTTCCGCCAGGCGCTGATCGGTGACCAGCGCTCGATCGCCTCGGCCGCCTGGGCGGGCGCGGGACTGACCGTGACCTACGCGGGCATCGAGAGCTGCCAGGCCCGGTACCCCGGCCGGTCCGTCACCTACTACGTACGCGACGGGAAATGGACCTACCTCGGATCCGGCCTGCTCGCACTGGCCCTCGGGGCGGACGGACGGGTCGCGCGGCTGCGCGGCGACGCCCACGTCGGCAACGGGACGAGCCTGCCCACGGGTGCCCTGAGCCTGACCTCCGGCGCCGGGGAACGCGTACTGGCGGACGGTGTCTCCACCTTCGTCTTCACCCCTGCGGAGAGCGCTGCCGCGGCCGCGCCCGCCGCCCGGCGGCAACCCCCCGGCGCGGCGGTGACGGAGGTCGACGACCACGGGAAGGCGCTGCCCGAGGCGATGGTCCGGCTGGCCCGCCGCATCGAGCGAGCCGCCGCCGACGGCGACACCGAGGCACTGGTACGGCTCTGCGCCGGCTGCGGAGAGGGAGTGCAGCAGTGGGTCCGGCGCAGCGAGGCGCCGTCGGAGATCCTCCGGGCGATCCGCGCCCACCCCGGCGAGAACGGGCCCCAGGGGCTGATGTATCCGGGTCTCACCATGTGTGTGGACGAGCCGGAGCAGGACATCACCTGCACCCCGGAGCAACTGCACGACGTCGCCGTACTGGGCCTGAAGCCGGACCGCTCCGACACCGACTACTACGGGTCGACGTACTCGGCGTGGGAGTCCGTGCCCGTGCCGCTGATCATGCGCATGGAGAACGGGGAGGCACGATGGACCGGACTGGCCGCCGGATGACCGGCCCTGGAGCCACCGGCTCCCGGGCGGGCACGGAACAGGAGGTCCCGCCGTGCCGGGCCGGCGACGCGTCGCCGGACGACGGAGCCGGCGCTGCCCCGGGGGCCGCGGCACGGCTCGGTGCCGACGCGCGGGCCGCCGACGGCCCGATCATGACGGGGGACGTCCTCGACGGCAGGCGGGTCGTCGGCTTCGGCTGCGTGGCCCCCGCCGCGCCGACCTCCGCCGACGACCGGCTGCTCCTCGAAGGCGACGAGCACAGCGAGCCGCCGTCACGCAGCACCGACCCCGCCCGGCACCCGGCGCTGGAGCGCGTCGGCCACCTCCCTTACGCACAGCTGCAGCGGGACCGGATCCACTGCGCCGACGCCCTCGCTCCCGGCCTGACCGGCGCCTTCGACGAGCTGATCCACGGCGCGCGCGGCCCCCGGTTCCTCGCGCCCCTCATCGACCGGTTCGCCGCGTCCGGGCACGGCTTCTGGCTGGCCGGGGGCGCCCCGCGCGACCTCCTGTCCGGTTTCCGTCCGGACGAGGTGGGCGACCTGGACGCCACGGGCACCGCCCCGGCCGGAGCCTTCTGCGACCTCGCCGAAGACCTCCTCAAGCGGGACGGGTTCAGCGCCGAGTGCCCCCCGCGGTTCAGTCCCGACAGCCTGGTCTGCTCCGTCCTCACCCCGCAGCGCGACGTCCGCGCCCTGGACTACCGGGGCCTCGGCGTGCGCGGGCTGCCCTACCCCGCCACCGGTACGGACCTGGACCAGGACGGCCGGCAGCGCGACCTCACCGTCAACACCCTGCTCTACGACCCGCTGCACCGCGTCGTCGTCGATCCGCTCGGGCGGGCGCTCCACGACCTCCCCCACGGAGGCGACGGACCCCGCCGACTCGTCCTCGCCGGTGTGCCGGAGGACCCCGAGACCTGCGCGGAACTGCTGCTGCGCGCGCTCAAGTTCCTGCTGCGCTGGCAGCGGCCCGGCGATGACCGTACGGCCCGACGGCAGGGCAGGCCCCTGCTGGACGGCCGCGCTGAGGAAGAACACGGCCTGGACGACAGCGCCGTGCGGGCCTGGGCCGTATCCCTCCCCGCGGACCTCGTGGCACGGCTGGACGAGCGCGGGGAGGCCGCCTGGGAGCGACTGCGGGAGCAGGCCGGCACGTGTCTTCCCGGCGGGCCGGACAGCCTCCCCGCCGAATCGGTCCGCGCCTACGGGCCGGTCGTCGCCGAGCTGCTCGCGCGGATCACCGGGCCCGGAGCATGATGGGCACGGCCCAGGAGGAGGACGTGATGGCCGTGCACCGTCCACTGAGCAGCTGGATCGCCCGCCTCGTACCGGGTGCGCCGGGCGCCCCCGCGTCCCTGGGACGGATCAACGACGGCAACGAGCGGGCCGACGCCCGGGAGATGAGCCGGTTCCGTACCGCCGCATGGGCGCGGACGAGCGTGACCGTCGGCCGGTACGGACCACCCGTCCCGGCCCTCGCCCTGCGGGCCCCGGACGGATCCCTGGTGGTCGAACTGGACGACTTCGGCGGGCCGTTGCCCGTCACGGAGGACGGCGTGGGCCTGGTCGCGGGACTCGAGGAGTCCTGGACCGCCGTTCCGGCCGATCCCCGGACCGTGGAACGGCTGCGGGCGGAGAGTCTGGAGCTGCGCTACTTCCTGCTGCACCGCCTCGACCGCGAGACTTCGGCTCCCGCGTCCCTCTTCCACTGCCTGCCCTGGAGCCGGGTCGAGGCCGCCGCACACTCCGCCGCCGCGCTCCTCGATCCCGTTGGTACGCCGCCCTCGCCCGCGAACGGCGTCGTGGGGTCGCCGCAGGCGGGGGAGCTGCGTCACTGGTTCACGCCGGCCGCCACCTCGCTCGCCGGTCCGCTCTCGGTGCTCGAAGCCGGACTGCGCGGCGACCGGGACGACCTCTGGTTCGGGCGCGAGGCGGCCGCCCTGCTCACCGGGCTGCTCACGGCGGACCCGGCGCGCCTGCCGGCCTCCGCCAGGTCGGCGCTCGCCGCGCTGGCCGAACGGCTCGGCGCCGACCCGGTGCTCCGTCACGGCGCCCGGCTGGCCCGCATCCGGCTGACCAGGCCCGCCCCCGGCCCTTCGACGGTCTTCGTGGACCTGTCCCTGACGGCGCGTCTCGACTCCGAGTTCGTCCTGCTCGCCTCCTCGGGGGAGGAGGACGAGGGGGCGGTCACCCTGCGCGAAGAACCGCTGACCGCCGAGGTGGCGGTGACGCGCGACGGCATGGTGGACGTCGAGCTGGCGATCGAGGACGACGGAAGGACGACCGCCAGATCCGCGGCACAGGACGGGCCGCTCTGCTACCCGGTGCGGGTGAGCCCCGTCCGGGGAACCGCCGGGGCCGGCGCCCCCTCCCGGTACTGGATGCTGCTCGACCGGGCCGGATCCGGCTGGAACGGCTTCCTCACCGTGCCCGTCCCGGAGGGGCAGTTCGACATCGGCCTGGACGCGCCGCCCCTCGCCCTGCCCTTCCTCGACCGGATCCCCGTCGCGGAACTCCGGGCCTCGCTGCACGCCAACGAGCTGATCGGGACTACCCGTTGGCACGAGATGATCGACGGACTGCACCGGCACCACCCCGCGCACGCGGCGCTCGCCGCGTACGACGCCGAACTCCCCACATAGGCCTTGGCGTACGGCCTCCGGAGGACCGGGCACGGCGGCTACCGTGGACAGGTGGACACCGCTGACGCCCCACCAGACCCCCCTTCCGGTACGGACGTGACCGCCGGCGGTGACGCCCGCCGCCGCGCGTTCGAAGCGGAGTTCCGGCGCCTGGAGGAGAGCGCGATGTACAGCGCCCAGACGCAGTTCGAGGAGGCCAAGCGCTGGAGGGCGCTGCACTGGCTGCTGGGCATTCCGGCGACCCTGCTCGCGGCGGTGGCGGGAACGACCGCGCTGGTGGAGTCCACAGGCGGCACTCCCGCGGGCATCCTCGCGCTGGTCTCGGCAGGCCTGGGCGCGGTACTCACCACGGTCAACGCGCCGCAGCGGGCGGGGCAGGCGGCGGCCTCCGCCAACGCCTTCCTGGAGATCCAGACGGCCGCACGGCAACACCGCGAGATCGACCTGCCGGACTGGCCCCTCGGGGAAGCGCGTGAGGCACTTGCCGCGCTGACCACCCGCCGCGACGCGCAGAACACCCAGGCAGAAGTGCCCAGCCGCCGCGCCTACCGCAGGGCACAGGCCAACCTGCGTGCGGGTTCGCAGACCTACGCCGTGGACGAAGGGTCCGGCTGATCCCGACATCATCGGACGCCTCGCACCGAGGGACAGAACGGCCTGTCAGGTCAGGCGCGAATCGGATCCCAGACCACGGCTCCGCTCTGAGTGCCCTTGTACGAGGTGTCCCAGATGGCAGGCTGGGCGCGGGAGCCGACCTCGACCGTCACGGCAGCTTCCCATTTCCCGGCCTCCGGAGGGGTGATCCCGCGCAGTGAGCATGCTTTCTTCTCGCCAACGCTTTTGAAATTGATCGGGCAGGCTTTCATGCGCGTGCGGACCGGCGTGCCGGTATCGTCGATGAGCCAGATGAACAGGGTGAACTGGCCTGTCTTCTGAGCGGTGAAGTCGCTGTAGATGTAGATCGTGTTGCTGTTCTCGATCCTGATGCAGGGGTTGGCAGTGGCCATGCCTCCGATGCTCGTCGGAGTGTGGCTCCGGCATTGTGTGATGGAGGGGTCCGTTGCCGTTGTGGGAGCAGCGCCGGCCGCACCACCGGACGGGCGGGCCTGAGCCGGCTCCGACGGCGCTTCTGCCACCGGCGCAGCCACGGATGCAGCCGGCGTGCTGGGGGAGGGGGACGGAGTCAGCGATGTCGCCGGGAGCGATGCGCTGACGGACGCGGATGCGCCCGTCGCAGGTCCTGAGGAATCGTCGGACGGCTCCGAACCGGCCAGGGTGAAACCAACGAAGGTCAACCCGGCAACGCCGGCGAGAGCAATGAGCGTGATCCCCGTGGAACGCGCACCGAAGCGCATGTTCTTGGCCTGGTACGCGCTGCCGCTGACCTGCGAACCATCACTGATGGCGTTGCTGGTGCGATCCGATGAGGAAGAATCGATGCTCACCTACGTGCTACTCCCCTCGGCCACGGAGGCCACGAAAACTGAACCGGCCCTTGATGTCCCGGCCCTGGATGACATGGCCATGGACAGTGCCGGAAACCGTGTTCTGCGTGCTGTGCCGCAGGGCGGCAGCGGGTGCGGAACCCTGCTCCCCTTCGGCGTCCCTGAGCCAGTCGCGCAGATCCTCAGCGAAGTCCGGGTCACGCTCGATGTGCTGCGTCAGCGCCACGATCAGCGGTTCCGCGTTCGCTTCGGCCGTGTCGAGTGCGGCCAGCGCGTCGCCGTCGCGGCGGAACCTGTGCCGGATCATGTCGAGCAGGCCGTCCAGGGCCCGCGAACTCGCGGCCCCAAGTGCGCCCTCCGCGACCCTGGTTGCCACCGCTTGGGCAAGTGCTAAGTCCATGCGTCCCTCCGTGAATGACCCCATCGGGGGCAGCGACGGCCCGGCTACCTCTGCCGCCCAGAGCCGACGTGGGGTCAGATCATGGCAGAGGCAGGTTCGCGATGCGAAACGGAACGCTTCGATGCTGTTCCTGGCATTCGCTTACTGCTTGCATTCATCCCCTGCTTGTCGTTGATCCTCACGACGGGGGGGTACGGCCGGTCCGGCAGCACGACGGACAGCGACCCGGCGTCCATCTCCTTGACCTGGGAGAACCTGCCGAACTTTCGGTTCCGGGTGCGGCCCGGGCAGGCCGACGCGCCGGGGCCGCCGGACGCCGGAAGGAACCGCAGTCGCGTAGTGGAGAGGGCTCGCCAAGACCTTGCCGTTCATGGGGTCTCGGGGCGCGAGCGACGGGACGCCCGCCCTGATGCGGCGCATACGTGCGGGCCGGACGCCCTTTCCGCGGTACCTGCCCAGGGACTGACGATGCCAGTTCGCCGACGCGCCTTCCTGCCCGTCGTCCACGTTCCATCACCGGACGGGACCCCTCACCGGATGGAAGGCGGACTGCTTCGTATACTCCCGGCGTGTTTGATACGCCGAGCCTCTTCCACGTGTCGTCCGTCCTCAATCGGGCGTCGATTGCACGGCATGGCCTGGATTGGACCCGAATGGGCGCCGCGCCAGGAATCGCCGGTAGTCGCCGTGCTGAGGTGGAGGGGGTCTTCGTCTGTCGGGGCGAGGAGGAAGCAGACTTCTTCCTTCGGATGATCAACAACACTGGTGGGCCGGTCGATCTCTGGTCCGTAGACGGCATCGATGAAGCATCGCTTCTGGACAACGGCAATGGATTCGTCTACCTGCCCGACCGCATACCAGCCGCGCGCGTCCGTCTCGTGCGACCGGACATTCCTCCTCAGATGGCCATGTGACCTCGCCGGCCCGCACGGATTGCCGTGGGGCTCAGCGCTGTTCGGTGCTCGTGAACACCGCGTAGAAGTACCGAACGCTGTCCTCGGGTCCGTTGTCCACCCGCTTGAACGCCTTCCCGATCGGGTTGCACACACGCTTCGTGGGCATCTCGATGACCATGGGGAAGCCGAAGAATCCGGCTTCCTGTTCCGTGACCTTGCGCCACGTCCCGCCACCGTGACGTGCCAGGACCTCGCCGACGTAGCAGCCGAACCCGTAAAGGGTCTCGGCGACCTCGTCGCTGGTCACGCCGTCCGCACGGAAACCTTCGATGATCTCATCGACATTCGTGAGACTGTCCGGCGTGTAATCAAGGTCGATGCCGCTCACCTCGGCCGCCGACGCAACGATGTCGGCTGCGAACCGTGCCGCGTTCTCGGGTTCCGGCGCGTACTTCAAACGGAGCTGCATGGTGTCCCCTGGGCTACAGAGATGATCAGTGACGCCGACGGTATCTGCAGCGCCAACAGCCTGTTGTGCCAGGGGGACCGTTGGCGTCCTCATAGGCCCGCGCTGTAGGCATCGCGGTGGTGGCGGGGTGCCGGGAGCGGCGTGACTTTTCCTGTTCCCGACAGGCTCGGTGGGGCGGATGCGGCGTACGGCCGGGACGCGGGCGTCCCGGCCGTACTGGGTTGTTGCGGGTGCCGGCGCCGGGTGGCCGGATTTCCCGCCCGGCGGTGGGTGGTGGTTACCGGTGCTGGGAGGTGGTGAAGGTGTAGGTGCCGGAGCCGACGGTGTAGACGACCGCGTCGCCCTGGGTGCCGGTGAGCTTGACGCCGGGGGCCTTGGCCGCGGTGTAGGTCTTGCCGGTTCCGCTTTCCTGGACGGCTGCCGGGTCGGTGGCCGGGACGTAGATCTTCGCGGTGGTGTTGGCGGGGATGGTGACCTTCAGGGTGGTCCTTGTGGAGGTCTAGGACCACGACGAGGTGATCCTGCCGTTGACGGACCGGTAGGAGGCCGAGGCGCTGTCGATGCCCTGGCCGGGCGTGATCAGCGGCTTGATGGCGATCTCCTTGTAGCCGGGGGCCGTGGCCTGGATGCCGGCGAGGTCCTCGTACATCCACTGGCCGATGGAGCCGAACATCTCGTGGTTGCGGGTGCGGCTGCTGGACTCCCAGTACTCGCCCAGTCCGGTCCAGCCCAGGGACTGCCAGTAGCCGTAGCTGGGGTAGGTGGTCTGGGTGGCGATGGTGTACGCGGCCTTGGCGGCGTCGGTGGCCCCGTCGTGGGCGGCCTGCGTGAGCACCGGGAAGATCCAGCGCGATCCGGCGATGCCGACCTCCTGGTGGCCCTCCCGGGTCACCAGTACGTCGTGGACCAGCTTCTCCTGCAGCGCGGTCCTCTGGTCATCGGGGACCAGCCCGAAGGCCAGCGGCAGCGCCTGGTTCGTCTGCGCGAAGATCTGTGAGGAGTCCTCGCGGTAGTAGCCGACGCCCGCGTCCCACCACTTGGCGTTGTAGTCGGCCTTGATGTTCGCGAAGAGCTCGTCGAACTGTGCCGCCTCGGCGGGCTTGCCGAGCGCCCGTGCCGCGTCAGCGGTGATCTTGGCCATGTAGGCGACGTAGGCGGTCGAGGACGGGGCGATGACCCTGGGTACGCTCACGCTGGTGGCCGAGCCTGCCGGTGCGTCCTTGCCGGTGGGTACGTCCCAGTCGCCCAGGCCCGAGGTGAGCGTGAAGTCGTGGCCGTCGTTGTCGGCCTGGAACCACTGCGGGATCCAGTCGGTCAGGTACTTCTTCATCGACGGGTACGCGGTCTGCAGCGGCTTGGTGTCCCCGTACTGTTCGTAGCCTTCCCACGGGGCGACGAACAGCAGTGCGTCCCAGATGGGAGTGGACCTGGCGCCGGCCGGCTTGAACGTCCCGCTGGTGGAGTAGCCGTACAGGCCGTTGCCCGG
This sequence comes from Streptomyces sp. NPDC005722, assembly GCF_040630935.1. Classification (NCBI taxonomy): domain Bacteria; kingdom Bacillati; phylum Actinomycetota; class Actinomycetes; order Kitasatosporales; family Streptomycetaceae; genus Streptomyces; species Streptomyces sp. NPDC005722. The sequence goes on from NZ_JBEXYN010000056.1 coordinate 35,852, forward strand.
GGTGAGCAGGGAGATCTCGCCGTTGGTGAACTGGTCGTCGACGAGGTCCTGCGCGGTCTTCTGGTACTGGCGCTGGGTGTCGAAGAGGTAGGAGGCGGTGGGTGCCATCAGCTGGGAGTCCCCGGTCCAGCCGTCCTTCTCGTAGGTCGGGGTGTCCATGATGTAGCCGGCTTCGTGCGTGCCGGCGACCGATGCCTTCGTGGCCTTGTAGATGTTGTTGAGCAGGGTGCTGGAGGAGGTGAAGGTACCGGTCTCGGGCAGGTCGGTGCGGACCTCCTGCACCGACTTCACGGTGGCCGTCACGCCGTCCGGCAGGGGCTTGCCGCCCACGCCGCTGATCTGCACGTACTGGAAGCCGTTGAAGGTGAAGCGGGGGGCGAAGGTCTCGGGGTGCTTGGCCGTGCCGGTGCCCTTGGCGATGTAGTAGTCGGTCTGGATCTGCCCTGCGGGTGCGTAGCCCGAGATGCTGACCAGGCCGTCGGTGCCGAGCTTCTCGGCGTAGCGGATCTGGATCGGTGTTCCGGCGGGGGCGCCGGAGATGCTGACGGTGGCCCAGCCGGTGCGCTGCTGGCCGGTGTCCCACACGTAGACACGGTCAGCGGGTTCGCTCCGCGTGCCGGCCGGCCAGTCGGCGACCTTGCGGGTCCGGTCGCTCTTCTGGGCCACGAGGGCGCCGGACGGGCCGGTCACGGCGCGTGCCGTGGACCAGGCGGAGACCTGCGCGCCCGGGGTGTCCCAGCCGGAGATCTCCTTGCGGGCGTCGTAGGTCTCGCCCAGGTCGAAGTTGTCGTAGCGGATCGGGCCCGCGCCGGTGGTCTTCCAGCTGGTGTCGGACTTCACAACCTGCTCGGTGCCGTCGGCGTACGTCACCCACAGGTCCGCCTTGAGCGTGGGGTTGGCGCGCCACTCGGCCCGTTCCCAGCCGTGGTTGCCGGAGGTCGCCTCGCTGTCGTAGCGGCCGGAGCCCAGCTGGGAGGCGATGACGTTGTCCGCCGCGGACCGCTTGTCCTGCCGGATCAGCTTGGTCACATCGTCCACGGTGTACTGGACGGTCTTGTCGTAGCTGGTGAAGCCGGGGTTGAGGAAGCCCTCGGGGTCGGTCTTGCCGCCGTTGAGGGTCATCTCGTTCCAGCCGAGGCCGGAAGCGTAGACGCGGGCGCTGACCACCTGGCCGTGTTCGCGTTCGGGAGCGACACGGAAGGACTTGCGCAGCAGTGGCGCCGGCCGGATCTCCTTGCAGGCGCCGGACTTGGGCGATCCGTTGGACGGACGGCAGAAGTCCTCCGGTTCCTCGCCCACGACCGTGACGCCTGTGGCGTAGTCCCGCCGCAGAGCCGGTGTGACCTCGACGCTGTCGCCGACCGAGGCGACGGACACCTTCTGCGCGGTGTCACCGGCGCCGATCGTCAGCCGGGTCCCGGCGGTGATGCCCGTGGCGGCGGTGACCTTGATGCTGGTGCTGCCCGCGGCGGCGTCCTGGGACAGGGCGGTGTCGATCTGCCGGCAGCACGAGTCGTCGGCGGTGGCCTGCTCGTCGGTCAGCAGACCGGGACTGCGCTCGGGGCCGGAGATCCAGGAGCCCTTCCAGTCACCGGAGTTCATGTAGGCCGTCTCGAACCAGCTCGGCGTCGAGGCCGTCGATCCCGCGGCGCTGTTCGTCCACACCTGGACCGACCAGTAGTAGCGGGTGCGGGACTTGAGCGCCGGGCCCTTGTAGGTGACGGCTGTGTCGGAGGACCGGACCGTGGTCTCCCACACGTCGGAGCGGCCCTTGCGGATCTTGTCGGCGCTGGTGGCGACGCTCAGGCGGTACTTGGTCTGTGTGACACCGCGGCTGGTGCTCGCCAACTGCCAGCTCAGCTGCGGATGCGCGTCGTCGATTCCCAGCGGAGTCGTCGTGCCGTCCGCTTCGGTTCCCACGACGGCGACGTGCGATGACGACGCTGCCGCGGGCGGCGACTCGATCCCGGTGCCGACGAAGGCCAGCACGGCCGCGAGGACAGCGGGAATGCTGTAGCCGGCTCGTATGAAACGTTTCATTTTTGGAGCAGACCTCCCCTGAGAGGGTGGACTTTCCGCATGCGGTCGCATTCAAGGAGTGACGCTCTCGGCCCTCAGATCTGCTGATAACAGGCGGCGCGTCATGTTCCCTGCGACGCAAGGGCCTTGATTCGTTTCAAGGCGCTTGCAGGCTAGTAGCGGGTGGCGGTGGGCCACAACCCCTGTACCTCAGGTTTTTTGATGATCTATCACTACATTGCCCCTGAAACCAGTTGAAACATTTCATACTGCGAGACAGGTGGCGGTTGAGCTGGGATATCGCGTCCCACCAAGCGCTGAGCCCCTGTAGCGCCCGGGCGAAGTCGTGGGCGGCCATGGGGAGTTGGGCGTCAACTACGGAGGGTCGGGAGGGGAGCGTCGAGGCACCGGAGCGTGGACCGGCGGACCGCGAGCTCCGGTTCCATGACGACCTGCCGGTGTGCGTGCGGGGGCGCGTCGCCCTGCTGGGTTTCGGCGATGAGCAGGCGGGCGGCGAGGCTGCCCATGGTGACGGCGGGACGCCTGACGGAGGTGAGGGGGACGGCCGCGGCCGCTGCCAGTTCGATGTCGTCGTATCCGGCAAGAGCCATGTCCCGCGGGACGTGCAGGCCTGCCGTGTGGAGCGTCTGGAAGGCGCCCAGCGCGAGCAGGTCGTTGGCGCAGAAGACGGCCGTGGGGCGTCTGTGCATCCCGAGCAGCCGGCTGCCCGCGTCGCGTCCTGCCGCAAGGGTGAGCTGATCGCAGGTCAGCTCGTGGAGTGCGGCGGGCCGGCGGGCTGCCGACAGTGCTCGCAGCGCGCCGGCGCGTCGTTCCCGGACCTGGGGCAGGTGGTCGGGCCCGCTGACGTAGGCGATGGAACGGTGCCCCATGTCGATCAGGTGCTCCATCGCCAGGCGTCCGCCGACGGCGTCGTCGACCGAGACGGAACACAGCTCCCGGTTCGGCGCCGCCTGGTCCATGAGGACGAACGGGACGGTGCTGTGCCGGAAGGCCCGCATCCCGGCGCTGTCCGGATCCGATGGCGTCAGCAGCACCCCCCGGATCCGATGCTCGGTGAACAGGTCCAGGTAGCGGTTCTCCTCGCGGGGATCGTGCACGCTGTTGCCCACGAGGACGGCAAGCCCCGCCTTGCGTGCTTCGTCTTCCGCACCCCGCACGAGGGCGGCGTAGAAGGGGTTGGCGAGGTCCGGCACCAGGACCGCCAGGACGCGTGACGGCACGCCCCGCAGGAGGCGGGCGTTCTCGCTGCGTACGTAGCCCAGGCGCTGGATGACGGCGGTGACCCGGCTGCGGGTGGGCTCGGCCACGCGATGCGGCTGATTGAGCACGTTGGAGACCGTGGCCACCGAGACCCCGGCCACCCTGGCCACGTCCGTCATTCCCACCCGCGGATTCATGCCCTTCGCCGCGGATCCCTGCGCCGGTGTCACGCTCACGGGCGCCGGCATCATGCACCGGCGGGCGCCGAGGTGCTGCGGCGGACGACGAGACGCGGCGTCATGGTGGTCTGCGTGGCCCGGTCCCGGTGCCCCTCCACGCGCTCGATGAGCATCTTGGCCGCCGTCGAGCCCATGGTGTGCCCGGCCTGGTCGACGCTCGTCAACTGCACGGTGGCCAGGTCCGCGATCGCGGTGTTGTTGTAGCCGACCAGGGAGACGTCCTCAGGGACACGCAGGCCCAGTTCGTGCGCGGCACGCCACACCCCCAGGGCGGCGACGTCGGCGCCGGTCATGATGGCTGTCGGACGCCGCTCACCGGTCAGCAGGCTCATGCCGGCCTTGTAGCCGCCCTCGTCGGAGTAGGCGGCCTGGCACAGGCGGGCATGCTCCTGCAGCCCATGGCGCTCCATCGCCTCCAGGTATCCGCTGGTGAGGACGATCTCGGGAGTGCGCGTCCACTGGCTCGCCTTGGTGCCCTGGGCCGAGACCAGGGCGATGTCGCGGTGACCGAGGGACACCAGGTGGTCGACGACGAGGGCGGCCCCGAGCCCGTCCGCGTCCAGGACGGAGTCGTGGATGTCGGACGGGTCGTGATGGCCGATGACGACGGTCGGGGTGGCCTGGGCCATGGCCAGCACTTCGCTGCGCTGCGTGCCCGGCGCGATCAGGATCAGCCCGTCCATCTGCCGGTCCACCATGGACCGGATGGTCTTGGCCTGTGCGTCCGCGCCGAAGCCGGCCGCACCGATCATGACGGTGTACTCGCTGTCGTGGAGCTGGTCCCGGATCCCGTCCAGGATGTCGGCGAAGAAGGTGTTGCGGATGTTGTCCAGAAGGACGCCGATCGTGTAGGTGCGTCCTCGCATGCCGCGCGCGGCCGCGTGCGGCCGGTAGTCCAGCTCCGCCATGGCGGCCCTGACGCGCTCCTGCATGGCCGCGCTCACCCCGTAGGCGTTGCGCAGCACCTTGGAGACCGCGGCCGTCGACACCCCCGCGTGGCGGGCGACGTCGGTGATGGTCACACGCTTCTTCCGCTGCGATGCGGACTCCATGCCTGCTGCCCCCTGCGTTTCTGTCTGACTAGTGCAACGGTCTACACCATGGCTGACCTTGTCGGCTAGATCCGGGACGCATTTCCGCGGCGTTACAGCCGAATGTCTTGACGGCGGCGGGTCCTGCGTGCACTGTGGTGCCCGCTCGGTCGTGAAGAACGTTATACACACTCTGGTGGTCGCGGCGTTCCTGCAGGCCGGCATCGCGCGCCTCCGTATCAACGCTGACAGGGAGCCAAGCTGTGATCACCCACTCGTCCCGCGCCAGAAGAACCCGGATCCTCGGCCTCACCGCGGGCGCCGCCGCGGTGACCGTCCTCGCCACCGCCTGCGGCGGCACCGGCGGCGGCTCCGCCGCCTCAGCGGCCAAGGACTTCAGCTACCTCAGCGTCACGGAGAACACCACGGTCAAGACGGCCCTGACGACGCTGTCGAAGGGTGCGTGCAAGGCGGCGAACGACGCGCAGCCGCTGAAGGTCGAGACCGTTCCGCAGACCGGCCTGGACCAGAAGCTGCAACTGCTGGCGGGACAGAACGCCCTGCCCGTCCAGTTCGCCGCCGGCAACGCCCCGGCCCTGACCAGCCAGCTGTACAAGGCCGGCAAGGTCGCGGACCTGGAGAAGGAGCTCACCGACCTGGGCGTGCTCGACCAGCTCGAGCCCGGCGCGGTCTCGACGATCAAGGCCCTGTACGGAGGGAAGCTGGCCGCCCTGCCGTACGAGTACAACGTCGAGGGCATCTTCTACAACAAGAAGATCTTCACCCAGAACGGCCTCAGCGAGCCGCAGACCTGGGACGCCCTCGTCGACACGGCGGCGAAGTTGCAGGCCAAGGGCATCCAGCCGTTCTCCGCATCGGGTCAGCAGGGCTGGCCGATCACGCGGCTGCTCTCCACCTACCTCTACCGCAGCCTGGGCCCCGACGCCCTGAAGGACGTCGCGGACGGCAAGGCCAAGCTGACCGACCCGCAGTACGTCAAGGCCGCCCAGGAGATCGCCGACCTCGGCAAGAAGGGCTACTTCGGCAAGGGCGTCGGCTCGATCGACTACGACACCGCGATGAACCAGTTCCTGTCCGGCAAGGCCGCCATGTTCTACATGGGCAGCTGGGCGCTGGCGAACATCGCCGACCCCGAGCAGGACCAGGTCGGCGCCGACAACATCGGCTTCATGCCGTTCCCCGCGGTCGCCGGCGGCACGGGCTCCATCGACCAGTACCCCTCCAACGTCGGCCTGGCCATCACCTTGAGCTCGAAGACCTTCGACAAGAAGACCGGCGACTGGGTCTCGTGCATCGCCAAGAACTACGGCAGCACCGTGCTGAAGGACCAGGGCGTCATCTCCGGCTTCAAGCTCGGCACCGACGTCCCCGCGCCCAACGCGGTCGCCTCCCAGGTCCGCGACACGATCAGCTCCTCCCGGCAGAACGTGCTCTGGTTCGAAGCCCTGTTCAGCACCAAGGCCACCACCGTCAGCCAGACCAACGCCGCCGGCCTGGCCACCGGCGCCCTCAGCCCCGAGAAGTTCATGCAGACCGTCCAGGACGCCCTGAACAGCCAGTGACGGTGCGCGAGGGGCAGCACCACACGGCATCACCGCGTGCCGGGGACTGCCCCTCACAGGAACACCTGGCTCCGGCAGTCCGACACCCAAGGAAGTGGCACCATGCACCGCGTACTCGGTGACCGCAGGGCGATCCTGATCCTGGTAGGACCAGCACTGCTCGTGTACTCCCTCATCATGCTGGTCCCCATGGTGTGGTCACTGGGGTACTCGTTCACCAAGGGCAACACCATCGACGGCTTCACCGGCAACGGCGTCGACAACTTCCAGCGGCTGTTCACCGACCCGGCCGTACGCCAGGCCCTGTGGTTCACCCTGAAGTACGCGGTCGTGGTCACCGTCGGGCAGGTCGCGGTCGGCTACCTGCTGTCCCTGCTGTACATCTTCTTCCTCAAGCGGGCCTCCGGCCTGATCCGCACCCTGGTGTTCTTCCCCGTCGTCCTGCCCACCGTCGCGGTCGGCCTGTTGTTCCAGAAGTTCTTCCAGGTCGCCCCGCAGACGGGACCGGTGAACTCACTGCTGGACATGGTCGGCATCGCACCGGTCGACTGGTTCGGCAGCGCCGGAAACGCCTTCTGGGTGCTGATCCTCATGGACATCTGGCGCTCGATGGGCTTCTACGCCGTCCTGCTCTTCGCCGGCCTGGTCGACATCCCCGACGAGATCCTGGAGTCCGCACGACTGGACGGGGCCTCCGGACTGCGGCTGATCCGCCACATCGTGCTGCCACTGTCCTTCCCGGTGCTCATGTCGTCACTGATCTTCAGCATCAACGGCACCCTCAAGGTCTTCGACTCCATCGTCGCCCTCACCGGCGGCGGACCCGGCAACGCCACGACCCCGCTGACCCTGTACATGTTCCAGACCTCGTTCACCTACGGCGACTACGGCTACGGCAGCACGATCGCGCTCCTGCTGACGGTGCTGTGCCTGCTGGTGACCCTGGTCGTCTTCCGCGTGTCCCGGCGCGACCTCACGAAGGGCTGAACCCATGTCCGTCGACACGCCCCTCACGACCCGGGTGCGCGGCCGAGGTGACCGCCCGCGTCACGGCGGTGCCGCAATCCGCCGCCGGCGCCGCGTCTCCCGCACGTGGGCACGAGTGGCCATCGGGCTGCTGCTCGTCGTGGAGATCTACCCGCTGGTCTGGATGTTCCTGACCTCGCTGAAGTCCAACACCGACTACCTCAACCACTCGACGTGGAGCCTGCCGACCACCTGGGAGTGGGGCAACTACACCGAGGCGTGGACCACCGGCCACATCGGACTGTACGTCAGGAACAGCCTGCTCGCCGTCGTACCCTCCCTCGCCCTGATCCTCCTGCTGGGCGCCGCGGCCGGCTTCGCCCTGCAGATCATGGTGTGGAAGGGCCGCAGGCTGACCCTTCTGATCTTCCTCACGGGCATCATGGTGCCGTCCCAGATGATCCTGCTGCCCCTGTTCACCGTGTACTTCCAGGCAGGCCTCTCGGGCACCCTGTGGCCGCTGATCCTCACCTACACCGGCACCGGCCTGCCCCTGACCGTCTTCATGATGGCCACGTACTACAAGTCCGTCCCCCGCGAGCTGTTCGAGGCGGCCACCATCGACGGCGCGTCCATCCTCCGGGCCTTCTGGAGCGTCAGCCTGCCGGTGGTCCGCAACGCCGTCCTGACCGTCGGCCTGGTCCAGTTCTTCTTCATCTGGAACGACCTGCTCATCGCACTCACCTTCACCAACGACCAGGACCTGCGCACCGTCCAGGTCGGCCTGCTGAACTTCACCGGCGATTTCGGCGCCACCCAGTACGGCCCGCTGTTCGCCGCCATCTGCATCAACGTCTTCGGCACGCTCGCGGTCTACCTGTTCCTCAACCAGAAGGTCATGAAGGGCCTCACCGGAGGAGCCGTCAAGGGCTGACGACACCCTGCCCCTTCCCGGCCCCGCCGGTCGCACAACCCCTCACGGAAGGCCCCCATCGATGTCCCTTCAGCCTGCCCCGGTGACCTTCGAGCACCTGCGCGACGCCCTCGGCATCGGCGTCACCGAACCCCACATGTCCTGGACCACGCCGCCCGGAGCAGGACCCCAGGACGGCTACGAGATCGAGATCACCCGAAGCGCCGGCACGCACCGAACCGGCCGCATCGCCAGCAAGGACCGGGTTCTCGTGCCCTGGCCCGACGCCCCCCTGACCTCCCGGGAACGAGCCGTCGTCCGGGTCCGCGTCTGGACCGGGGCCGACGAGCCCTCCCGCTGGAGCGAACCGGCCGCCGTCGAGGCCGGCCTCCTCGCCCCCGAGGACTGGCGTGCCGTCCCCGTCGGCGCCCCCTGGCCCGAGGACCCGGACAGCGACCGCCGCCCCGCCCGCGTACGCCGGGACTTCACCCTGCCCCGGCCCGTGGCGCACGCCCGCCTCTACATCACCGCGCACGGCCTGTACGAGGCCGAGATCAACGGCCACCGGGTCGGCGACGACACCGTCGCTCCCGGCTGGACCGTGTACGGCGAACGCCTGCGCTACTCCACCCATGACGTCACCTCGCTCCTCACCGAGGGCGCCAACACCATCGGGGCCTGGCTCGGTGACGGCTGGTACCGCGGTCGCTTCGGCTTCGACGGCGGCCACCGCAACCTCTACGGCACCGACCAGTCCCTCATCGCCCAGCTCGAAGTGACGCACGACGACGGCACCACCACCGTCGTCGCCACCGACCACGCCTGGCAGGCATCCACCGGCCCGATCCTCTTCAGCGGCCTGTACGACGGCGAGACCTTCGACGCCCGCCTGCACGACCCCCGCTGGTCCACCCCGCACGGCGACCGGCCCGGAACCTGGGAGCCCGTCGCCACCGGCAGCCGGGACCCGCGCACCCTCGTCGCGCCCAAGGGCCCGCCGGTGCGCTGCACCCAGGAGGTCCGGCCGGTCACCATCACGCCCAAGGACGAGGGCCGGTACGTGCTCGACTTCGGGCAGAACCTCGTCGGCCGGCTGCGCATCACCGTCGACGGCCCCGCCGGCACCACCATCACCCTCCGCCACGCCGAAGTCCTCCAGGACGACGAGCTCGCCACCCGCCCACTGCGTCTCGCGGCCGCCACCGACGCCTACATCCTGGGCGACTCCGGTGAACAGACCTGGGAGCCCCGCTTCACCCTGCACGGCTTCCGCTACGCCGAGGTCAGCGGCTGGCCGGGAGAACTGACCGGCGACGCCGTCACCGCGCGGGTCCACCACACGGACATGGCCCGCACGGGCTGGTTCGAGTGCAGCGACCCCCTGATCAACCGGCTCCACGAGAACGTCCTGTGGAGCATGCGGAGCAACTTCGTCGACATCCCCACCGACTGCCCGCAGCGCGACGAACGCCTCGGCTGGACCGGAGACATCCAGGTCTTCGCCCCCACCGCGAGCTTCCTCTACGACTGCGCCGGCATGCTGGACTCATGGCTGGACGACGTCGCCGTCGAACAGTTCCCCGACGGCACCATCCCCTGGTACGTACCCGTCATCCCCGGCGCCCCGATGTGGACCCCCATCCAGCCGGGCGCCGCCTGGGGCGACGTGGCCACCCTCACCCCCTGGGTCCTCTACCAACGCTTCGGCGACCTGGAACTGCTCCGCCGTCACTTCCCCATGGGACGAGCATGGGTGGACCTGATGGAACGCCTGGCAGGACCCAGCCGGCTGTGGGACACCGGATTCCAGCTCGGCGACTGGCTGGACCCCATCGCCCCGCCCGAAGACCCGGCCGCCGCCCGCACCGACCGCTACCTCATAGCCACCGCGTACTTCGCCTGGTCCACCCGTCACCTCGCCCGGGCAGCCCGCGCACTGGGCCACGAGCACGAGGCACAGCACTACGCAACGCTGGCCGACGAAGTCGCCGACGCCTTCCGCCGCCGCTACGTACACGCCGACGGCCGCATGACCAGCGACAGCCCCACTGCCTACTGCGTGGCCCTGGCCTTCGACCTTCTCGAAGACCCAGGCCTGCGCCAGTTCGCCGGCGACCGGCTGGCCGAACTGGTCCTCCAGGACGACGCCCGCATCGCCACCGGCTTCGTCGGCACCCCGCTGATCTGCGACGCCCTCACCGACACCGGCCACCTCGACGTCGCCTACCGGCTGTTGACGCAGACCGAGTGCCCGTCCTGGCTCTACACCGTCACCATGGGCGGCACCACCATCTGGGAACGCTGGGACAGCCTCCGTCCGGACGGCACCCTCAACCCCGGCGGCATGACCTCCTTCAACCACTACGCACTGGGCGCCGTCGCCGACTGGCTGCACCGCGTCGTCGGCGGCATCGCCCCGGCCGAACCCGGCTACCGCGCCATCACCTACCGCCCCCGCCCCGGCGGCGGCATCACCTGGGCCCGCACCCGGCACGAGACCCCCTACGGCACGGCAGCCCTGTCCTGGGAGCTCACCGGAGATCGACTCGTCGCCACCGTCACCGTGCCCCCGGGATGCACCGGCATCGTCGAGCTGCCCGGGCGGGCACCCGTCTCCGTCCCCGCAGGGGAGCACCTCGTCGATACCGCCGGGGTCACGGAGCGTGCGGCGTGAGCCTGACACCACGCCGCATCGGCCGGACCGAGGTCCACCCCGTGGGCCTCGGTCTGGTGGCCCTGACCCTCGAGCACGCCGACGACCCCGCCAGAGCAGCCGACGCCATCACCACGGCCATCGACGCAGGCATACGGCTCCTGGACACCGCCCACGCCTACACCACGGCCACCGAGGACAACCACAACGAACGTCTCATCGCCCGCTCACTGCGCGGCATTGCCCCGGCCGACCGCCCACTGATCTCCACCAAGGGCGGCCACTACCGCAGCGGCGACACCTTCCCCACCGACGGCCGGCCCGAGACCCTGCGCCGTCACTGCGAAGCCAGCCTCCGCGCCCTGCACGTCGACCGGATCGACCTGTACCACCTGCACTGGCCCGACCCGCACGTCCCGATCAGCGAAAGCACCGGCGCCCTGGCCGAACTGCAACAGGAAGGGAAGATCGACCTGATCGGCCTGTCCAACGTCGACCTGGGCCGGCTCACCGAAGCCCGGAGCGAGGCGACCATCGCCACCGTGCAGAACCCCTACTCACTCTTCGCCCCAGGTGACGACGAGGTCCTCGCGCACTGTGAACGCCACGACATCGCCTTCCTCGCCTACTCCCCACTACGGGGCATGACCACCATGAGCCCCCCGCTCGCCGGCACACTCCAGGGCCTTGCGGCACACTACGACGCCACGACCGCACAGATCGCCCTGGCCTGGCTGCTCACCCGGTCCCCGTCCCTCATCGTGCTCTCCGGCGCCACCCGCCCGGAGACCGTGCGCGCCTCGGCAGCAGCCGCAACCATCACCATGCAACCGGAACACATCGAACAACTGGACCGCGAGGCCCACCGCTGAGACCGGCCCTCAGCCGGCCTTCCCCGGCCCGATGCCCAGCCCGCGACGTCCTCGCTTTTCGGGGGTTGCCCAGGACTCCATTGCAGACCCCGGCGAAGCCGCCACTTCACGACGCAGGGGTCAGCCCAGGGCGGGCAAGCCCGGGAGGACGTCGTCATTCGACTCGATCAGCCGGGCACGGCGGTCGGATGACCGGAACGAGCACCTACCCCGGATGGTACGTGCTCCACTGACCGGGCCGACCGCGGCAACGGGATGTTCGCATGGCGAAGACCGCGGCACGCTACCGCGGGGCGGGCACTGATCGTCAACGGCCTGGCGCCGACGGTCAACGACAGTGCGACCGTCAAGCCCGAGACTCTGTACGCCAGCACGTCGGCTGGCGTCCGGCGCAGCCTCATTCCGATGGCGCTGGGCTCATCAGGCTCAGGTGAACGGGGAGGGTCTTCAGTCATGAGGCCGACACCAGGGATATTCGTTCGGGCCGCGCTGGCGGCAGTGCTCGGTGCGGGAGCACTGTTGGCCATGCCGGGTTCCGCCCAGGCGGGAACATGCAGCACGCAGGGCTGTGGGGGAGAGGTCAGCAACAACTCGCGCATGAACGTCCGCATCGCGAACAACTGGTGCTGGGGAGTCTCCTCCGGGTGGTGGCATGAGGGCGAAGACAAGTTGCCTTGTGTCACGAAGCCCGGCACGTGGTCGGGGTGGCCCGCCGACGTCGAACTCCCGCCGGGTGACTGGTCCAGCAACCACTCCTCCTACTACGACACGGACGCTGTCCGCTTCTACCGCGGCTGCGTCACGAAGTGGCACTACTGGGGACTGCCCGGCCAGACCACCGACCGCCGGGGCAAGAGCAGCATTTGGCTCAAGCTCTTCGACGTGGACCATGTCTACATCGACTCCATCACCTGCTGACACCAGGCCGTGACGCGGTTCGTTGAGCACGCCTACCACAGGTCTGCCCTCGCCCCGCAACGTCTGCACCAGGGTCAGCCCTCGGGTGCCGTGCGCCGGCCGCCACGACGATCACCACTCATGATGGGTGGGTGGTCCTGGCGTGCCGGCGCGCTCGGCACCGGTTCCGGGGAGGCGCCCGATCATCGTGCTGGGTGCCCCGCGGTGGACGTTGCCCGTCCACCGCGCTGGTGCTGGGCCAGGTGGCGCAGGTCTCCGGGGGCATGCCGTAGGTGGCCCGGAAGAGGCGGCTGAAGTGTGCCTTGTCCGTGAACCCCCAACGGGCGGCGACGACCTGAACCGTGTGCTGCCCGTACCGGGGGTCGGCCAGGTCGCGGCGGCAGTTCTCCAGCCGGCGACGACGGATCCACCCGGCGACGGCCATGTTCTGCGCCTGGAAGAGACGGTGCAGTTGTCGGGTGGAGATGTTGTGGGCGGCGGCGACCGTGGCCGGGGTCAGGCCGGGGTCGGCCAGGTGCTGCTCGATGAAGCCACGGATCCGCAGCATCAGGGCTCGATGGTGCGTCTGAGGCGGCAACTGCGTCTCAGAAGCCGTTTCTCTATCGATCATGGTGAGCATTGGTTCGAGTGTGGCGACTCGGTCGGGTGATCTCCGGGATGTCCGGGCATGAGGGTAGGGCC
>NZ_JBEXYN010000057.1:0-45131 GCF_040630935.1 Streptomyces sp. NPDC005722
GCATCAGCGTCCTGTTCGCCATGCTCCGCGACGGCACCTACTACCAACCCAGAACCCCCCGCCTCGCTTGACGAAAGACATAGAGGCACCCCCCCCGCGATCGCCCCCGCCGTCCGGACCAGCTCCGGCAAGGTGCCCGTGAACGTCGGCAGGAGCTGCACCAGCACCGCCCACGCCTCGGTGTTCGCCCCCAGTTCCGTGCGCACCAGCGGGCGCAGCGCCCCGGCCGCCTCCGGCAACCGCCGCGGGAACCCCCAGCGGCCCATGGCCAGGACGCGCAGGACATCGTGAGCCGGGCGGGTGCCGGTCGCGTACGCCGCGGGGCCGTCCACGACCCCCGCGTCACGCAGCCGGTTGGTGAACTTGCGGTGCGTGCCGAACTGCGTGCGCAGCGCCGGCGGGCAGTCGGGGCGGACCGCCAGCGCCCAGCGGGCGTAGCCGGGCAGCGGCTGCTCGAGGTCGGCCGCGGCGACCGACGCCCACTCGTCCCGCCCCACCATCCGCGCGGCGGCGCGGCCGGCGGACATGCCCGTGACCGCACGCAGCGCGGCGACCAGCGCCTCCGGACCGGACGGCAGGGCGAGCTCCGGCGCCGGATACCCCGAGAGGTCCTCCGGAACCTCCAGACGACCGGAGCGATCCGGCCCGTACGGAATGCCCTTGAGGATGTCGTACCGCACCCGCTCGTCGGTGCGCCAGTGGTGGTACACCGCCACGTTGACCTCGGGATCGTCCTCCTGGAGCATCCACCAGAGCACCGACGTGGGCATGTCGTTGAACCAACGGCCCCAGCTCCACACCGAGTGCTCCGGTGGCCTCGCGGCCGTCTCCGGATCCTCCTCCGGGACCCCCGTCCGGCTCCGCGCACGCGCGGCGAGCGCCGGGTCCACGAGACCCAGCAGGAAGCCCAGTTCGCCGGCGGACACCGCCTCGTTCAGCATGCCGCGATCTTCTCACCGGCCACCGACAGCGGGCGACTCAGATTCCGCGGCGCAGCACCTCGTCCAGGACCGCCGACCACGCGCGGACGATGCCCGCGCGGCGGCCGCTGTCGTCGCTGAGCAGGTTCGCCAGCCCCAGGCCGCGTGCCATGTCGAGGGTGGCCTGTACGGTCTCCCTGACCCCGGCCACCGCCTCGTCCGCGTCGAGCACCTCCACGGCGAGCCGGTGCGCCTCCCGCCCGATGCGCGCCTCCAGCGCCGTGACCCGGGGCCGCAGTTGCTCCTCGTTGGCGGCCGCCACCCACAGGTGGAGCGCCGCCCGGAAGATCGGTCCCGTGTAGAGGTCGACGACCATGCCGACCACGGCGTGCGTGCGGTGCACGCCCTCGCCGGGGAGGGCGTGCGCGTGCTCCCGCAGGGCCACCAGCCACTGCTCGGCGACGAACTCGATCGCCCCGGTGAACAGGTCCTCGCGGGTGGGGAAGTGGTGCTGGGCCGCGCCCCGCGACACCCCCGCCCGCTCCGCGACCACCGTCACCGTGCTGCCCGCCCAGCCGTGTTCGGCCAGGCAGGCGACGGCCGCCTCCAGCAGCCGCTGCCGGGTGGCGCGGCTGCGGTCCTGCTTGGGCGTACGGGTGCCGGCGCTCACAGCGCCCATGGCGCGGCCCGCCGTTCGAGGAACGCGCGCATCCCCTCCGCCGCCTCGGGCGAACCGAACAGCCGGGCCGACCGCTCGGTGAGCGCCGTCGCGTCCCGGTCGAAGACGCGCAGCACCGCCGCGGTCGTCAGCGCCTTGGACTCGGCGAGCCCCTGCGGCGACGCGGCGCGCAGCCCCGCGAGGATGCCCTCCAGGGCCTCCTCCGGTGCGGCGACCAGGCCGGTGCGCACGGCCTCGGCGGTGTCGAAGACCTCGCCCGTCAGGTAGTGGCGGGCGGCGGCCCTGGCGTCCATGCGCGGCAGCACCGTCAGCGAGATGACGGCCGGGGCGAGGCCGAGCCGCGCCTCGGTGAAGGCGAAGCTCGCCCCCGGACCCGCCACCGGGATGTCACAGGCCGCGAGCAGCCCGAGGCCGCCGGCGCGCACATGGCCCGTCACGTGCGCCACGACCGGCTTGGGCAGTTCCACGACCGCCCGCAGCAGGGCCACGAGCCGCCCCGGCCCCTCCGGCGACGCCGCCTCCTTCAGGTCCGCACCCGCGCAGAAGGTGCCGCCGGTGTGCGTGAGCAGCACCGCCCGCGTGGCCGGGTCCTTGGCGGCCCGGGCCAGCGCGTCGGACAGCTCGTCGACCATGCGTGCGGAGAGCGCGTTGCGGTTGTGCGGGGAGTCCAGCGTCAGCGTGGTGATCCCCCGGTCGTGCGCGCTCCGTACGAAGGGTGCCGCGGCGTCGCCGGTCATCAGGCCGTTCCCCTTTCCCGGTCGCGCAGTTCACGCCGGAGGATCTTGCCGCTGGCGGCCCTCGGTATGGCGTCGGTGAACTCCACCCGGCGCACCTTCTTGTACGGCGCGACCTGCGCCGCCACGTGCGCGATCACCTCGTCCGCGGTGAGCGCCGCGCCCGGCTGCGGCACCACGTACGCCTTCGGGACCTCGTTGCCGTCCTCGTCCACCACCCCGATGACCGCGGCGTCGGCCACCCGCGGGTCGGTGAGCAGCACGGCCTCCAGCTCCGCGGGCGGCACCTGGTAGCCCTTGTACTTGATCAGCTCCTTGACGCGGTCGACGACGTGCAGCCACCCGCCGGCGTCCACCCGGCCGACGTCGCCGGTGTGCAGCCACCCCTCGTCGTCGATCATGGCGGCGGTCTCCTCGGGCCGCCCCAGGTAGCCCTTCATGACCTGCGGACCACGGATGTGGATCTCCCCGGAGCCGTCGTCGCCGTCCTCGTCGTCGAGCGGCACGATGCGCATCTCCGTGCCGGGCAGCAGCTTGCCGACCGCGCCGGGCGGCGCGTCGCGCGCGTCCAGCGGCACCACATGGGTGCCCGGGGAGAGTTCGGTCATCCCGTACGCCTGAAGGATCGGCGGCAGTCCCAGCCGCTTCGAGCAGGCCCGGGCCAGCTCCGCGTCGAGCGGGGCCGCCGAGCACAGCACGTACTCCAGCGAGCTGAGGTCGTGCGCGGTGACCGCCGGGTGCTTGGCGAGCGCCAGCACGATCGGCGGGGCCACGAACAGCCCCTGCACCCGGTGGGTCGCCACCGCCTTCAGGAACTGCTCCAGGTCGAAGCGCGGCAGCACCACGACCGTGGCGCCCTTGCGCAGCGGGGCGTTCATGAGCGCGGTGAGCCCGTAGATGTGGAAGAACGGGAGCACGGCCAGGATGCGGTGCCCCGGTCCCATCGACAGGGTCGGGTCCAGCTGGGCCAGGTTGGTGGCGATGTTGCGGTGGGTCAGCATCACGCCCTTGGGCACGCCGGTGGTGCCCGAGGAGTAGGGCAGCGCGGCCACGTCCTCGCCCGGGTCGAACGCGATGTCCGGCTCGGGGGCCGTGGAGCCCAGCAGGTCGAGGACCGAGCGGTGACCCTCGGCGCTGTCGCAGACCAGGATCTCCTTGACGCCGCCCACCTGGTCGGCTGCCTTGCGGGCGGTCTCCAGCAGGGGTGAGACGGTGACGATCCACGAGGCGCCGCTGTCCCGCAGCTGCCGCGCGAACTCCTCGGCGGTGGCGAGCGGATGCACCGTGGTGACGGCCGCGCCGGCGCGCGTGGCGCCGTAGAAGACCGGCGGGTAGGCGATGGTGTTCGGACTGTGCAGGGCGAGGACGTCACCCTTGCGCAGCCCCGACTCCGCCAGTGCCGCCGCGATGCGACGGGTGAAGGCGTCGAGCTGCGCATAGGTGAGCGTCGTGCCCTCCACCCCGTCCACGAGTGCGGGCCGGTCGCCGAACTCGGCGGCGTGGCCCAGCACTGCCTCGTGGATCGGCAGGTCGATGGCGGGAACCGCGGGGTACTCGCTGTGGAACACGGCCGGCTCTGCCATGGCCGTTCCCCCCTCCTGGGTAGGACGTGCTCAGTAGGACTTGGGCAGACCCAGCGTGTGGTGCGAGACGTAGTTGAGAATCATCTCCCGGCTGACCGGCGCGATGCGACCCACGCGCGAGGCCGTGAGGAGGGAGGCCAGCCCGTACTCGGCCGTCAGCCCGTTGCCGCCCAGGGTGTGCACGGCCTGGTCGACGGCCTTCGCGCCGGCCTCGGCCGCCGCGTACTTCGCCATGTTGGCGGCCTCGCCCGCCGCCGTGTCGTCCCCCGCGTCGTACAGGAACGCGGCCTTCTGCATCATCAGCCGGGCCAGTTCCAGTTCGATGTGGGCCTGTGCCAGCGGGTGGGCGATGGCCTGGTGCGAGCCGATCGGGGCGTTCCACACCTGCCGCGTGCGGGCGTAGTCCACGGCCGCCGAGAGGGCGAAGCGGCCCATGCCGATCGAGAAGGCGGCCGTCATGACGCGCTCGGGGTTGAGGCCCGCGAACAGCTGCAGCAGCCCCGCGTCCTCGTCGCCGACCAGGGCGTCCGCGGGCAGCCGCACGTCGTCCATGTAGAGGTGGAACTGCTTCTCCGGCGCCGACAGTTCCATGTCGATCGGCCGGAACTCGAAGCCGGGCGTCTCCCGCTCCACGACGAACAGGCACGGCTTGAGCCTGCCCGTGCGTGCGTCCTCGGTGCGGCCCACGACGAGCGTCGCGTCGGCGATGTCGACGCCGGAGACGAAGACCTTGCGGCCCGTGAGCAGCCAGTCCGAGCCGTCCCGGCGGGCCGTGGTCGTCAGCCGGTGCGAGTTGGAGCCGGCGTCCGGCTCCGTGATGCCGAACGCCATGCGCAGGGAGCCGTCCGCCAGGCCGGGCAGCCAGCGGCGCTTCTGCTCCCCGGTGCCGAATCGCGCGATGACCGTGCCGCAGATCGCGGGGGAGACGATGAGCAGCAGCAGCGGGCAGCCCGCGGCGCCCAGTTCCTCCAGCACGATGGAGAGCTCGGCCAGGCCGCCGCCCCCGCCGCCGTGCTCCTCCGGCAGGTTGACGCCGAGGTAGCCCAGCGCCCCGGCCTCCTGCCACAGCTTGTCGGTGTGCCGGCCCTCGCGCACGGCGTCGAGGAAGTAGGAACGCCCGTAGCGGCGGCCCAGGTCGGAGACGGCCTTGCGCAGCGCGCGGCGCTCCTCGCTCTCCAGCAGGACGTTGTCGAAGGTGCCGGTCGGTCCGTTCCCGGCGGGCGTGGCGCTCATGGGGAGTCCTCCTCCTGGACGACGGCGAGTACGGTGCCGACGTCGACCTGGCGGCCGGCCTCGGCGTGCAGTGCGGTGAGCACACCGTCCGCCGGGGCGGCGACGCGGTGCTCCATCTTCATGGCCTCCAGCCACAGCAGCGGCTGCCCGGCCGTCACCTTGTCGCCGACGGCGACCTCCGCGACGCGGACCACCGTCCCCGGCATCGGGGCCAGCAGCGAGCCCGGCGCGAGCTGCGCGACCGGGTCGGGGAAGCGCGGCAGCGCGGTGAAGCGGTGGGAGCCGGGGGCGAGCCCGCTGCCGGAGGCGGGGGGCACGTCGACGTACACCTCGTCCCCGTGGACCGCGACGTCGAAGGCGCGGCGCACTCCGGCCACCTCCAGCACGACCCGCTCCGGCGTCCGCTCCAGCAGGCGGACGTCCGGGTGGCCCTCGGCGGTCAGGCCGTCGCGGCCGAGCCGGTAGCGGACCTCGTGCTCCGCGCCCGCGGGCTCGGCGCGGTAGGTCTTGGACTGCGGCGCCGACGGCAGGTTGCGCCAGCCGCCCAGCGGGTGGCGGCCGCAGGCGTCGGCGAGAGCGGCCGCCAGGGCCGCCAGCCGCGCCGCGCCCTCGCCCCCGTCGGGGGCCGGGCCCAGACGTCCCAGGAAGGCCGTGGACACCCCTCCGGCGGCGAAGTCCGGGTCGCGCAGCACCCGTACGAGCAGGTCGCGGTTGGTCACCGGGCCGTGCACCCGGGCCCGCTCCAGGGCGCCGGCGAGCAGCCGCAGCGCCTGCGGGCGGGTGGGGGCGTGGGCGACGACCTTGGCGAGCATCGCGTCGTAGTGCACCCCGATCCGGTCGCCGTCCCCGAAGCCCGCGTCCACCCGCAGCCCCGGCGCCGGCGGCACCTGGAAGCGGTGCAGGACCCCGGTCTGCGGCTGCCAGTCGCGGGCCGGGTCCTCGGCGTACAGCCGGGCCTCGACCGCGTGCCCGGACGGCACCGGGGGAGCGGCCGGGAGCCGCCCGCCCTCGGCGACGTCCAGTTGCAGCGCGACGAGGTCCACCGCGAAGACGCACTCGGTCACCGGGTGCTCCACCTGGAGGCGGGTGTTCATCTCCAGGAAGTACGGCCGGCCGTCCGGCGACACCAGGAACTCCACGGTCCCCGCGCCGACGTAGCCGATGGCCCGCGCCGCCGCCTCCGCCGCCTCGTGCAGCGTCCGGCGCAACTCGTCGCCGACGCCAGGCGCCGGGGTCTCCTCGATCACCTTCTGGTGCCGGCGCTGCACCGAGCAGTCGCGCTCGCCGAGCGTCCACACGGTGCCGTGGGTGTCCGCCAGCACCTGCACCTCGATGTGCCGGCCGTCCTCGACGTACGGCTCCAGGAACACCTCGCCGTCCCCGAAGGCGGACAGCGCCTCCGCACGGGCGGCGGCCAGTTCCCGCTCCAGCGCGGCCGCGTCCCGGACGACGCGCATGCCGCGGCCGCCGCCGCCCGCCGCCGCCTTCACCAGCAGGGGCAGGTCGTCCGGCCCGGCCTCCAGGACGGGGACGCCGGCCTCGGCCATCAGCCGCTTCGCGCGGATCTTGGAGCCCATCGCCTCGATGGCCTCCGGCGAGGGCCCGATCCAGGTCAGGCCCGCCGCGATGACGTCCCTGGCGAACCCGGCGTTCTCCGACAGGAATCCGTAGCCGGGGTGGACGGCGTCCGCGCCCGCCGCGAGGGCGGCCTTCACGATGAGGTCGCCGCGCAGATAGGTGTCGGCGGGCGCGTCCCCCGGCAGCCGCACGGCGGCGTCCGCCTCCCGTACGTGCGGGGCGGCGGCGTCCGCGTCCGAGTGGACGGCGACCGTGGCGATGCCCAGGTCGCGGCAGGTGCGGAAGACACGGCGGGCGATCTCGCCGCGATTGGCCACCAGCACTGATGCGATCACGGTCAGGTGCTCCTCACATCCGGAAGACGCCGAAGCCGCCGCGGGCGCCCTCGACCGGTGCGCTGTGGACCGCCGACAGGCACAGGCCGAGCACCGTGCGGGTGTCGCGCGGGTCGATCACCCCGTCGTCGTACAGCCGCCCCGACAGGAACATCGGCAGGGACTCGGACTCGATCTGCTGCTCCACCATCGCCCGCAGCCCGGCGGCGGCCTCCTCGTCGAAGGGCAGGCCCCGGGCGGCCGCCGACTGCCGCGCCACGATGGACAGCACGCCCGCGAGCTGCGCGGGCCCCATGACGGCCGACTTGGCGCTGGGCCAGGCGAACAGGAAGCGCGGGTCGTACGCCCGGCCGCACATGCCGTAGTGCCCGGCACCGTAACTCGCGCCCATGAGGACCGAGATGTGCGGCACCCGCGAGTTGGACACCGCGTTGATCATCATGGCGCCGTGCTTGATGATGCCGCCCTGCTCGTACTCGCGCCCCACCATGTAACCGGTGGTGTTGTGCAGGAACAGCAGCGGGACGTCACGCTGGTTGGCGAGCTGGATGAACTGCGCCGCCTTCTGCGACTCGGCGCTGAACAGCACGCCCTGGGCGTTGGCCAGGATCCCGACGGGATAGCCGTGCACCTGCGCCCAGCCGGTGGCCAGGCTCGGCCCGTACAGCGGCTTGAACTCGTCGAACTCCGAACCGTCCACGACCCGCGCGATGACGTCCCTCGGGTCGAAGGGCGTCTTCAGGTCGGCGGGGACGATGTCCAGGAGTCCGTCCTCGTCGTGGCGCGGCGGCTCGTATGCGGCGGCCGGGGCGGGGCCCTGCTTGCGCCAGTTGAGGCGTGCCACCACCCGCCGGGCGGTGCGCAGCGCGCCGGGCTCGTCCGGCGCGAAGTAGTCCGCGAGCCCGGAGACCCGCGCGTGCATGTCGGCGCCGCCGAGCGACTCGTCGTCGCTCTCCTCGCCGGTGGCCATCTTCACCAGCGGCGGGCCGCCGAGGAACACCTTGGAGCGCTCCTTGACCATGATCACGTGGTCGGACATCCCGGGGACGTACGCGCCGCCGGCCGTCGAGTTGCCGAACACGACGGCGACGGTGGGGATGCCGGCCGCCGACAGCCGGGTCAGGTCGCGGAAGAGCGCGCCGCCCGGGATGAAGATCTCCTTCTGGCTGGGCAGGTCCGCGCCGCCCGACTCCACGAGGTTGACCAGCGGGAGCCGGTTGGTGAGCGCGATCTCGTTGGCCCGCAGGGCCTTCTTGAGCGTCCACGGGTTGCTCGCCCCGCCCCGCACCGTGGGGTCGTTGGCGGTGATCACGCATTCGGTGCCCTCGATCACGCCGATGCCGGTCACCAGCGACGCGCCCACCGGGTAGTCGCTGCCCCAGGCCGCGAGCGGCGACAGCTCCAGGAACGGGCTGTCCTGGTCCAGCAGCAGTTCCACCCGCTCGCGCGCGGTCAGCTTCCCGCGCGACCGGTGCCGGTCCACGTACTTGGGGCCGCCGCCGGCGAGCGCCTTCTCGTGCTCTGCCGACAGTTCGGCCAGGCGCTCCAGCATGGTCGTGCGGTTCTCGGTGTTCACGCCGTTCCTCCCTGGCCCGGTGCGCGCCCCGCACCCGGCGGTCCGGCGAACGCCTGGGCGATGTCCAGCCAGCGGTCGGCGTCCGCGCCCTCGGCGCGCACGGCCAGGTCGGCACGGTGCCGGCGGCGGGTCGCCAGCAGGCACAGGTCGAGCGCCGGGCCCGTGACGCGCTGCGCGGCGTCCTGCGGGCCGTACGCCCACAGCGTGCCGTCGGGGGCGGTCAGTTCCACCCGGAACTCCCCGGCGGGCGGCGTCAGCCCGTTGACGGCGTACGCGTAGTCGCGGGCCCGTACGGCGATCCGCGCCACGTGCCGCAGGCGTGCGCTCGGCGTACGCCGTAGGCCGAGGGCGTCCGCGACGTCCTCGCCGTGCGCCCAGCTCTCCATGAGCCGGGCCGAGGCCATGGAGGCGGCGCTCATCGGCGGCCCGAACCACGGGAACCGCGTCCCGGGCGGCTGCGCCCGCAGCGCGGCCTGCAGTTCCGCCCGCCCCGAGCGCCACCGCGCGAGCAGTTCGGCGGGCGGGAGCGCCGCCCCCTCCGCGGCGCCGTCGTCGACGAAGGTGCCGATCGCGGCGGCGGCCTTCTCCACCACGGAGCCGAAGCCCTCCGGATCGGTGACCGCCAGCACGGACTGCCGGTCGGTCCAGGCCAGATGGGCGATCTGGTGCGCCACCGTCCAGCCCGGGGCGGGCGTCGGCGTCGCCCAGGCGTCCTGCGGGAGCGGCGCGACCAGGGCGTCCAGGCCCTCGCTCTCGTCCCGAAGGTCGTCCAGTACGGGTGTGGGGTCGGACAAGGGTCCCCCTGAATGACGCAGCGTCAGCGAAGCCGTGCGCGTCACAGGCTGGCACCGCGACCGGAAACAATCAAGCGTGCTTGCATGATTTTTCGCACGGGGCCGGGCGGCAAGCCGTCGACCGCCTGGTTGACTGCTCCGGGCCGCCCCGCAGACCCCGGGACGGCGCCCGACGGCCCACCGACCTCAGCCCGGCGCACGCTTAAGCGCCGCCGCCGGACCAGCACACGTGGGGAGCGGGAAAACCGGTGACTCACGACCTCCGCCCTGGCACGCTCGTGGCATGGAAGGCGTCGTGGTCCGCCCGGCGCGTCCGGAGGAACTGCCGTTCCTGGACGCGCTGGTGCTGCGGTCGAAGTCGCACTGGGTGGGCGGTCGCGTGGCGGACGTCCCCGATGTGACGCCGAGGCTCCAGGCGACGGACATCGCCGCACGGCACGTCACGGTCGCCGCGAGGGGCGGGGTGCCCATCGGCTTCTACACCCTCAACGAGCACGCGGACTACCTGGGGATCGGGCTGTTGTTCGTCGACCGCCCGTTCATCGGCACCGGGGTCGGGCGCCTGCTGTGGGACGACCTGGTACGGCGGGCGGTCGCGCTGGAGGCGCGTCTGCTCGGGGTCGGTGCGGACCCGCGGGCCGAGGGGTTCTACCTGCGGATGGGCATGGTGAGCCGGCACGGGTTCGAGCACGACGGGGAGCGCCTGATCTGGATGGTGGCGGACGTCGCCATGGTGGCGGGCTGACCGCCCCGCGACGGTGGGCGCCTCCAGGGAGGCGCCCACCGTGCGGACGGGCCGGTCAGGCGCGGGCGGCCCGCCGGGCCAGCAGCGCGTCCCTGCGCTCCTCGAACTTGCGGGCCTGGCTGTCCAGTTCGCCCATGAAGAAGCCCAGCTCCTCCTGTGCCTTCAGGCCCTCGGCGCCCAGCCCCGGCGTCTCCAGCACCTTCAGGTGCCGCAGCACGGGCTGGAGCACGTCGTCGTGGTGGATGCGGAGGTTGTAGATGCCACCGATGGCGATCCGCGCCGCGGAGCGCTCGAATCCGGGCATTCCGTGCCCTGGCATCCGGAAGCCGACGACCACGTCGCGGATGGCCTGCATCGTCTGGTCCGGCGCCATTTGCAGCGCCGCCGCCAGCAGGTTGCGGTAGAAGACCATGTGCAGGTTCTCGTCGGTCGCGATCCGCGCCAGCATGCGCTCGCACAACGGGTCGCCGGACTCGCGGCCGGTGTTGCGGTGCGAGATGCGGGTGGCCAGTTCCTGGAAGGCCACGTACGCCACCGAGTGCAGCATGCTGTGGGCGTTGTCGGACTCGAAGCCGTCCGACATGTGACGCATCCGCAGCCGCTCCAGCTCCACCGGGTCCACGGCCCGCGTGGTGAGCAGGTAGTCGCGCATGACGATGGCGTGCCGGCCCTCCTCCGCGGTCCAGCGGTGGACCCAGGTGCCCCACGCGCCGTCCCGGCCGAAGAGGGTGGCGATCTCGTGGTGGTAGCTGGGAAGGTTGTCCTCCGTGAGGAGGTTGACCACCAGCGATATCCGGCCGATCTCGGTGACCTTCGACTGCTCGGGCGCCCAGGCCTCGCCGCCCATCAGCCCGTCGAAGTCACGCCCCTGGCTCCACGGAACGTACTCGTGGGGCATCCACTCCTTGGCCGCCGTCAGGTGACGGTTGATCTCGGTCTCGACGACCTCTTCCAAGGCGTACAGCAGCCTGGTGTCGCTCCATGCTTCCGATCCGGTGCTCTGGGACGGGGCAATGGTCACGCTGGGCTCCTGAGGGCTCGCTGAGGGTGCCTACGGAATCGTAAGTTACGAAACCGTAGGTTAGGTGCCACTCAAAAGGCAACCCGCCGTCAGACGTACGGCTCCCGCAGGCGGACGGACAGGCAGGTCACACATCCCTCGAGCTTCTCGAACTCGCCGATGTCCACCAAAACGGGCTCATATCCCATGCCGGCCAGGAGTTCCGCGGTGCGCGGCGCGCTCGCCGCCATCAGCAGCCGGCCGCCGCCGAGCAGCACCACGTGCGCGCCCGGCTCCTCCGGAACCGGAAGGAACCGGGAGAAAGCCGACGGGTCGTCAACCAGCGGCGGGTACCCGATGACCGTGCCGTCGGGCAGCGCCGTCACCGCGGACTTCAGGTGCAGCACCTTGGTGACGGGTACGGCCACCACCCGCGCTCCCAGGGGCTCGAACGCCGACCGCAGTTGCCGCACCCCCTCGGCGTCGGTCCGCCCGCCCCGCCCCACGTACACGGTGTCGCCGGACTTGAGCACGTCCCCGCCGTCCAGCGTGCCCGGCGCGCGCACCCGCTCGACCCGGAGCCCCAGCGCCGTGACCGCCTCCTCTGCCCCGGCCGTCTCCGGGCGCCGGGAGGGGGCACCGGAGCGGGCCAGCAGCGCGACGCCGCGGAAGACGACCACCGCGTCCTCCACGAAGACGGCGTCCGGGCAGTCGTCGGCCGCCGGCACCTCCACCGTCTGCCAGCCGTCGGCGCGCAGCGCCGCCACGTACCCCTCCCACTGGCGCACGGCGAGCCCGGGGTCGACGGGGGAGCGCGCGAGGTGGGTCACCAGCCCTTCGGCGAGCCGCGGGCCGGGAGGGCGGACGAGGGCCTTCCTGTTCGGCACGGTACGTTCCCTCCCTGGACGGGGCGGCCCCCGGCCGCACCGGGCGGTGCGCAGCGGCCGCGGTGGGGCCGGGCCGCGGGGCGGGGGCCTGCGGGGCGATAGCATCAGCAGCCTGATGAGTGCCACTCTTGTCGTCAAGGATCTCGCCGCAGGCCACGGAGACCGCGTCCTGTTCTCCGGACTCGACCTCGTCGTCGCCCCCGGCGACGTCATCGGTCTGGTCGGGGCCAACGGTGCCGGGAAGTCGACGCTGCTGCGCCTGCTCGCGGGCCTGAGCGCGCCCGAGCAGGGGCAGCTGCGGCTCAGCCCGCCCACCGCGACCGTCGGCCACCTCCCCCAGGAACCCGATCGCCGCCCGGGCGAGACCGTACGGGCCTTCCTCGCCCGGCGCACCGGAGTGGCCGCCGCCCAGGCCGCGCTCGACACGGCCACCCAGGCGCTGGTCGACGGGACGCCCGGCGCGGACGACGCCTACAACGACGGCCTGGAGCGCTGGCTCGCCCTCGGCGGCGCGGACATCGACGAACGGGCCGAGGAGGTGGGCGAGGCGCTCGGCCTCGGCGTCGGCCTCGACACGCCCATGACGGCCCTTTCCGGCGGGCAGGCCGCCCGCGCGGGCCTGGCGTCGCTGCTGCTGAGCCGCTACGACGTCTTCCTGCTGGACGAGCCCACCAACGACCTCGACCTGGACGGCCTGGAGCGCCTGGAGACCTTCGTCAGGGGCCTCAAGGCGGGCACCGTCCTGGTCAGCCACGACCGCGAGTTCCTGACCCGCACCGTCAACCGCGTCGTCGAACTCGACCTCGCCCAGCAGGAGGTCAACACCTACGGCGGCGGCTACGCCTCCTACCTGGAGGAGCGCGAGACCGCCCGGCGGCACGCCCGCGAGGCCTACGAGGACTACGCCGACACCAAGGCGGGCCTGGAGTCCCGTGCCCGCATGCAGCGCAACTGGATGGAGCACGGCGTCCGCAACGCCCGCCGCAAGGCGACCGACAACGACAAGATCGGCCGCAAGCTGCGCTCGGAGTCCACGGAGAAGCAGGCCGCCAAGGCCCGGCAGACCCAGCGCATGATCGAACGGCTCGACGTCGTCGAGGAGCCCCGCAAGGAGTGGGAGCTGCGCATGGAGATCGCCGCCGCGCCCCGCGCGGGCGCGGTCGTCGCCACGCTGCGCGGCGCGGAGGTCCGCCGCGGCCCGGAGTTCAGCCTCGGGCCGGTCGACCTGCAGGTCGACTGGGCGGACCGGGTCGCCATCACCGGCGCCAACGGCTCCGGCAAGTCGACCCTCCTGGCCGCCCTCCTGGGCCGGGTGCCCCTCGACGCGGGCGCGTCCCACCTCGGCCCCGGCGTCGTCGTCGGCGAGGTCGACCAGGCCCGCAAGCTGTTCCACGGCGGCGAGTCGCTGATGGACGCCTTCGGCGCCGAGGTCCCGGACACGGCCCCCGCCGACGTGCGCACGCTGCTGGCCAAGTTCGGCCTCAAGGCCGCCCACGTACTGCGTCCCGCCGCCACCCTCTCCCCCGGGGAGCGCACCCGGGCCGCCCTCGCCCTCCTGCAGGGCCGCGGCGTCAACCTCCTCGTCCTGGACGAGCCCACCAACCACCTCGACCTGCCCGCCATCGAGCAGCTGGAGTCGGCGCTCGCCTCCTACGACGGCACCCTGCTGCTGGTCACCCACGACCGCCGCATGCTGGAGGCCGTGCGCACCACCCGCCGCATCCGGGTCGACGCCGGCCGCGTCACCGAGCACTGACGCCGGGCGGCGGTCGCGGTCGCGCCCGGAGCCCCCTCCCGTGGGAAGATCGGCAACGTGACCGGGGTTGAATGGACGACCTGTGGTCAGTCCACGCCCGAACGAGGAGAGACAACGACGTGAGCATCTACGACATCCCGCTGCGCACCCTCACCGGGGAGCCCGCCTCCCTCGGCGACCACCGGGGCAAGGCCCTGCTGATCGTCAACGTGGCCTCCAAGTGCGGTCTGACCCCGCAGTACGAGGGCCTGGAGCGGCTGCAGAAGCGGTATGCCGACCGCGGGTTCACCGTCCTGGGCGTCCCCAGCAACCAGTTCGCGGGCCAGGAGCCGGGCACGGCCGAGGAGATCGCGACCTTCTGCTCCGCGACCTACGGCGTGAGCTTCCCGCTCTTCGAGAAGTCCGACGTCAACGGTGACGACCGGCACCCGCTGTACGCGGCGCTGACCGAGACCGCCGACGCCGAGGGCCAGGCGGGCGACGTGCAGTGGAACTTCGAGAAGTTCCTCGTCGCCGCCGACGGCCGGGTGGTGGGCCGCTTCCGCCCCCGCACCGAGCCCGAGGCCGACGAGGTCGTCGCCGCCATCGAGGCGCACCTCCCCGCTTGAGCCTGCGCGCGGTACTGACCCGCCTCGCCGTGCCGGCCGTCGTGGCCGGCACGGCGGCAGCGGTGCCCTGGGCACCGCCCGCGCTGCCGGACCGGATGCCGGACACCGGCGGCGGCACCCAACTGATCACCGCCGTCGCCGCCTCCCCGGGGGCCACCACCGGGACCCTGACCTGGTGGGACCGCCGCGACGGCCGCTGGGCCGCCGCGGGATCCGCGGCCGCCCGCTTCGGCGGGGGCGGCCTCGTCGAGGGCGGGAAGCGGGTGCAGGACACCTCGACCACCCCGACCGGCCTGTACGACCTGCCGTTCGCGTTCGGCACCGAACCGGCGCCTCCCGGCACGACGACCCGGTACCTGCCGGTCGCCGAGGACTCCTGGTGGTGCCAGGACAACGCCTCGGACTCCTACAACCGCTGGGCCGAACCCCTGCCCGAGGACTGCGCCCCCGAGGAGTCCGAGCACCTCGCCGACTTCGGGAAGCAGTACGCGCACGCCCTCGTCATCGGCTTCAACTACCGCGCCCCGGTCCGCGGACGCGGCGCCGGGATCTTCCTCCACGTGAACGGCCGCGCCGCCACGGCCGGTTGCGTCTCCGTCCCGGCGGACGCCATGCGCCGCGTCCTGGCCTGGGCCGACCCGGACCGGCACCCCCACATCGCCATCGGCACCGAGTCGGGCGCGACCGCGGTCACGCGCTACTAGGCCGGTCGCCGGTCGCCGGTCGCCGGAGCGGCTCCGCGGCTCGGCTGTGCCCCCGTACCGCCGGCTGCCCGGACGATGCGGCCGCTCCCGGTCCGGCGGCCGGGGGAGCCGCGGCCCGGGGGACCCGCACGCGGGCCGTCAGGGCCCGGGGCCGGACCGGGGAGGCCGCGGCCGATAGGCTGAGGAAGCGGAGGCGACGGCGCGACACCCCGCCGGCCTGTGTCTTTGCCCGCCGCCGAGATCGTTCTCGTCCCGTGAGGATGCCCGTGCTGCCCCGTGGCCCCGGCCGCCGACCCGTCGCCCTGCCGTCCTGGCTGGCCCATCCACTGCGCTGGCAGCGGGGGCCGGTGCCCTGGCCGGCCGTGCTGCGCGGGGCACTCGCGGCGGGGCCGCTGCTCGCGGTGGGGATCGGGCTGGGACACGTCGAGATCGGGGTGATGGCCGGGCTCGGGGCGCTGTTCGCGGGCTTCAACGACCTGCCGGGCACCCGCAGGACGGGTGTCGTCCACATCGGGCTGCCCGCCCTCGTGGCCGCGCTCGGGGTGCTGGTGGGGGCCCTGACGCAGCAGGCCCTGACCGGCTGGTGGGTGCTGCCGGTGCTGTTCGCGGCGGGCGCGGCCTCGGGCGCGGTCAGCGTGGTCGGCCCGGTCTGCTCGCGGGCGGCCATGCAGGGGCTGGCAGCCACCGTGCTCGGGATGGGACTGTCCTTGCCCGGCGGCCCCGCTGACAAGGCGCTGTGCTTCCTCGCCGGGGCGGGCTGGCTGCTCCTGCTCCGGCTCGTCCTGCGCCCGCCCCGTTCGGCGGTCGGCGCGCTGGACGGCGAGCGCGCCTCGCTGGCCCGGATCTTCGACGCCCTCGCGGATGCCCTCGACGCCGTCGGCGGCCCTGGCGCGGAGGCCGCGCGGCGGCGGCTCAGCGCCGCCCTGGACCGCGGCGACGAGGCCGTCCGGCTGCGCCGGCTGAGCCGGCGGCTGCTGCGCCGGCCGGCGAGCCCAGAGGAAGTGCTGCTCGCGGAGCGCTTCGGCGTGGCCACCGAGCTGACCGACGCCGCCGCGGCCCTGCTCTGGGAGGCCCGGCCCCTGCCGCCCCGCACCGGGGACGGCCCCCGGCGGCTCGCCCTGGCGGTGCGGACGGGAACGCCGCCCGGCCCGCTCCCGGCGCCGGGGACGGCCACCGCGGCCCGCGCCGCGTTCGACGCCATGATGCTGCACGCCGCCGCCGTCTTCGCCCGTACGGTGCCCGCCGCGGACCGCCCCGAGGACGCCGCGCCGCTCCCCGCCCGCGGGTCGGTCCCGATGCTGCGCCGGCGCGTCCTCGGTCCCGTGGGCCGCGAGTACGGACTGAAGGTCGCGGTGTGCGTCACCGCGAGTGCGGCCGTGGCCCTGGCCCTGCGCGCGGACCACTGGTACTGGCTGCCGCTCACGGCCGCGTTCCTCGTGAAGCCCGACATCGGCCCGCTGTTCTCCCGGGTCGTCAACCGCTTCCTCGGCACGGTCCTCGGCGTCCTGGTCTTCGCCGCGCTCGCCGCGCCCCTGGGCGGCGGGATCTGGTGGACCGCGGTCTGCGCCTGCGTGGCGGGCGCGCTCCTGCCCTTCGCGGCCCGCCACTTCGCGCTGCAGACCACCACCGTCACCATCATGGTGCTGGCCTTCGTCTGGGTCGGAGGCGACACCCAGGCGGCCCTGACCAGGCTGCTGGACACCGCGATCGCCTGCGCCATCGTCGTCGTCGTGGGCCACCTGCCACGGCTCACCGACCCCACCGCACGGGTCGGTCACCTGCTGGCCGTGGCCCAGCGGCGCACGCGCGACTACCTCGAGCACGTCCTGACCGTGCCCGCCGGCGAGCGGCCCGAGGAACGCAGGGTGCTGCGCCGGGCGGCCTACAGCGCCCTGGGCGAGGCCCGCGCCGCCGCCGAGACCCTCGCCGCCGAGCTGCCCTCCCGGCACGGCGGCAACGGCGACTGGTTCCGGGTGGTCGCCGCCTCCGAACGGATCGTGGACGCGACCACCGCATGCGTCGTCCGAATGGAGCAAGGCGCCCCGCGTCCCTCGCCCCGCGAGGGAGCCCAGGTGGTCGCCGCGCTGACGGCGGTCGCCGACACCCTGGACGGCCGGGGCGCGTTCACGGACTTCCCGGAGCTCCCCGCGGCCCCGGAGTGCGAGACCGTCGCCGACGTCGTCGCCGAGCTGCACCTCATCCGCCGCCTCGTGGCGCTCCTGCCCCTGCCCGCGCGGGGCGGGGGCACCACGGGGCACCCCGCCGTGACCGTGCCCGCCGGCGGCCGGGAACCAGGGGCGGACAATCGTCGCGATCAAGACGGGTGAGGGGCTAAGGTCGGGCCAGTCGGCGACACCGGGAGGTTGACGAGGTGGCCGTATTCCTGCTCGGGGTGGGGGCCGCTTGCTGTCTGGGGCTCGGCTTCGTCCTCCAGCAGCTCGCCGCCCAGCGCGCTCCGCTGTCCGACTTCCTCTCCTTCAGACTGCTGCTGGACCTCATGCGGATGCCACAGTGGCTGCTCGGCGTCCTCCTGATGATCTGCGGCATGCTGCTCAGCGCACTCGCGCTCACCAAGGGCGAGGTCTCCCTCGTCGAGCCGCTGACCGCGACCAACCTGCTGTTCGCGATGGCGCTCTCGCGCCGCCTCACCGGGCAGAGACTCGGGTGGCACGGCTGGTCGGGCGTGGCGCTGCTGGCGCTCGGAGTGACGGCGTTCATCGTGGCCGGCCGTCCCTCCGGCGGCGGGCCACCCGCGGGGGCGCTGCGCCACTGGCTGGTGGTCGGCGTCGTCGTCGGCCTGGCGCTGCTCCTGGTCGCCTGCGCACGGCGGCTGCGCCCGTCACCCGAGGCGACGGTCCTCGCGCTCGCCGCGGGCCTGCTGTACGGCCTCCAGGACGCCCTGACCCGGATCTCCGGACAGGTCGCCCAGGACGAGGGCGTCGGCTCGCTCCTCGTGCACTGGCAGCCGTACGCCGTCGTCGTCATGGGTCTGACCGGGCTGATGCTCGTGCAGAGCGCCTTCGAGACGGCCCCGCTGCGCATGTCGCTGCCCGCGCTGACCGCCGCCCAGCCGCTGGCCGGTATCGCCTGCGGCGTCGGCTTCCTCGGCGACCGCGTACGCGTCACGCCCGGCGCGCTGGCCTGGGAGGCGGCGGGGCTCGCCGCGATCGCGGTGGGCGTCGTGCTGCTCGGCCGCCACCCGGCGATGCCCTGCGCGCACGGTACGTCCCGCAAGGACACGGCGGGCTCCGCCGGCGGATCCGGCGAGGAACCCGTCAGGGTCGTCCGCTGACCCCTTGATCCCCGTTCACCGGTCGCCCGGCCCGCTCACCCCGTGAGCAGCCGGGCGACCGTCGCGATGGGGGGCCACGACCACTGACCGGCACGCGCCACCAGGAAGTGCCGCCGCGTGCCCACCAGCGGGTCCAGCGGCCGGGTCACCACGTCGTCGCGCTGCCGTTCCACCCCCGACTCGGCGAGCAGCGCCACGCCGAGCCCCGCTCCGGTGAGCAGGTTGACCAGGTGCAGGCTGTCGACCCGGTGGACGATCCGCGGGGTGAAGCCGGCCATCGCGCACACCCGCTGCACCAGCTCGTCGTCGTCGCTGCCGCGCGAGTTGGTGATCCACCCCGCCCCGGACAGCCTGCCCAGCCCCGACAGCGGCACCGGCCCGCCCGGTCCCGGGTCGCCGGGGTGCCCGTCCGGAAGCAGCAGCACCATCGGCTGCGTGGCGAACTGCCGGGCGCCGAGGCCGTCCGGCACCGGGCGCGGCACCAGGCTGTAGTCGTAGACGATGCCGAGGTCGACGTCCCCGGAGAGCAGCAGCGCGAGGGTCTGCTCCGGCTCGTGCTCGTACAACTGCACCTCGACGCGCGGGTGCTCCGCGCGCAGCCGCCCGAGCGCGGGCACGACCGTGGGCTCGACGGCGCTGACGAAGCTCGCCAGCCGCACCCGGCCGGCCGGGCCGGACTCCCCGCGCAGCTCGGCCCGCGCCTCCTCGACCGCCGCGAGGATCCCCACGGCGTGCGCGACCAGGCGCTCGCCCGCCGGCGTCAGCCGCACACGGCGGCCGACCGGGGTGAGCAGCCGGGTGCCGACCTCCTGCTCCAGGACGGCGAGGTGCTTGGAGACCGCCGAGGTGCCGTACCCGGTGCGCTCGGCGACGGCCGCCATGGTGCCCAGGCGGCTCAGCTCCACCAGCAGGCGCAGCCTGCCGAGGTCGGGGAGCTGGCCGGACGTCTCGATCATCCACCGATCGTAAACAATGCGTCCGCCAATGACTCGTGGACAGAAACAACCGGCGCCGTATCCAATGGGTGCCGTGTTCCCGCCGCATACTTTTACGTCGCACCGCATACCTGGTGCCGTGCTGATCCTGGCCGCGATGACCGTGCTGCACACCGGCAGCGCCCTGACGACGGAGCTCTTCGACGACATCGGCCCGGCCGGCACCACGTGGCTGCGCGTCGGCTTCGCCGCGCTGCTGCTGCTCGCCTTCACCGGCCGCTCGCTCTGGCCCGCGCTGCGTGCCGCACCTCGCCGCGACCTGGCGGCGGTCGTCCTGCTCGGCGCGGTCAGCGGCGCCATGATGCTGCTCTTCTCGGAGGCCGCCGCACGCATCCCCCTGGGCACCGCGACCGCCCTGGAGTTCCTCGGGCCGCTGGCCGTCGCCGTCGCCTCGCTGCGGCAGCGCCGCGAACTCGCCTGGCTGCTGCTCGCGGCGGTCGGCGTCCTGTGCCTCACCTCCCCGTGGCAGGGCGGCGCCGATGTGGCGGGCGTCCTCTTCGGCGTCGCCTCAGGCGGGTGCTGGGCGCTGTACGTGATCGGCACCCAGCACGTCGGAAGCCGCTTCCCGGCGCAGCACGGCCTCGCCGTCTCCCTCGGCGTCGCCACGGTGTTCACCGCGCCCTTCGGCGCGCCTGGCGTGGTGTCGGGCGCCACGTGGCCGGTCGTGGCGGCGGTCGCGGGCATCGCCGTCCTGATGCCGCTGGTGCCCTTCCTGCTGGAGATGAAGGCCCTCCAGCGGATCGGCACGACCGCCTACGGAACCCTCGCGGGCATGGAACCCGCGGTCAGTCTGCTCGCCGCGATGGTGCTGGTCTCGCAGGTCCCCAGCGGTCTGCAGGCGGCGGGGACGGCCCTGGTCGTCGTCGCCGGGATCGGCGCCGCCCGGGGCGAGAAACGCCGGGCGGACCACCCCGCCCGCGAGGTCACCCGCAGCGGGACACCCGACCCCGACCCCGCCCCGGCGGCCCCCGCGCCCTGATCCCGGTGTTGTGTCGATGTGTCGACACCGCCCGTCGACAGCCTCCACGGCGCCCAGGCTCGGGGTGCGCCGTGCCGTCAGCCCTTGCCGAAGTGCTGCAGGGGGAAGCCGCCGTTGCCCAGGACGCGGTGGGTGAGGGCGCCGGCGAGCGAGGTGAGGCGGTCGACCGCGGCGGCGCCGAGGTGCTCGTAGGGGGCGCGGTCGAGGTGGTCGGTCACGCCCTCGATCTCGCGGCGCAGTTCGACGCCGCGGTCCGTCAGCTCGCCCGCCGCGTCGAGGAGGCCCCGCTCGCGGAGCCCGTCCTGGGCCGCGGCCCAGTCCTCGGCGGACCAGCCGCGGCTGCGCTGCACGAAGCCGGGGCTGAAGCCCTTGCCGGTGGCGGTGTGGGTCACCAGGGCTTCCAGTCCGTTCAGGCCGGCCGCGGCCAGGGCGGCGAGGTGCCCGTCGCCCCGGTGCTCCCGCAGCAGGGTGGCGGCGTGCCACAGCGTCAGGTGCGGCGGCTCCGGCACGATCAGGTCCGCGTTCGCGGCGTACAGCGGCCTGGCCTCGCGCGTGCAGGCCTCGGTGGCCCGCAGCGCCAGGCGCGCGGCGTCGGCGAGGTCGGCGGAGGCGATGACCTCCGGCCCCAGCAGCCGCGTCAGGACGGCGTCCGCGACGCGCAGCCGGGCCTCGAGGACCGCCTCCGGGGACGCGACGTCCCAGGCGCGCGGGATGACCGGGGCGATGATCGCGTGGTTGAAGTTGTAGAAGGTGGCGGTGACCGTCCCCGCCGCGACGGCGCCCAGCGGGGCGGCCCGCCCGGCGAAGTAGGCCATGGCGCCGCGCTCCAGGCCGAGTGCCGTGAGCTCACGGTCGTACTCGGGCGAGAAGTACACGACCGAGTGCAGGGGGTTGAGGCTGTTGTGGCAGCGCCGGCCCGCGTGCGGTTCCAGCGCGGGGGCGGGGACGGTGGCGGTCATGACAGCAGGTTACCGACCGGTCGGCATGTCGCCGAGGCCCGGGTCCGTGAAACACCGAATCCGTCGCCCGGACGGCCGCGGCCACCGATTCCGCGGAAAGCATGGCGGCGGGATGCCGAGATGGCTAGCCTCGGCGCCCAGTAGCCACGACCCCCGGAGGCCCGCCCGTGCCAGCCCCCGACCGCACCCTCCGCGTGACCGACCGCACCCGACACCGCCGGCTCCGCGAGCAGGGCAGCGTCGCCCGTGACGACCTGGACGCCGTGCTGGCCGCGGGCTTCGTCTGCCACCTCGCCGTCGTCGTCGACGGCACGCCGCTGGCCCTGCCCACCGTCTACGGGTACGACGCCGCCGCGGGCACCCTCTACCTGCACGGCTCCGTGGCGAGCCGCAGTCTGCGCCAGGCCCCGGGCGCCTCGGTGTGCGTCACCGTGACCCACGTCGACGGTCTGGTCCTGGCCCGTTCCGTCTTCGAGCACGGGGTCAACTACCGCAGCGCGATGGTCCTCGGCACGCCCCGCACCGTCACCGACCCCGAGGAGAAGCTGCACGGACTGCGCGTGCTGACCGAGCAGTGCGCCCCCGGGCAGTGGGACCACGCCCGCCGGCCGGACCGTCGCGAACTCGCCGCGACGACCCTGCTCGCGCTGGCCACCGACGAGGCCTCGGTCAAGCTCCGCACGGGCCCGCCCGACGACGGCGACGGGCCCGACGCCGCACTGCCCGTGTGGGCGGGCGTCCTGCCCCTCACCACCACCCGGGGCACCCCCGTCCCCGACCCGGCCCTGCGCCCGGGCGTACCCCTGCCTCCACACCTGTCGGACCCCACCGGCCCGGGTCCCGGCAGCTGACCCACGTCAGCCCGTGACCCCGGCCTGTGCCGTCGGACGTCCCAGATGTCCACCGCCGGCTCCGGGAGACCGTCCTCGTCGGCGGCGCAGGCGGCGCATCGGCCGGTTCCCACGGCTCTTCGTCGTCCACGACGACGCGATGGCCCGGGCGAACCAGGGCAATCAGCGCGGCAGCCGGGTCGGCCCCACCCGCGGGTGGTCGTGGAGCGGCTCGGCGGTCGCGCCATGCGCTACCGGTCCTGACACCCGGAGGGCACGTGTCGAGTCGTTGAGCCGGCGTCACCGGGGCGCGTTCAGCCGCGTCCCACCGTCCAGGTGAAGCGCGGCTCGCGGCGTTCCAGGAACGCCGCCACGCCCTCGGCCGCCTCCTCACTGCGCTCCGCTTGGCGGGCCCAGTGGGCGACCCGCCCCGGGTCGGGTTCCGGCGCGGTGAACTCCTTGGCCGCCGCCTGCGTCAGCAGCGAACGGGAGGCCAGCACCCCCGCGAACTCCTCGACGCGCTTGTCCAGCGCGTCCTCCGCCAGCACCTCGTCCACCAGCCCGGTCCGCAGCGCCCGTTCGTGGTCGATCAGCTCCGCGGAGAACAGCAGGTGCTTCGCCGTCGACGGTCCCACCAGGCCGACCAGCCGCCGCGTGGAGGACGCCGGGTAGACGATGCCCAGCCGTGCCGGGGTGACCCCGAAGCGCGCCCCCTCCGCGGCGAACCGCAGGTCGCAGGCGGCCGCGAGCTGGCAGCCGCCGCCCACGCAGGAGCCGCGGATCGCGGCCAGCGTCGGCTTGGGGAACGCCGCGAGGGCCTCCTCCGCGCCC
Source organism: Streptomyces sp. NPDC005722 (assembly GCF_040630935.1). Taxonomy (NCBI): domain Bacteria; kingdom Bacillati; phylum Actinomycetota; class Actinomycetes; order Kitasatosporales; family Streptomycetaceae; genus Streptomyces; species Streptomyces sp. NPDC005722. The sequence goes on from NZ_JBEXYN010000057.1 coordinate 23,019, forward strand.
ACGGCCGCGCTCTGCGCCGCGCCGGAACCACTCGCCGGGTCGCGCAGGTCGGAGATGTCGGCGCCGGCGCAGAAGGTGTCACCGGCCCCGGTGAGCACCAGGACGCGCACGGCCGGGTCCGCCGCGAGGCCGTCGAGCAGGGCGGGAAGCTCCCGCCACATCGCCACCGTCATCGCGTTGCGCTTGGCCGGGTGGCTGATGGTCACCGTGGCGGTGGCGCCCACCGTGCGCACCACCAGGCCGGGTCCGGACGGCTCGGACATGCCCGCATCCCTCATCTCGTCGTCGTCCGGCCGGCGGCGGAGATCGCGGAGGCCGCCGGACGGGGATCCTATCCCGGTCCGTGCCACGGCAAATCGGGTATACGAGCTGTAGCTCCCGACTGGCTCCCGACGAGCGCAAGGAGGCGGCGGCCATGGCACCGTTCAAGGGACGGAAGAGGCATCCGGAGCCCCCGGAGGCCGGGATCAAGCGCAGTTTCGGCTGGGTCGCCGCCCTCGGGGCGGTCCTGGTCGTGGGCGGCCTGGTCGGGCTGTGCTACGTGGGCTTCGCGACCATCACCTCGATGCTGCTCTTCGGCTGGCTGCTGCTGGTCGGCGGCGTCGTCGGCCTGGTGCAGGCGGTGCAGAACCGCAACAGCAACTTCTTCTGGCTCGCCCTGGTCGTCGCGGCCCTCTACATCGCCGCCGGGGTCGTCGTGATCCGCAATCCCGAACAGACGGCGGCCGCCCTCACCATGTTCGCCGCGCTGCTCTTCCTGACCGGCGGGATCTTCCGGCTCTTCGGCGGCATGGTGGTGCGCGGGCCGCACATGGTCTGGACGCTCATCCAGGGCGCCGTCGGCATCCTGCTGGCGATCCTGGTCCTCGCCGACTGGCCGGACAGCAGCGTCTACGTCATCGGCGCCTTCTTCTCACTGGCGCTGCTCTTCGACGGGCTCGGACTGCTCGGCGCCGGTCTCGGCGGCCGGCGGATCGTCGGCATGGTCGCCGATGCCCGGGACGCCCCGCTGACGCGTCAGTGAACCGGAACGGCCGGATCAGGAGGGTTCACCGGTTCGACACGTCCGGTCGTCCCGGGTCGGACGTGGTCGAAAGATGCGGATTTACGGTCAGCGGCTCGGGGTGGGCCCTCCACCTGCCGACACTCGATCCGTGAGGCGGACCCCGCCGCCGCCGTGGGCGGCCCGTGGGGACCGCGGGGTGCATCGCGCGAATGCGAGGGTGAAGACCGCCATGGACGTACGCGGGAGCGTCCCGCCCCCCGATCCGGTGCCCCCGGTGGCGCCGGATGTCCCGCGCCCGTACGAGGGCGTGTGGCGCTTCACCGCCCCCGCACTGGACTCCTCCGTGCCGCAGGCCCGGCACGCCGTACGGGAGCTGATCGTCCGCCAGGGCGTGCCGGTCACCGAGGAACTGCTGCACGGCCTGCTGCTGATCGTCTCCGAGCTGGTCACCAACGCGGTGCGGCACGCCGCGCTGCTCTCGCCGGAGATCGCGGTGGAGTTCGCCGCGGGCGTGGACTGGGTACGGGTGGCGGTCGAGGACAACCACCCGTACCGGCCCAAGGCCCTCCAGGTCGACGACGCCGACACCGGCGGGCGCGGCCTGCTGCTGGTCAAGACGGTCACCGCGGAGGCGGGCGGGATGTGCGACGTCCAGCAGACGACGACCGGCGGCAAGGTCATCTGGGCCGCGCTCCCGCTGCCGCCCGGCCTGGTGCACTGACCGCACGGCCGGCGCGGCCGGCGCGGGCGGGACTACCAGCCCGCGTCGCCCGTCAGCTCGCGGACCGCGGGCAGCGCGGCGTCGAGCACGGTCGGGAACCAGGCCGAGAACGGCCCTTCGGCGCGGAGCGCGGCGAGCCCGGCGGGCGACACGAACGCGGTCTCGCCGATCTCCTCCGGGTCCGGGTCCAGCGGCGCGGTCACCAGGCCGACGAAGAGGTGGTTGTACTCCTGCTCGACCAGGCCCGACGCGGGGTCCGGGTGGTTGTAGCGGACCGTACCGGCCTCCCGCATCAGCGCGGGCGCCACGCCGAGCTCCTCGGCGGTGCGGCGCGCGGCGGCGACGAAGGGCGCCTCACCCGGGTAGGGGTGGCCGCAGCAGGTGTTCGACCAGACCCCGGGGGAGTGGTACTTCCCGGCCGCCCGGCGCTGCAGCAGCAGCCTGCCCTCACCGTCGAAGAGGAAGACCGAGAACGCCCTATGGAGCCGCCCCGGCGGCAGGTGTGCCGACAGCTTCTCCGCGGTGCCGATCGTCGCACCGGTCTCGTCGACCAGCTCGAGGAGGATCGGTGCCGGGGCACCGTTGGAGGAGGGGTCCGCGGCGGGGGTGCGGGGCCGGTCGGCGGCGGGGCTCGTGGGCATGGCCATCCTTTGCTTCGACGACAAGACCTCAGTTTGCCTCACGCGGGGACGCACGGTGCGGTTGCAGCGAGTTGTCGTATGGTGACACTTCGTCGCGGCCGTGGCGTGCCCTCAGTGGCACAGCCGCGCCTCGTGCTCCGCGTGTCCCACCGGCTCCAGCTGGAAGGTGCAGTGCTTCACGTCGAAGTGGGTGCCGAGGCAGCTCTGCAGGTCGTGCAGCATCTTCTCGTGGCCGACCGCGTCCAGGACGTCCCGGCTGACCACGACGTGGGCGGAGAGCACCGGCATCCCGGAGGTGATCGTCCACACGTGCAGGTCGTGCAGCCCCGCCACCCCGGGCAGCGCCAGGATGTGCGCGCGCACGTCGGCCATGTCCACGTCCTTGGGCGCCGCCTCCAGCAGGACGTCGATCGCCTCGCGCAGCAGCCGCCACGTCCGCGGGACGATCATCAGACCGATCAGGATCGAGGCCACCGGGTCCGCCCGCTGCCAGCCCGTGGCCAGGATCACCAGCGCCGCCACGACCACGGCCAGCGAGCCCAGCGCGTCCGCCGCGACCTCCAGGAAGGCGCCCCGCACGTTCAGGCTCTCGCGCTGCCCGCCCATCAGCAGCACCAGGGACACCGAGTTCGCCACCAGGCCGACCGCACCGAAGACGACGGTCAGCCCGCCCTCGACCTCGGTGGGCGTGATCAGCCGGCGGACCGCCTCGTAGAAGATGAAGGCGCCCACGCCGAACAGCAGCACCGCATTGGCCACGGCCGACAGGATCTCGGCGCGCGCCAGACCGAAGGTGCGGCGCTCGCTCGGCGGACGGTTGGCGAAGTGGATGGCCACCAGCGCCATCGCCAGGCCCGCCGCGTCGGTCGCCATGTGCCCGGCGTCGGCGAGCAGGGCCAGCGAACCGGTGAGCGCGCTGCCCGCGACCTCCGCCACCAGGACGAGCAGGGTGATGCCGAGGGCCGTGCGCAGCCGCCCGCGGTACGCGGCGGCCGCCGTGCCCGTGGTCGCCGACCGCGGCCCGTGCGGGTGGCCGTGGCCGTGCGCGTGCCCTGCGCCCATCGCCCGACACTCCCGTCCGACGCCCTCCGCGCGACGGCGTGCCCGCGCGCGGAGACCGGCGAGCCCAGTGAACAACGGTCACCGTCCGTGGGCAACTCGCCGACGGGTGACCGCCGTCGGCCGTGATGACCTGCGGCGATGGACCGCGTCACGGCCGCGGGGGAACGCCGGTGGTCAGGCGCCCCGCGCCTCCGGGTGGTTCAGGCACCAGCCGTCCCACGCCGACTCGACCATCTCGCGGACCCCGCGGCTCGCCGTCCAGCCCAGCTCCCGGCGGATCAGCTCGGACGAGGCGACCACGCTCGCCGGGTCGCCCGCGCGCCGCGGCAGGATCACCGGCTCGACGTCCTTGCGGCCGGTGACCTCCAGGACGACGTCGATCAGCTCCCGGACGGAGACGCCCTCGCCGCGTCCGATGTTCACCGTCAGGTCGGCGGCGCCGTCCCGCTCACCGACCCAGCGGGCCGCCGCGAGGTGGGCGTCGGCGAGGTCCTCGACGTGGATGTAGTCCCGCACGCACGTGCCGTCGGGGGTGGGGTAGTCGTCCCCGAAGATCTGCGGGGCCCCGCCGCGGGTCAGCCTGTCGAAGACCATCGGGACGATGTTGAACACCCCGGTGTCGGCCAGCCGGGGCTCGGCCGCCCCCGCGACGTTGAAGTAGCGCAGGCACGCGGTGGAGATCCCGTGCGCCCGCCCGGCCGCCCGGACCAGCCACTCGCCGGCCAGCTTGGTCTCGCCGTACGGGCTGATCGGCAGGCACGGCGTGGACTCCGTCACCAACGGCACGTCGGGCAGGCCGTACACGGCGGCGGAGGAGGAGAAGACGAAGCGGCCGATGCCGGCCTCCGCCACCGCCTCCAGCAGCGTCCCGAGGCCGCCGAGGTTCTCCCGGTAGTAGCGCAGCGGCTGCTCCACCGACTCGCCGACCTGCTTCCGGGCGGCCAGGTGCACGACACCCGTGACCCCGTGCGCGGCGATCGCCTCGTCCAGCACGGCCCGGTCCAGCACGGAACCGGTCACCACCGGGACGTCCGCGGGCACCCTGGCCGGCACACCGGCCGAGCCGTCGTCGAGCACGACCACGCGCTCGCCCGCGCTGCTCATCGCCCGCACCACGTGAGATCCGATGAAGCCGGCCCCGCCGGTGATCAACCAAGTCATGGCCGCCACCCTAGTGGCTCCGCCGGCGGCCCCATCCCCCTCGGGCCTCCCCCTGGCCGGTACCCGACGCCCCGGCTCCCTGCGGTGCCGGGCCGCCCGCGCGCCGGGGTGCCGGTCACCGGCGACGTGCCGCTCGGCGGCAGCGCTGCGGGGGGAGGAGGCCCTGCGCTGCGCACCCCGAAACCCCTCCGCGTCGGCGCGATTGCGGACCCGCTTCCTTGGGCTCCTGCCGGGGCCTCGGCCCGGGGAGCTGTCGCGCTCCGGGCGCAAGACCCGGGCGGTGTCGAGCGATCAGGTGGGGCTCGTGCCGGGGCCGTCCGCGTCGGCGCCGTGGGCGTTCGCCGAGCGGCCCGCAGTGGGGTGCTGGTTCCGGGCGGTCGCCGGCGGCAGCGCCTCAGGGGAGGCTCTGCGCGCCCCGAAGCCGCTCTGCTTCGGCGGGAGTGCGGACCCGCTCCTTTGGGCTGCCGCCGGGGCTGGACCCGGGGGAGGTGTCGCGCTTCCAGGCGCAGGACCGGGGGCGGTGGCGAGCCGCCGGGTGGGGCTCGTGCCGGGGCCGTCCGCGTCGTCGCCGTAGTCGGCCGCCGAGCGGGCGGGCCGCACGCGGCGTCAGCTGGGAGGGTCAGCGGGACCCCGGGGCAGGGCACGCGGCCGACGGAAGCCCCGGGCGGCTCCCTCCAGGCTGGAGGGAGACCGGGGCACGGACACCCACCGTGACGCCCCGCATACGAGGCGTAGCGGGCGTTGTCGGGGCCTCCGCGATCGGCGATGATGATCACGCCCGGTGGCCCACCGCAGGGGAAACGGCCGGTGAACGGAGCCTTCCGGGAATCCGATAGCCTCTGCCGACACAGCCCCGCGCGGTGCGTCACGAACCCGTGCGGCGGCGTCCCCGGAAGGCGCCGGGCACACACGCACGTCCAGGGAGATGAGTCCTTCTGTCGACCGCCATCCTCACCGGTCCGCGGGTCGCGTCGTCGCCGATCGAGGGCGACCTGCGGCAGCTCGGCTTCGAGGTCGTCACCGCGGAGGACGCCGCCTCGCTCGCCGGCCGCCTCCGGGCCGTCCCCGCGGCCGAGCCCGTCGCCGTGGTCGACCCGCGCTTCGTCGGGCACGTGCACGCACTGCGCCTCGGGCTGACCGACCCCCGCTTCGACGCCTCCGCCCTGCCCGGTGCCGTCTCGGTGCGCCCCGCCGCCCGCGCCGCCCTGGTGCGGGCCGTCGCGGAGAACGGGAACGGGGACGAGGGGGGTGAGGGCGAGACCCTCGCCGACCGGCTCGCCGCCCGCATGGACAAGGACGGCGTGCCCGTCCACCGTCCCGAGCTCGGTGTCCTCGTCGCGACCGTCCCGGCCGACGCCCCAGGTCGCGCCGCCGCGGCGGCGGCCGTCGCCGCCGTCGACGACGAGGCGGTGCGGCTGCGCAGCGCGGTGAAGTCCCGCGACGGCTTCTTCACCACCTTCTTCATCAGCCCCTACTCCCGCTACATCGCGCGCTGGTGCGCCCGCCGCGGGCTCACCCCGAACCAGGTGACCACCGCCTCGCTGCTGGTGGCCCTGATCGCGGCCGGCTGCGCGGCCACCGGGACCCGGCCGGGCTTCGTCGCCGCGGGCGCGCTGCTGCTGACCTCCTTCGTCCTGGACTGCACCGACGGCCAGCTGGCCCGCTACTCGCTGCAGTACTCCACGCTCGGCGCATGGCTGGACGCCACCTTCGACCGCGCCAAGGAGTACGCCTACTACGCGGGCCTCGCCCTCGGCGCGGCCCGCGGCGGCGACGACGTCTGGGCGCTGGCGCTTGGCGCCATGGTGCTGCAGACCTGCCGCCATGTCGTGGACTTCGCCTTCGCCGAGGCCGACCACGACGCGCAGGCCGGCGCCGCGGTGCTCTCCCGTAAGCTCGACCGCGTCGGCTGGACGGTGTGGCTGCGCCGCATGATCGTGCTGCCCATCGGCGAGCGCTGGGCGCTGATCGCGGTACTCACGGCGGTGACCACGCCGCGCATCACCCTCGCCGTGCTCATCGTCGCCTCGGGGCTCGCCGCCTGCTACACCACGGTGGGCCGCGTGCTGCGCTCCGCGCGTCGCAGGACGCCCTCGGGCGCCGCCGCCGCCCGGGCGCTGGCCGACCTCGCCGACACCGGGCCGCTCGCCGAGGGCCTGACCCGGCTCTTCCGGGGCCGCGGCGTCCCCGCGGCCGCGCTGCTGGGCGCGGCAGTGATGATCGCCACGTCCCTGCTGGCCCCGGCCGGCAGCGCGTGGCCGGTGGCCGCCGCCTGCTGCTACGCCGTGACGTCGGCGCTCGCCGTCTCGCGGCCGCTCAAGGGAGCCCTCGACTGGATCGTGCCGCCGGTCTTCCGCGCGGCCGAATACACCACCATCCTGGTGCTCGCGGCGGTCTCCGATGTGAACGGAGCCTTGCCTGCGGCTTTCGGGCTGGTGGCCGCGGTCGCCTACCATCACTACGACACGGTGTACCGCATCCGCGGCGGGGCCGGGGCGCCCCCGAGGCGTCTGGTCCGCGCGGCCGGCGGTCACGAAGGCCGGACACTGCTGGTCACCGCGGCGGCCGCGGCCCTGGCGCACGACACGGGTTTCACGGTCGCGCTGACGGTTCTCGCCGTCGCGCTGGCGGTGGTGGTGCTCACCGAAAGCATTGGCTTCTGGGTGTCCTCGCAAGCACCCGCTGTACACGACGAAACTGGAGGACCTGCATGATCGGCCTCGTGCTGGCGGCCGGCGCCGGACGGCGACTGCGCCCCTACACCGACACCTTGCCGAAGGCCCTGGTGCCGGTGGACCCGGCGGGTGAGGGGACCACCACCGTCCTGGACCTCACCCTGGGCAACTTCGCGGAGGTCGGCCTGACCGAGGCCGCCATCGTCGTCGGCTACCGCAAGGAGGCCGTCTACGAGCGGCAGGCCGCGCTGGAGGCCAAGTACGGGCTCAAGCTCCACCTCGTCGAGAACGACAAGGCCGAGGAGTGGAACAACGCCTACTCCCTGTGGTGCGCCCGTGACGTCATCAAGGAAGGCGTCATCCTCGCCAACGGCGACACCGTGCACCCGGTCTCCGTGGAGAAGACCCTGCTCGCCGCCCGCGGTGACGGGCAGCGCATCATCCTCGCCCTCGACACGGTCAAGCAGCTCGCCGACGAGGAGATGAAGGTCATCACCGCGGACGGCAAGGGCCTCCAGCGGATCACCAAGCTGATGGACCCGGCGTCCGCCACCGGCGAGTACATCGGCGTCACCCTCATCGAGGCCGAGGCCGCCGCCGACCTGGCCGACGCGCTGAAGACGACCTTCGAGCGCGACCCGCAGCTGTACTACGAGGACGGCTACCAGGAGCTGGTCAACCGCGGCTTCCAGGTCGACATCGCCCCCATCGGCGAGGTCTCCTGGGTCGAGATCGACAACCACGACGACCTGAACCGGGCCCGGGAGATCGCGTGCCGGTACTGACGAGGCTCATCCCCTCGCCGGTCGTCGTCGACATCCGTGCCGGAGCCCTGGACGACCTGGCGGGCGTACTCGCCGACCAGCGCATCTCCAGCTCCGGCAGGCTCGCCATCGCGGTAAGCGGCGGCTCCGGGGCCGTGCTGCGCGAGCGGCTCGCCCCGGCGCTGCCGGGCGCGGACTGGTACGAGGTGGCCGGCGGCACCATCGACGGTGCCGTGAAGCTCGCCGACGCCATGCGCGGCAGCCGCTACGACGCGGTGGTCGGGCTCGGCGGCGGCAAGATCATCGACGCCGCCAAGTACGCCGCCGCGCGCGTCGGCCTGCCGCTGGTGGCCGTGGCGACGAACCTGTCGCACGACGGCATCTGCTCGCCGGTGTCCACCCTGGACAACGACAACGGCCGCGGCTCCTACGGCGTGCCGACCCCGATCGGGCTCGTCATCGACCTCGACGTGATCCGCGAGGCCCCGGTGCGCTACGTGCGCTCCGGCATCGGCGACGCCCTGTCCAACATCTCGGCGATCGCCGACTGGGAGCTGTCCCACCGCGAGACCGGGGAGCCGATCGACGGACTGGCGGCCGCCATGGCGCGCACCGCCGGCGAGTCGGTGCTCCGGCACCCCGGCGGTACGGGGGAGGACGAGTTCCTGACCGTGCTGTCCGAGGCGCTGGTGCTCACCGGCATCGCGATGTCGATCAGCGGCGACAGCCGCCCCGCATCCGGGGCGTGCCACGAGATCAGCCACGCGATCGACCTGCTGTACCCCAAGCGGGCCGCCGCCCACGGCGAGCAGGTCGGCATCGGTGCAGCCTTCGCCATGTTCCTGCGCGGCGCCGAGGACGAGGCCGGCCTCTTCGCGGAGGTCCTGCACCGCCACGGGCTGCCCACCACGCCGGGTGAAATCGGCTTCACCGAAGCCGAGTTCGTCACGGCCGTCGCATACGCTCCGCAGACCCGCCCCGGGCGTTACACGATCCTGGAGCACCTGGGGCTCTCCAACGACCAGATCAGGGACGCATACGCCGACTATGCCAAAACCATCGGTAGCTGAGCTGCGGCCGGTCGTTCACCCCACGGGGCTGAAGGACCGTCGCAGCGGTGAGCACTGGGCCGGGCGCATCTACATGCGCGAGATCTCGCTGCGCTGGACCCGGCACCTGGTGAACAGCCGGGTGACCCCCAACCAGCTCACGTACCTCATGATCGTCGCGGGCATCGCGGCCGGCGCGGCGCTGCTGGTGCCGGGCCTCGCCGGTGCCGTCGCGGGCGCGCTGCTGATCCAGCTGTACCTGCTGCTGGACTGCGTCGACGGCGAGGTCGCGCGCTGGCGCAAGCAGACCTCGATCACCGGCGTCTACCTCGACCGGGTGGGGCACTACCTGTCCGAGGCGGCGCTGCTGGTCGGCTTCGGCGTGCGCGCGGCCGACGTCTTCCACCGCGACGGCGCCACCACCCAGTGGGGCTGGGCTTTCCTCGGGACGCTGGCCGCGCTCGGCGCGATCCTGATCAAGGCCGAGACGGACCTGGTGGACGTGGCCCGCACCCGCAGCGGCCTGCCCGCCGTGCAGGACGAGGCCTCCGTGCCCCGCTCGTCCGGCCTGGCGGTGGCCCGCAGGGCCGCGGCCGCGCTGAAGTTCCACCGGCTGGTGGGCGGCGTCGAGGCCTCGCTGCTGATCCTCGCCGCCGGCGTCGCGGACTCCGTCCACGGCGACCTGCTGTTCACCCGTGTCGCCGTCTGCCTCCTGGCCGCCATCGCTGTGCTGCAGACGCTGCTGCACCTGGTGTCGATCCTCGCGTCGAGCAGGCTGAGGTGAGCGCCGTGGGGACGTCGGCCGGAACGATCCGCCTCGGCGCGGTGATCATCACCATGGGCAACCGCCCCGAGGAGCTGCGCGACCTGCTGGACTCGGTCGCCAAGCAGCGCGGCCCGGCGATCGAGGTCGCCGTGGTCGGCAACGGTTCGCCGCTGCCCGAGCTGCCCGCCGGGGTGCGGTCCGTCGAGCTGCCCGAGAACCTGGGCATCCCCGGCGGCCGCAACGTCGGCATCGAGGCCTTCGGCCCCGGCGGCAGCGAGGTGGACGTCCTGCTCTTCCTGGACGACGACGGGTTGCTGCCGAACGAGGACACCGGGGAGCTGGTCCGCCAGGCCTTCGCCGCGGACCCCGCGCTCGGCATCGTCAGCTTCCGGATCGCCGACCCGGACTCAGGGACCACCCAGCGCCGCCACGTCCCCCGGCTGCGGGCCTCCGACCCCCTGCGCTCCTCACGCGTCACCACCTTCCTCGGCGGCGCCAACGCGGTGCGCACGGAGGTCTTCCGGGAGGTCGGCGGCCTGCCCGACGAGTTCTTCTACGCCCACGAGGAGACCGACCTCGCGTGGCGGGCCCTCGACGCGGGCTGGATGATCGACTACCGCGCCGACATGGTGCTGTTCCACCCGCTGACCGCCCCCTCCCGGCACGCGGTCTACCACCGCATGGTGGCCCGCAACCGGGTGTGGCTGGCCCGCCGCAACCTCCCGTGGGCCCTGGTCCCCGTCTACCTCGGCGTGTGGTTGCTGCTGACCCTCCTGCGCAGGCCCTCGCGCCCCGCGCTCAGAGCGTGGTTCGGCGGTTTCAGGGAGGGCTGGACGACCTCGAGCGGCCCGCGCCGGCCCATGCGGTGGCGGACCGTGTGGCGTCTCGCCCGACTGGGCCGGCCCCCGATCATCTGACAAGCTCGGACGAAGAGTGACCCCGCGCCACGGGCCCCGGCCCGTGGCGCACCAAGAGGACGAAAGTGTCAACTGTGAGCGAGACAACGCACGACGGTGCGGTCGCCGTGGGCGCAGTGCCCCCGGCGGGCGGCGGTCCCTCGCCGTCCGAGCTGGCGGCCAGGTACGGCCTGTCCGTCAGCGGCGCACGGCCGGGCCTCGTCGAGTACGTACGGCAGCTGTGGAGCCGCCGTCACTTCATCGCGGCGTTCGCCCGGGCCCGCGTGTCGGCACAGTACACCCAGGCCCGGCTGGGCCAGCTCTGGCAGGTGCTGACGCCGCTGCTCAACGCGGCCGTCTACTACTTCATCTTCGGTCTGCTGCTGGGCACCGACCGGGGCGTCGACAACTTCATCGCCTTCCTGGTCACGGGCGTCTTCATCTTCACCTTCACCCAGTCCTCGGTGCTCGCGGGGGTGCGCGCGGTCTCGGGCAACCTCGGGCTGATCCGCGCGCTGCACTTCCCGCGCGCGAGCCTGCCGATCGCCTTCACCCTGGTGCAGTTGCAGCAGTTGCTGATGTCGATGTTCGTGCTGCTGGCGATCGTGCTGATGACCGGCGAGGTGCCGGGGCCGTCGTGGGTGCTGGTGGTGCCCGCGCTCGTCCTGCAGTGCGTCTTCAACGCGGGCCTGGCGCTGGTGATGGCGCGGCTCGGCAGCAAGATGACCGACCTCGCGCAGCTGATGCCGTTCATCCTGCGGACCTGGATGTACGCCTCCGGTGTCATGTACAGCATCAGCCACTTCGCGGCGCACGCACCGGCCCCGGTCAAGATCTTCCTGGACGTCAACCCGGCGGCGGTCTACATCGACCTGATGCGCTTCGCGCTGATCGACAGCTTCACCTCCGAGCAGCTGCCCCCGCACGTGTGGGCGCTGGCGCTGGGCTGGGCCGTGGTCATGGGCGTCGGGGGCTTCGTGTACTTCTGGAAGGCAGAGGAGCGGTACGGCCGTGGCTGAGCACGACGACACCGCCGTGGGCGGCGAGCGCATCCCCACCGTGATCGTGGACGACCTGCACATCGTGTACCGGGTGCACGGCGCCGGCTCGGGCAAGGGCAGCGCCGTCGGCGCCCTGTCCCGGCTGGTCACCCGTAAGGGCGGCAATCCGAACGTCCGCAAGGTGCACGCCGTGCGCGGCGTCAGCTTCACCGCATACCGCGGCGAGGCGATCGGGCTCATCGGCTCCAACGGCTCGGGCAAGTCGACCATGCTGCGTGCCATCGCCGGCCTGCTGCCCGCAGAGAGCGGCAGGGTCTTCACCGAGGGCCAGCCCTCGCTGCTGGGTGTGAACGCCGCCCTGATGAACGACCTGACCGGCGAGCGCAACATCATCCTCGGCGGCCTCGCGATGGGCATGTCGCAGGACGAGGTGCGGGAGCGCTACGAGCAGATCGTCGAGTTCTCCGGGATCAACGAGAAGGGCGACTTCATCTCGCTCCCGATGCGGACGTACTCCTCCGGCATGGCGGCGCGCCTGCGCTTCTCGATCGCCGCGGCCAAGAGCCACGACGTCCTGATGATCGACGAGGCGCTCGCCACCGGTGACCGCTCCTTCCAGAAGCGCTCCGAGGCGCGGATCCGCGAGCTGCGCAAGGAGGCCGGCACGGTCTTCCTGGTCAGCCACAACAACAAGTCGATCCGCGACACCTGCGACCGCGTGCTGTGGCTGGAGAAGGGCGAGCTGCGCATGGACGGCCCCACGGGCGTCGTCCTGAAGGCGTACGAGGAGTTCACCGCGAAGTGACCCCGCGGGCCGGCCCGCGCCCCCACCCGGGAGCGCGGGCCGGCGCACGTCCGGGGCCGGGGAACGCGACCGCCGGGCGCCCAGGTACGCCGCGGCGGGTCCCGAGGTCCCGCGAACTCTCCCCTCCCCGCGCGGCGTTCGGCTGCGCCCCCCGCTCCGTCCCGGTCGCCATGCGCCGGGACGCCGTCCGGGCTCCCCGCGGATACGCCAAGTGAGTGGGCGCGCGCCCGGCGCATCCGCGGCGCACGGTTCGCGGGGCGAATGGGGCTGATGATTTTCCCGGGATTTTGCGAGACACCGGGGACGGGAACCCGCGGTTTGTGCGTTGCTGCTTTCGGATCCACATCGGTCCGCCCCCCGGCGCACGCCGGAGCGGGTCCGCGCCGTAAGCTGTAGCGGTACTCAATCGCCAGATCTCGTGCGATACGTCCGGAGAGTCGGTTCGAGTGCAGGGACAGCCCGGAGCAGGAATTATAGGAGCGGCGTGTCCGAAATTGGGTGTAATGGGCTATCGGTGTAGAACGGGGGATGTGACGGAAATGGCTCTGTGGACCCCTGGGGAGAAAGCACCCACCGCCCGCACACCGGGACGTCCACGGTGACCGGTCTCAAGCCCGAGGCGCGGGCGGTCACGGTGCCGGACCCCCATTCACGTGCCGTCCTCGACAAGGCGGCCCGCGAGAACTTCCCCGTCGCCCCCTTCTTCCTGCCCCGCTCCTGGCGCGCCGACCTGATGGCGGTCTACGGCTTCGCCCGGCTCGTCGACGACATCGGCGACGGGGACCTCGCTGACGGCGGCCGCACGGACGCCGTACGCCTGGGACTGCCGGCGGAGGCCGCCGGGGACCGCCTCGCCATGCTCGACGCCTTCGAGGCGGACCTGCGCCGGGTCTTCGACGCCGGTCCCGACGACATCCGCCACCCGCTGCTGCGGGCGCTGGTGCCGACCGTCCGGCGCCACGGCCTGACGCCGGCCCCCTTCCTCGGCCTCGTCGAGGCCAACCGCCAGGACCAGACCGTCCGCCGCTACGCCACCTACGCGGACCTGCTCGCCTACTGCGAGCTCTCGGCGAACCCGGTCGGCCGGCTCGTGCTCGGCATCACCGGAACCGCGACCCCCGAGCGGATCCGCCGCTCGGACGCGATCTGCACCGCGCTGCAGATCGTCGAACACCTCCAGGACGTGGCCGAGGACCTCGGCCGCGACCGTATCTACCTGCCCGCCGAGGACATGAAGCGCTTCGGCGTCACCGAAACCGATCTCACCGCCGCGACCGCGGGCGCACAGGTGCGCGCACTGGTTGCGTACGAAGCGGAACGCGCCCGAGACCTCCTGAATGAAGGCACCCCCTTGGTGGGTAGCGTCCACGGCAGGCTCAGGCTGTTGCTCGCCGGGTTCGCCGGAGGAGGCCGCGCCGCCCTGCGGGCGATCGCGGACGCGGGGTACGACGTGCTGCCCGGGCCGCCGAAGGCGGGCAGGTTGAGCCTGCTGCGCGAGGTGGGGTCGACATTGCGAAGAGAGGGGTGAGCCGGACTGTGAACGGCTCCGATCGCATGTCCGGACCCGTGCTCGCGGCCTACCGCTACTGCGAGGTCGTCACCGGCCACGAGGCCCGGAACTTCGCCTACGGCATCCGGCTCCTACCCACCCCCAAGAGGCAGGCCATGTCCGCCCTCTACGCCTTCTCCCGGCGGGTGGACGACATCGGCGACGGCGACCTCGACCTCCCCGAGAAGCAGCAGCGGCTGGACGGCACCCGGGCCCTGCTCGCCCGGGTACAGGAGGGCGCGGTCACCGAGGACGACACCGACCCGGTGGCCGTCGCGCTCACCGACGCCGCCCGCCGCTTCCCGCTCCCGCTCGGCGGGCTCGACGAGCTGATCGACGGCGTCCAGATGGACCTGCGCGGCGACACCTACGAGACGTGGGACGACCTCGCGTCGTACTGCCGCTGCGTCGCCGGCGCCATCGGCCGGCTCTCGCTCGGCGTCTTCGGCACCCTGCCCGGCGCGCCCGGCCGGGAGCGCGCGGCGGAGTACGCGGACACCCTGGGTCTCGCCCTGCAACTCACCAACATCCTGCGGGACCTGCGCGAGGACGCCGCCAACGGGCGCACCTACCTGCCCGCCGACGACCTCGCGAAGTTCGGCTGTTCCGGCGGCTTCCTCACCGACACCCCGCCGCCCGGGTCCGACTTCGCGGGCCTGATCGAGTACGAGGTGAAGCGGGCCCGCGCCCTGTTCGCCGAGGGGTACCGGCTGCTGCCCATGCTGGACCGCCGCAGCGGTGCCTGCGTCTCCGCCATGGCCGGCATCTACCGCCGCCTCCTGGAGCGCATCGCCGCCGACCCCGAGGCCGTGCTCCGCGGCCGGGTGTCGCTGCCCGGTCACCAGAAGGCGTACGTCGCGGCGCGCGGCCTCGCCGGTCTCGACGCCCGTCGTGCCGCCAGGGGGCGCGCGTGACACCCGCTCCACCGGCCGCGGGCCCCTTCGCCCGCACCGGCAAAAGCACCGCAACCGGCACGGTAGCGGCAGCGTCGCGGAAAACCGGCGTTTTCCGCCGCCGTGAGGCAACCGCCGCCGTGCCGGAGGCGTCACTGTCGGCAATGGTGCGCCGTGCCTCGCACGGCGGCACCCGGGGGAGGACTCATGGCTGAGCGGACGGCCGTCGTGATCGGCGGCGGGCTCGCGGGCACGACGGCGGCACTGGCACTGGCCGACGCCGGGCTGCGCGTCACCCTGCTCGAGGCCCGGCCCCGGCTCGGCGGGCTCGCGTTCTCCTTCCGCCGCGGTGACCTGACGGTCGACAACGGCCAGCACGTCTTCCTGCGCTGCTGCGTCGCCTACCTGCGGTTCCTCGACCGCATCGACGCGGCCGACCTGGTCACCCTCCAGGACCGGCTCGACGTGCCCGTGCTGGACGTCGCGACCCCGCGGCCCCGGCTCGGCCGGCTGCGTCGCGCGGGCCTGCCCGTACCGCTGCACCTCGCCGCGAGCCTGGCCACCTACCCGCACCTGTCCCTGGCCGAGCGGGCGTCCGTCGGGCGGGCCGCGCTCGCGCTGCGCTCGCTCGACCCCGCCGACCCGGCGCTCGACGACGTGGACTTCGGTACCTGGCTGCGCGAGCACGGCCAGTCGGACCGGACCGTCGAGGCGCTGTGGGACCTGGTCGGCGTGGCCACGCTCAACGCCACGGCGGGCGAGGCGTCACTGGCCCTGGCCGCCAAGGTCTTCAAGACCGGTCTGCTCTCCGCACCGGGCGCCGCGGACATCGGCTGGGCCGCCCGGCCGCTCGGCGAACTGCACGACGACCGTGCCCGCACCGCCCTGGACAAGGCGGGCGTGCGCACCCTGCTGCGCGCCCGCGTCACCTCGCTCACCCGCACGGACGCGCCCGAGCCGGTACGGTCCGGCGGCGGCGGCCGCGGCGACGACGGCCCGGTCTGGGAGGTCGAGGCCGAGACCGGACCGGGGCGCGCCGAACGCTTCACCGCCGACGCCGTCGTCCTCGCGGTGCCGCAGCAGGAGGCCCACGGCCTGCTGCCCGCCGGCGCCCTTGCCGACCCGGACGCGCTGCTGCGCATCGGCACCGCGCCGATCCTCAACGTCCACGTGGTGTACGACCGCCAGGTCATGCGGCAGCCCTTCTTCGCCGCCCTCGGCAGCCCCGTGCAGTGGGTCTTCGACCGCACGGAGCACTCCGGCCTGACCGGCGGCGGCCAGTACGTCGCCCTGTCCCAGTCGGCGGCCCAGGAGGAGATCGACCTCCCCGTGGCCGAGCTGCGGGAGCGCTACCTGCCGGAGCTGGAGCGCCTGCTCCCGGCCGCGCGCGAAGCCGCCGTACTGGACTTCTTCGTCACCAGGGAACGGACCGCGACCTTCGCGCCCGCCCCCGGTGTCGGCGCCCTCCGCCCGGGTTCCCGCACCCGGGCGGAAGGCGTCTGGCTCGCCGGCGCGTGGACCGCCACCGGCTGGCCCGCGACGATGGAAAGCGCGGTCCGCAGCGGTTTGCAGGCCTCCCGAGCAGCTTTGACCGCCCTCCGCCATCCCTTCGACCCACGTACCTTCGCAATCGAAGGCCTGGAGCCGGTATGAGCATGACCAGTGCAACCAGAGGAGAGAATGTGACCGCTGGCAACGAGCAGATGACCGCGGGCGTCGACAGAGGGACCGTGACCGCGCTCCTGGAGCGCGGCCGGGAGCTGTCCACGCCGGTGCTGCGCGCCGCCGTGGACCGCCTCGCACCCCCGATGGACACCGTCGCCGCCTACCACTTCGGATGGATCGACGCCGCGGGCAACCCGACCCACGGCGACAGCGGCAAGGCCGTACGTCCCGCACTCGCACTGCTGTCCGCCGAGGCGGCGGGCGCCGCCCCCGAGGTGGGCGTCCCCGGCGCGGTCGCCGTGGAACTGGTGCACAACTTCTCGCTGCTGCACGACGACCTGATGGACGGTGACGAGCAGCGCCGCCACCGCGACACCGTGTGGAAGGTGCACGGCCCCGCCCAGGCCATCCTGGTCGGCGACGCGCTCTTCGCCCTCGCCAACGAGATCCTGCTGGAGCAGGGCACCGTCGAGGCCGGCCGGGCCACCCGCCGGATCACCACCGCCACCCGGAAGCTGATCGACGGTCAGGCCCAGGACATCTCCTTCGAGCACCGCGAGCGGGTCACCGTCGATGAGTGCCTGGAGATGGAGGGCAACAAGACCGGCGCCCTCCTGGCCTGCGCCTCCTCCATCGGGGCGGTGCTCGGCGGGGCCTCCGAGGCCGACGCCGACGCCCTGGAGGAGTACGGTTACCACCTCGGCCTGGCCTTCCAGGCCATCGACGACCTGCTCGGCATCTGGGGCGACCCGGCCGCCACCGGCAAGCAGACCTGGAGCGACCTGCGCCAGCGCAAGAAGTCCCTCCCGGTGGTCGCGGCGCTGGCCGCGGGAGGCTCCGCCTCGCAGCGCCTGGCCGAACTCCTCGCCGCGGACGCGAAGGCCGCGGATTCCTCCGACCGTAATGACATCGAGTCCTTCGACGAGGAAGAGTTCGCGACGCGCGCGGCGTTGATCGAGGAGGCCGGCGGCCGGGAGTGGACCTCGCGGGAAGCCCGCCGGCAGTACGCCACCGCCATCGCCGCACTCGACAAAATGGACATGCCGGGAGAAGTTCACCGTAAGCTCGTGGGCCTGGCGGATTTCGTGGTGGTTCGCGAGAAGTAACGACACAACTGGAGCGCAGTACGTCGCCGGCCGGGCGCGCGTGACGGCCGACGGCAGCCCCAACACCGCAGACAGAACGACTGTGCAAAGGGGAAGCCATGACAGCGACGACCGACGGCGGTCCCGGGGGCGAGGCGGCCCGCGGGACACCCTCGGCCAGAACGAAGACCGCGGGCGCGATCCCGGAACCGGCGTCAGGCGCCGGGCCCGGCCTCACCGGCCGGACCGAGGAGCTCGCGGCGGAGGCCGCGCGCCGGGCCACCGGCCACCTGCTGGCCCGTCAGCATCCTGACGGCTGGTGGAAGGGCGACCTCGAGACCAACGTCACGATGGACGCCGAGGACCTGCTGCTCCGTCAGTTCCTCGGCATCCAGGACGAGAGGGTCACCGAGGCCGCCGCCCGCTGGATCAGGTCCCAGCAGCGCGAGGACGGGGCCTGGCCCACCTTCCACGGCGGCCCCGCGGACCTGTCGGCCACCGTCGAGGCCTACGTCGCGCTGCGGCTCGCCGGCGACGCCCCGGAGGAGCCGTGGATGGCCGCCGCGGCGGCCCACGTCCGCGAGCGCGGCGGCATCGCCCGCGCACGGGTCTTCACCCGGATCTGGCTCGCGCTCTTCGGCTGGTGGCGCTGGGAGGACCTGCCGGAACTGCCGCCCGAGCTCATCTACCTGCCCAAGTGGGTCCCGCTCAACATCTACTCCTTCGCCAGCTGGGCCCGGCAGACCATCGTGCCGCTGACCATCGTGGCCGCCCACCGGCCGGTACGGCCCGCCCCGTTCGTCCTCGACGAGCTGCACACCGACCCCGCGCGGCCCAACCCGTCCCTCCCCCTGGCGCCGCTGTCCAGCTGGGACGGGTTCTTCCAGCGGGTCGACCGGGCCCTGCACGCCTACCGCAAGGTCAGCGTGCGCCCGCTGCGGCGGGCCGCGATGCGTTCGGCGGCGCGCTGGATCATCGAACGCCAGGAGAACGACGGCTGCTTCGGCGGCATCCAGCCGCCCGCCGTGTACTCCGTCATCGCGCTCCACCTGCTCGGCTACGACCTCGACCACCCCGTGCTGCGCGCCGGGCTCAAGGCGCTGGACGAGTTCGCGGTATGGCCGGACAAGGACACGCGGATGATCGAGGCGTGCCAGTCCCCGGTCTGGGACACCTGCCTGGCCACCATCGCGCTGGCCGACGCGGGCGTGCCCGCCGACGACCCGGCCCTGGTCAAGGCGGCGGAGTGGATGCTGGGGGAGCAGATCACCAAGTCCGGCGACTGGGCCGTGCAGCGGCCGGGGCTGCCCTCCGGCGGCTGGGCGTTCGAGTTCCAGAACGACACCTACCCCGACATCGACGACACCGCGGAGGTCGTCCTCGCCCTGCTCAGGGTCGACCACCCGGACCCGGAACGGATGAAGGCCTCGGTCGACCGCGGGGTGCGCTGGAACGTCGGGATGCAGTCGAAGAACGGCGCCTGGGGCGCCTTCGACGCCGACAACACCAGCGCCTTCCCCAACCGGCTGCCCTTCTGCGACTTCGGCGAGGTCATCGACCCGCCGTCGGCCGACGTCACGGCCCACGTGGTCGAGATGCTGGCCGCCCTCGGCCTGGAGCACGCCCCGCACACCCGGCGCGGGATCGACTGGCTGCTCGCCGAACAGGAGCGCAACGGCGCCTGGTTCGGCCGCTGGGGCGTCAACTACATCTACGGCACCGGATCGGTGGTCCCGGCCCTCGTGGCGGCCGGCCTCCCGGCGGGCCACCCCGCGATCCGGCGGGCCGTGGCGTGGCTGGAGACCGTGCAGAACGAGGACGGGGGCTGGGGCGAGGACCTGCGCTCGTACTCCTTCGACGAGTGGATCGGGCGGGGCGAGTCCACCGCCTCCCAGACGGCCTGGGCGCTGCTGGCGCTGCTGGCGGCCGGGGAACGCGACGGCGAGGCGGTGCGGCGCGGGGTGCACTGGCTGGCCCGGACCCAGAAGGAGGACGGGTCCTGGGACGAGCCGTACTTCACCGGCACCGGCTTCCCCAGGGACTTCTCCATCAACTACCACCTCTACCGGATGGTCTTCCCGCTCACCGCCCTCGGGCGCTACGTGCGCGGCGAGCCGTTCGGCGGGCTACGGAAGGGGGCCTGATGGGGCCTTCCGGCCCACCTCTGCTCATCGTCTGCGCGCTGCGGGTGGAACGGTTCGCCCTGCGCGGCGGCGACCGCAGCCACGCCGCCGGCCCGGTCGCCTTCGTCCGCACGGGCATGGGGCCGCAGGCCGCGGAACGCGCCGTCACCGCCGCGCTGCGCGACCCCGCCCTCGACCGTGCGGCGGTCCTCACGACCGGCTTCTGCGCCGGGCTGGCCCCCGGCATGCGGCCCGGCGACGTGGTCGTCGCCGACGAGCCGCACGACGGGGAATCACTCGCCGCCGCCCTCAAGGCGGCGGGACACACCGTGCACGTGGGCCGGCTCGCGGAGTCGGACCACGTCGTACGGGGCCCGGAGCGGGCGGCGCTCCGGGCCACCGGTGCCGTTGCCGTCGACATGGAGTCGGCGGCGATGATGCGGGCCGCGCTCGCCCGGGGTCCACGCCCGGTCGCCGCGGCCCGTGTGGTCGTCGACACGCCCGAGTTCGAGCTCGTGCGGGTCGGCACGCTCCGCACGGGGATCAAGGCCTTCCGCGTGCTGAGGGACCTTCTTCCTGCCTTTCTCGATTGGCACCGCTCTACTGCGCTCCCCTGGAGGTGAGCTAGATGGCCATGCCGCTCCGACAGTCCATCAGGGTCGGCACCTATCTCTTCGAACAGAAAATGCTCCGCAGGCGTGAGAAGTTCCCGCTCATCGTCGAACTCGAGCCACTCTTCGCGTGCAACCTGAAATGCGAGGGGTGCGGGAAGATCCAGCACCCGGCGGGCGTGCTGAAGCAGCGCATGCCGGTGGCCCAGGCGGTGGGAGCCGTCCTGGAATCGGGCGCGCCGATGGTGTCGATCGCCGGCGGCGAACCCCTGATGCACCCGCAGATCGACGAGATCGTGCGGCAGCTGGTGGCGAAGAAGAAGTACGTCTTCCTCTGCACCAACGCCATGCTGCTGCGCAAGAAGATGGAGAAGTTCACCCCCTCGCCGTACTTCGCCTTCGCCGTGCACATCGACGGACTGCGCGAGCGGCACGACGAGTCGGTCGCGAAGGAAGGCGTGTTCGACGAGGCGGTGGAGGCGATCAAGGAGGCCAAGCGGCGCGGTTTCCGGGTCACCACCAATTCGACCTTCTTCAACACCGACACCCCGCAGACGGTCATCGAGGTGCTCAACTTCCTCAATGACGACCTGCACGTCGACGAGATGATGATCTCGCCGGCGTACGCCTACGAGAAGGCTCCCGACCAGGAGCACTTCCTGGGCGTGGAACAGACCCGCGAATTGTTCAAGAAGGCCTTCTCCGGGGGCAACCGGAAGAAGTGGCGGCTCAACCACAGCCCCCTCTTCCTGGACTTCCTCGAGGGGAAGGTCGACTTCCCCTGCACCGCCTGGGCGATCCCCAACTACTCCCTGTTCGGCTGGCAGCGCCCCTGCTACCTCATGAGCGACGGATACGTGACCACGTACAAGGAGCTCGTCGAGGACACCGACTGGAGCAAGTACGGCCGCGGCAAGGACCCGCGCTGCGCCAACTGCATGGCGCACTGCGGCTACGAGCCGACCGCCGTCCTGGCCACGATGACCTCCCTCAAGGAGTCCATCAGGGCCACCCGGGAGACCGTCACGGGCAACCGCGGGAAGTGACGTCGCGATGACAGCTGTCGAGCCCGTTGCGCTCGGCCTGCCCTCCGTACCGGCCCGGCCGCTCGCGGAGCGCCGCCGTTCGCGGCGCATCCAGGTCGGGCCGGTGGCGGTGGGCGGCGACGCCCCCGTCTCGGTCCAGTCCATGACGACGACGCTCACCGCCGACGTCAACGCGACCCTGCAGCAGATCGCCGAACTGACGGCGTCCGGCTGCCAGATCGTCCGGGTGGCCTGTCCCTCGCAGGACGACGCCGACGCGCTGCCGCAGATCGCGCGGAAGTCGCAGATCCCGGTGATCGCGGACATCCACTTCCAGCCGAAGTACGTGTTCGCGGCGATCGACGCGGGGTGTGCGGCGGTGCGGGTGAATCCGGGCAACATCCGGCAGTTCGACGACAAGGTGAAGGAGATCGCCAGGGCGGCCTCCGGGGCGGGTGTGCCGATCCGGATCGGTGTGAACGCCGGGTCGCTGGACCGGCGGCTGCTGGAGAAGTACGGGAAGGCCACCCCCGAGGCGCTGGTGGAGTCGGCGCTGTGGGAGTGCTCGCTGTTCGAGGAGCACGGCTTCCGGGACATCAAGATCTCGGTGAAGCA
>NZ_JBEXYN010000058.1:0-44465 GCF_040630935.1 Streptomyces sp. NPDC005722
GAAGACGTCCGGCGCCTGGCCCAGCGGGTCAACGTCTCGCGCTCATCGTCGCTCAGTACCAGCTCAGCCTTCGGCCGTCCCGTCCTCGCCATCCGACCATCATGCCGAACCATCACCAACTTACGCAGCGAATCAACGACTCAGGACACTAGGGCCCCTGTCGCGATGTCAGCGGCAGGGGGCCCTGATAGTGTCACAAATTGTCTCCGTTGGTGGCTCAGCTAAGCGGCCGCCGCCACGGTGACGGGCATGCTCGCGCAACGCCCGCCGCTCGGCAGTCAACCCGCCACCCTGCGCATACCTCATGACCGTGGTCTACCGCGACGATCACGACCTGTCAGCACCCCACGACATCACGCATTACAAGTCAGTGAGCTTTTCCAGCGTTGCCTCTCCAGGGTGAGGATGGCTTTGGCTGCTGACGACAGGCGGTTGGGGCTGCAGCGAGCGTGACGGAAGATGCGCCAGCGCTCGAGGGTGGCCATGCCGCGTTCGACGGGATACCGGAGCCGGGCGTGTGCGCGGTTCAGCGCTCTTTGCCGGGCGGTGTGCTCCTTGCGGGGTGGGCGTCGGGTTGGCGTCGCGAAGGTGCCGCCGGCACCGAGGTAGGCCAGGTCGGCCAGGGTGGGGATGCCGAGGCGGACGCAGGTGGCAACGATGTGATGGGTTCGGGCCGCGGTCAGGTCGTGAGTGCGGCCCGGAAGAGCGCGGGAGATCCATACGATCTCGCCCTGCGGGTCTGTGATGACCTGCAGGTTCACGCCATGGCGGCGGTGCTTGCCGGAATAGTCGGCACGTCCGTCGCCGACACGGTCGCACTCGGCGAGCGGGCCGTCCACCAGCACATACTCCGTATCCGCCTCGCGCAGGGCGCGGGTCAGGCCCGGCGCACGGCGGGCCAGGAGGTCGATGACCGCGTGCACATAGGCGTGGGCAGTGCCCACGCTGATCCGGAAGCCGGCCGCGATCTGCGCGAGAGTGTCGTGCTTGCGCAGGTACACCAGCGCGACCAGGGCACGCTGCGAAGGCCGGAGCTTGCAGCGGCGGTCACCCTCCCGGGTGACGATCAGCATCGTCACCCACTCAACCAGCGAGTGAGGCAGGTCCAGTGCGGCAGGATAGGTAACCAACGAGGCTCCCTGGCAGAAGAGCTGAGACGTCAGACATCTCGCTCAACCGCCGAGGAGCCTCGTCCGTTTCGCGCCGGTCTCCAACCAGCCGGCCGTCACCCGATCGGTGGCCCCGCTGAAAAGGCTCAGCAGTTCTCTAGCCGACGGGCCTCCGACAGTCGGCTCACCGACCGCCGGAAACCCGTCACTCGGCTCCCCCTCCAGCGGCCGGCCCGTCCCCTCCTTGATCTCCCGGCGACTGCGCCGTGGCGCTGCGAGGGTCGAGCCACACCGGTTCCTCCCGGACCGCCCGCGCATCACAGACCTCGGAGAGCAGGCCGTTCACGTCGTAGGTGGTGAAGGGCAGGTCGGCAACGGAGAACTCCGTCCGCCACGTCCCGCTGCGCGCGTCCTCGATTTTCAGCTTCACGATGTAGCCACAGACCACCAGGTTCCGCATCGCCTTGGTCAACGCCTCACGGCCCGGCCGGCGCTTCCGCGCCAGCGTCGCGACGGTGAAATCAGCCCCGTCCGGGCAGCGCAGCGCCACCGCGAGCAGCCCGACGTCCAGCACGCTCAGCCGCACATCGTCGACGGCCCTGTTGTCCAGCGCCACGAACCGCGGCGGCCGGCTCCGCAGCTTCTCCATGTCGCTTACAGGTCCATCCAGGAACGCCGCGTCTGGTCGCCCGCGAGGGGCGTCCAGACCGGGCCGGATGCCCCGTATTGTTCGAGGTCCTCCAGCACTGCCGCACCCAGCTGGACATGCCCGGCCAGCTGGGCCACCAGCGGGTGCCCCGCGACCATGGCCCGCAGGTCGCTTATGCGCCGTTGCAGGGCATCGGGCCCGGCGCCGGTGAGGACGAACAGCACGCGGGGGAAGCGCGGGTAGAAGCGCTGCCAGGCAAGCATCGCGTCCTGGTCGGCGACGGTGCCCCGACGCCCGGGCGGCTGTGGCACGTACTCGTGGAACCGCGCGTACGAGATCAGCTTTCTCGACAGGCGCTCGCTGCTCATGGTGGCCCGGTCGACCTCGACGAACGCACGGAACTGCAGCCTGCGTGGGGTGATGGCGGTGTAGTGAAGGACTGCGTCGGCGATCAGCCGGTCCTCACCGCCGGTGTCCGGCAGCCGGTGCGCGACCTCAGGCACCCAGTCCAGCGGTCCGTACTCATCGCCGCGCGCACGGGCATCGGTGAGAAACGCCAGATGCGCTCGCAGCACGGTGAGCGTGTGGGCTGCCCGCAGACCGGCATCGGTTCCCCCGGAGGGCGCCTGAACGGGGCGGCCGCGCAGCTCGGGCCAGGTCGCGACGACGCGGGCTCCCAGAGGAGTGAGGTACCACGCCCTGGTGCGGTTGCTGGCCGGCAGGACCGTGTAGGAGAGCAGCTTGTCCTCGCGCAGCGCGTTCAAAACGACGGAGGTGATCTGGCGCCTGCGGTCGGGAGCGATGAGCTGATGCACCTGCGGGGTCGTAGCGAGCCGGTGCTGTGCCATCAGCGCGAGGACCTGATGCGCGTAGGAGTCCTCCGTGCTGGGCTGGTTGTCTGATTCGGCGTCGTCACCGGTCGCTGTTGTAGCGAAGGCGTCGACCTCGGTTTCTGTGCTCATGCGAACAGCTCCTGCCGCGTGGGTGTGAGGGCGGTCGGCCCCGAGGAGGGGCCAGGCTTCGGTTCACCGGGTCCCTGGCTTCCAGTAGCGGGACCGCTTCCGGGTTCCTGGTTGGTGAGGAAGCTGAGGACGGAGATTTCGTGGGTGGAGGCGACAGCAGTCAGCTCCGCCAGGGGCTTGGCGCCGGTGTTGTCGTGGGCGGCCTTGAGTAGAGAGCCGCGCTTGCTGGGTCGGTACAGGTCCCGGAACACGTCGTTGAGCTCGGGGCCTCGAATCCGCAGCGGCCCGACGCGCTTGCCGCCCACGGTGAAGGACGCGAAGTGCTGGTAGCGGCCGAGCTCGGCCGCGTCAGCTGGGCTGACCTGCTCACCCCACTCGTCGGTGATGTACCGGACGGCCTCGACCGAGCCCGCCGTGGTCGACAGCGACGACGCGTTCTGCAGGAGGGCTGTGCGTACGTCTGGGCTGATGCGATGCAGCAGCTGCGTCATGCCGTGCATCCGCACCCCGAACTTCCGCAGCTGCTCGGTGATCTCAGCCAGCGAACTCGAGGCGGCCCCGTCCAGGGAGATCAGCTCGTCCAGATACAGCCGGAACGCCTTGCGGTCCCGCTCCGGGACATCACGTCGGGACAACCCGGCGCGGAGCATGTCGCGGACGATCATGGAGGTGAGCAGGCGGTCGGTGGGGCCGGTGCCGGCCGGGCAGATCCACACGACCTTGGAACGGTCCATGGCGTGCCGCATGTCGTAGCTGCCGGTGGGGGAGCCGAGGAAGGCCTTGATGACCGGGGACGCGGCGAGCCGGTCGATCGGGTTGAGGATGGTGGGCAGAGCATCGGCGGGGATCGCGGGGAACGAGGTGGCCCACCACCGCTGCGCCTCCTTGTCGATCCGGTTGACCGCGAAGGCCCGGAACATCTTGTCGGTGAGCAGGGCCCGGAGCTGGAAGATGGTGGCCTGGCAGTCCGCCTTCCCGGCCGCCACCGCTTGGACGTTGACGGCGACCAGCGCCTCCACGGCCTTGGTCAGGATCGTGATGGCACGCGGCGCGTTGGCGTCCCCCCACCCGAGCGAGGTCGCGAACGCGTCGACGACAGCGGCCGTCACCTCGTGCGGCGCCGCACCCGAGGTCATGCTGAGCGGGTTCCAGCAGGCCAGCCGGTCGGTGGGCTTGCGGACGGTGAGATCGAACAGCCACGCCCGGTTCATGATGGTGCCGTGGGCGAGGTACGGGGCGACGGTTGCCCAGGAGTCGCGGTGCGGGTCGATGAACGCGAGCCCGCCCCGGTTGTGTGCGACGGCGACGGCCTGGACCAGGGCGCGGGTGGTCTTGCCCCAGCCGGCCTTGCCGACCTGCACCTCGAAGAGGGTGTCGGCTTCCCGGGTGGCCAGCAGCCGCTCGGTGCCGTCCGCGGCGCGGTACCAGCCCTGCGGCAGCAGGTCCTTCTTCGGCTCGAAGCTGGGCATGTCCCCGGCCAGCAGCGGCAGCCGGGCGTGCATCGTCGGGGGCTTGAGGAGCCCGGCGACTTCCTCGATCCGCGCCCAGGAGTCCCGGCGCGGGTGGATGCGGCCGCTGGCCCACCGCTCGTCGAACCTCGGCCGCCACGGCCACCGGTCCGGCCCGAACCGCAACGGCCCCCAAGACCAGCCCACCGACGACAACCTGGTGCGCGCCGCGTACACGTCCAGCGCGGCTTCGATGTGCCGCAGCCGCCGCTCAGCCCGCCCGATCTGATCCGACGCGCACCGCACAAGCAGCTGCACCCGGACTAGGCCGGTGTCCTCCATCAGCTTGCCCAGCGCCTTCTCCCGGTCGATCCGCGGCGGCCGCGGCGACATCATCAGCCGCCGCCTGCTGGCGCGCTGATCCGGCGGCGTCAGCAGCTGCGCGAGCTGCCAGCCCCACGAGTCCTCCAACGTCGCGGCGTCCTGCGCCATCCACTGCGCCTCGCGGCGCGCTTCCCTGCGGGCGCGCTGCCGGGAGGCATGGACGACCTGCTGCCGGCGACTCTTCAGATGCCACTTGGATGCGGGGGAGATGTCCAGGCAGACCTCGGCGAGGTCGCCGAGGTCGGCACGAAGGTCGGCGACGGCGTCGATCAGTGGCTGCAGCGGGTCCGGCTCGAGGGGAACCTCCCGCAGCCGGGAGGCGGCCGTGCCGTGCGGGGCGAACACCGCCCGCACGGTGTGCGTGCGTTTCTTGTAGGCGATCGGCCGCGCGGGCTCGCTACGGACCCGCGCGTAAGGGGTCTGCTGCAGCAGATGCGCGGCCGATACAGGCGCCTCCACCCGGTACGTCAGCGGCCGGGTGCCGTCGGCGCGTAGCCGGATCCGCACCGTGCGGGCGTCGCGGGGCACCCACCACTTGCCTGCGGACGCGGCCCGGATCAGCTGGGCACCGAACCGCAGGATCTCTTCCTCGGACGTCTCGAACTGCCCGCCCGGCACCAGCTCGACGTAGGCGCGGTCCTTGAGCGCGCGCGTGGCCAAGTAGCGCCGCGCGACATCCCACGCGATCCAGCTGAACGCGGCGAGCATGCTCAGCCACATCGCGTTCGCCAGCACCCACACCAGCACGTGCCAAGCCCAGAGCAAGAGATCGGTGGTGCCGCTCCACAGCGGGCTGTCGGCGAGGATCACCGTACGGGACTCCATGACTCTCCCTTCTTGATCAGACGGATGGTCGCCGTGCGGCCGTCCAGGAATGTCCCGGCCGGGTCAGCACCCGCCCACACCAGCCGCACCACCACGCCCTCGGGGCGATCGGGGTCACGGTCGGCGACGGCGGCCTGGATCCGGAACCGGGTGTAGACAGCCGACGGCGCGGGATCGGTGAAGTAGCCCGGCCATCGGTCACGACCGGCGCCGGTGATGTCCGCGGCCCATACCGCCTTCGCCAGGGCGACCAGGTGCCGGCCCGTGGCCGGAGCCAAGTCCCCGGCCGCCGACCGGTTCATGGCGTCCTGCACGAGCGGGTCAGCCTCCGGTCCGGCGCCGGGTGGCGGATGCGCGCCGCCGGTGGCGGGCGCTCCGGTCCTGACGGCGGGCGGTTTGGTCGCCGTGACATGTCCAGAACGCGGCGACCTCGAAGGACGCGCGGCGGGTGCTGCCAACGTCGACACCGCAGGGCACTGGGAATTGGCCGACGGCTCCGCAGCCGCCGTCCGGGCAGCTGCCGCGCGGTGGCCTGGGCCCCCTGATGCGGAGACGGCCAGCAGTCCGGCACCGGTGATGGCCAGCACGGCGGCGATGGCGGTCAGCGCGGGTCCGGAAAGCCTGGATGACTGGCGGGTGTTCATACGATTCGTACTCCTCCGGCGTAGTCGGGCAGGGCAGTCAGAGGGTCGATCCGCACGCTGGTGCCGGGCTTGGGGGCGTTGACCATCTGTCCGTTGCCGAGGTAGATCCCGACGTGGTGGATCCCGGCATTGCTGCTGGGATTGGGGCCGTAGAAGACCAGGTCGCCGGGCCGAAGCGCTTCGTATCCGGCGGCGGCGGGGATGCGGCGGCCGACCGAGGCCTGGTCCTGCGCGAGGCGAGGGAGGCTCACGCCGACCTGCGCGTAGGCGTACAGGGTCAGACCCGAGCAGTCGAAGCCGACGACCTGGCGGCCGTCCTGATGCTGGCCGGGGGAGCAGCAGATCCCGGGGGCGGGCCCGGCCGCGTTGCCGCCGCCCCACGAATACGCCACACCCTGCTGGGCCAGCGCGGCGGCGATCACGGTCCGGGCATCACCGGTTGCGGCGGCGCCCCCACCGGTCGTGCCGGTCGTGTCGTAGCGGTGGATCGCGTTGAGGACGTCGGTGACATAGGCGGTGGAGTGGTTGTAGGAGAACACCGCGGCCCGCAGCTGGTCCTCGTCGGTGAGGTCGCGCCCGTCCCCGCACAGGTACGTTGCGGCGGCGAGAGCAGCATCGTCGGCGTTGTGCGGGTCGATGCGGCCGTCACCGTTCGCGTCCCGCCCGATCGTGGCGAAAGTGGCGGGCAGGAACTGGAACGGCCCCACGGCGCGGTCGTATTGCCGGTCGCCGTCCCAGCGGCCGTCATCGGTGTCCCGGATCGCTGCGGTGTTCCCGCCTGCGCCGGAGCCGTCCAGGCGCGGCCCGAGGATGCGCGGGGTGATGTCACCGCCCGGGCCGATCGTGTGCCCGGCGGCGTTGTTCGACTCGATGGCGGCGATGCCGGCCAGGACCTGCCACCGCATCCCCCGGCACCCTGGCGACGTCTCGTGCACCGCCTGGGCGCCGTGGGCGATAGCGGTCAGCATCCGGGCCGGTATCCCCGTTACGGCCGCCAGACCACTGCTGACCGCGGTCTGGCTGATCCCTGCGGCAACGATCGCCCCGAGCGGGCCCGCGCAGCACACCGCGGCCGCCACCATCAGCACGACCAGCCAGACCCCCCGGCGTACCGCCTTCACGACTCACCGCCGTGATCGCGGTCCCACTGCCAGTCAGTGCGCTGCGCCTCCATCAGCGCGTCGAACACCCGCCGCCGGTCGACGTTCGGACCGGTCTCCGGCAGCGAGGCACCAGCTGCCGGGTCCGCGCTGCGGCCGTCGCTGCGAGCGCCGAACAACCAGCCGCCCACGGCCGTGTCGCGGACGAACGCGCGGGTGCGCATCGCCGGGTCGTGGACGTCGATCGCGGTCGCCAGGCGCTGACCGACGTGGGCGGTGCCTCGCTGGATGCCGCGCCGAGCCTGGCCCCAGGCGTGGGTATCGTCCTGGACACGTCCCCGGGTGACCTGCAGCTGGTGCCAGGCATCCTCGGTGAAGTCGGTGATGTGCTGCCGGCCGGCCGCAGCCCGGCGGGGCAGGCCGAGCGTGGATCCGTAGGCGAACCGTGCCGTGTGCCGGGCGATGCGGTACCCGCGGAACCGCACGGCCCGGTTGTGGAAGCGGGTGCTCAGCAACGTCCGCTGGGTGTCCGGGTCGTGGAGCAGCACCCCGTTGCGGTCGACGACCAGGGCCTCGCCCTGGGTGACCGTGTTGCCCTCGCCGTCCTGCTCACCGGGACCGACGGGACGCCGCATCCGCTCCAGCGTCTCGTCGTCCGGGCGCTGACCGACCAGCGTGGCGTAGGCACCGCGCAACGCCCCGCGCATCCCGCGTACTCCGAGGGTGGCGGAGGTGATGGCCATGCCCAGCGGGGCAAGGCCGCGGCGGGCTTCGGCCAGGGCGTCGGTGGCCAGCCGGCCGGTGTCGGCTGGCATTCCGGTGCCGTCGGTCATCGCCAGGGCGTTGGACAGGAACCGCTGCCGGAGCAGCAGCGAGCCGTGCGCTGCGGAGAACCCGCCCAGACCCAGGCCGAGCCCGCCCCCACCGGAGCCGGACAGGTGGGCGCCGATCGCGGCGCCGAGCTCGCTGTTGTCGCCGGGCAGGTGGGTGCCACCGACCTTGGCGTACCGCATCCGCAGCGCGAGGCGCTGCCCGAACTGCGCGGTGGCGGCCATCAGGCGCCGGTGGAATGCCAAAGCTGCGATCGCGAAGGCGTCCAGCAGCAGCAGGCGTTCCACCATGAGGTCGCCGCCGGTGGAGGTGAGGAGCGCATCGATGCCGATCCCGAACATCGGGATGGCCATGGCGGTGGTGAACATGACCATCACCGAGGCCAGGAAGGTGCCGAGCCACCGCCATACGGCCATGCGGGACGGGCCGGGCAGCATGCCCCAGATGAACGTGATCCCGCCGACCGCGGCCGCCGCGACGTCGGCGGCTTGGGAGCTCAGCAGGATCAGGGCGAGTGAGACGGCCATGGCCGTGACGACCACGGCGGCGATGCCCAGCAGCAGGACCCCGCCGATCCTGTCCCACGACGGCGCGCGGGCGTAGTCGGCGGCCTGCTTGCCGACGTCGCCGGCGTCCTGCAGTTCGTCCAGCAGGGCGCTGAACTTCGCGTCCTGGGGGCTCTGGTCCAGCGGTGAGGTGGCGGTGTCGTTGCAGTAGTCCTTGGCCGGCCCCGGGATGCTGTCGCATGTGCTGGTGTCGCCGTGCTGGTCCGCGTCCGTGCTTTTGATCATCTTCAGGTGCGCGGCGTAGGCGGCACGGTTCTCCGGCTTGCCGTCGTCCAGCAGCCGTCCGTACTGCAGCAACTGGAACGGCTTGACGACCAGTGCGTTGGTCAGGGCGTCCTGCACGAACTTCGCCACGTCGGCCCCGCCGAGCGCGGTCGCCCCGGTGCAGGTGGCCGGTGCGGGGCGGTCCACACGGTCGCAGGCCGGACTGGCCGGACCGCTGGTGGGGGTGTTACCGAAGTAGGAGTTGCTGGTGATCGCCGCGAGTTCGAGGGCGGCCTGGTGGGTCTGGTCCAGCGGCCCCTCCTTGGCGAGGAGATAGTCGGGCCGGACGAAGACTGACGCGGCCAGTGCCGCGATCACCAGGGTCAGGAGGATCTCGCCCAGGCCGCGTCCGACCCTGCCGCGGGCGACCAGGATCAGCCCGAACACGAACGCCCACGCCAGCAGGACCCCTTCCAGGCCGATCGCACCGACCACGTGGGTGGCGTAGGCGTCGGAGACGGCCTGCGCGGGGCGGAGCATCGCGGTCAGCAGCGGGAACTCGAACGCGAACCCGATCAGCCAGCACGCCAGCCCGACCAACATCCGCACCAGAGAGAACAGCCCTCCCAAGACGAGAGTCTGGAACTGGCGAGTGACGTCGGTGATGTCGCCACCGTCGGCCCGCAGCTCATACCCGCTCAGGGGAGCGCCCTCGGACGTGGTGACGTCCAGCGGGGCCAACAGTCCCCCGCCGGCGGAGGCTGCATGGTCGGCGGCCGCCGCGACGGACGTGTTCACCGTCAAGAACACCACCACGAGCAGGGCCACGAAGCCCGCACAGCGAAGGGTGCCGCGGTCGAAACGCCTCATCGCTGCCCCCTGCGACGTCCGGCCCCCATCGCGAGACCGACGGCTGCGGCGATCGCCGCGGTGGAGAACCCCACCAGCCACAACCCCTGGGCCGACGTGCTCTCAGCACTGACGACCTGCGCACCGGGCCGTGGTTCGCAGTACGCTCGGGCCGGACCAGCGATCAGATCGCACGGACCGCCACGGTCGCTCTGAGCTGAGGCAGTCACCGTGCTGGTCTGCCCCACCGAGGCAGAGTCAGGGACTGCAGCCGCCGTAGGACGGGGGAGCGCCCAGGCTGCGACGATGCACGCGGTGAGGACCGACACCGTCGCCGCCACCAAGAACAGCCGTCCCCGGCTGCAGCGGTTCACCGTGAGTTCCCGGCGGCCGCCGGGGCGAGGTCCGCGCCGGGGGTGGTGAAGATGGCCTGTTCGATCCGCGGCACCGGCGGCACGTGGACCTTGATGCGGCCGACCTGCATGCGCGGGTCGCGCAGCAGCATCTCGCCTTCCCGGCCGGCTTGCCCGACCGGCGACAGCCCAGTGCTCACCAGTCGCACCAGGTCCTCGGACTCGCCGTCCAGGCCGAGGAACGCCAGGCCTTTGGCGGCGCGGGCGTGGTCGCTGGTGCGGGCCAGCAGCTTGTACGCCAGCAGACCCGCATCCGGGCCGAGTTCGTCGACGTCGTGGGCGCCGAGGACAACGCCTGCGGCGTGCTTGCGCCCGTCGTGGAGGATCTCGGAGACCAGCGCGGAGCCTTCCGTGCTCGAGGTGAGCCAGTAGCACTCGTCCAGTGCCATCGCGCAGAACCGGCCCGGGTCGGTGAACGCGGCCTGCCGGGCCAGCGCTGCGATCAGATACAGCACCGCCCGGCCGATCAGGGCCTCCAGCGGCTGCTGCCGCAGCACGTCGATGTTCCCGAAGGCCTCCTTCGGCGGCAGCGTGAGCCCGGCGGTGGTCACCACCACCATGTCGGCGCCGAGGTCGCCCTCGAGGGAGACCGGCGGAAGATCGGGGTCGAACACCATCGCGGCGAGAGGGTTCGCGGCGACGATGCTGACCAGGTCGGCCATGGTCGCGGCCGCGTCCCGGCGGGTGCCGGGCACCCGGTCGTCGGCGGCAAGCGCGGTCAACGCCCCCAGGACGTGGGCCATGGACGGCTCCGGTGCCGCGGCCGCGTGCTCGACGGCGTGATGCAACACGGCGCCGGCCGCGCTCATCGGCCCGACCCCGAGCTGCAGCGTCAGGTAGGACAGGGCGTAGTGGGCGCCGGTCCGGCCTCCGAACACCCGCAGTGGGTCGATCGACAGCTCGGCCTTCGCGGCGTCGATGACCTGGCAGCGGTCCCCGGCAGCGGAGCGGCCGAAGCCGGCCCACTCCTTGACCGGGGTGCGGTCGATGACGATCGCCCGCCCGCCACGATCCACCACCGAGCAGGTCAGCAGCTTCTCCACGACGCTCTTGCCGGCCCCGAGGTCACCGACGATCCCGACCGACGCGGACGCGTTGCGCTGCGGGGCGTCGGCGATGTTCAGCAGGACCGGGCGGATGGTGCCGCAGTCCAGATCCACCCCGAGCATCAGACCCGTGGGGTCACCCACAGACATGGAGGTGAAGGCACCCGACGCAGCCCAGTCCTGGGAGAGCTGGTGCTGGGTGAACTCCCGCACCACCGGCGGCCGCACCGCACCGGGCAGACCAAGAGCGAACAGGTGCTCCTGCATGCCGTGCGGGCGGATCGCCCGGTAGTCCGCCCCCGACAGCACCGCGGCCAGCGCCCGCGCCCGGGCATCGCACAGCACGGGGTCCTCGCCCCACACGGTCAGCACAGTCACCGACTGGACTTCGACCTCTACACTGCTGCGAGACAGCCGGGCGTCTACCTCCGCCAGGTCACCGGCGGCATGCGGAAGCGAGTGCGGCATGCCGGTCGGCTGAGCGCCGTACTGCTCGGCCTGGTCCAGCAGTTCCCGCTTCTTGCGCTGCACCTGCTGCTTTGCCCGGTCCGCGGGCACGATCTGCAGGTCGACCGTGAAGTCGACGGGGAAGTCCAGGCCCTCCAGCTGGGCCAGCACGTCCGAGGTGTCCACGGCCCGGGCGGGCGGCAGCTCGGCCAGCGCCAGGTGCGCCTGGTAGGCGGTGCCCGCCTCGCACTGGACCTGCAGCCAGCGCCGTAGCAGCGGCGAGGCAGCCTCATCGCGCCTCCACCACGGACGGCCTTCATCGCGGGGGCGGCGCTTGTTGCTCGTGATCGTCTGGTCCTCGCCGGTACCCGAACGCTTGGCGTCGCTGGGGGAGGGGCGGCCGCCTTCGGCAAGCCGGACCTGCCCGAGATCGGCGTAGGACGGGGATCGCAGCCGCCCGTCACGCACAGCCCCGCCGTACAGCACCGACGCCTCGGCGTCCGCGAGGAGCGGCTCGTCCAGGCCGCGGTGCAGTGCGTGCTGGACCATCCACACGATCTCCGCCGGGGACGCTGGCCGCAGCGCGAGACCACCGCCGAGGGCCGCCTGCACGCGCTGCGCACGCTCGGTGAAGTCAGTGACCTCCGCCTCCGGGACCGGTGCGGGAGGCAGGCCGGTGGCGGCCGCGAGTTCCGACCACATCGAACCGAGCGTGGCCGACAGCTCGTACCGCCCTCCCGGTGCGGTCAGCGGCACCGCCAGCCACAGGGTGCGTCGGTGGATCTCCTGACTGGCCAGCAGCTCCAGCGAAGCGGCCGCGACTTCGCGCCATGCCGGCAGGCGCTGCCAGTCCAGCCCGGTGACCATCTGTTCGGCGATCTCACCCGGGTCCACCCGAGCCGCCAGGCCGAACAGCCGCGGCGCACCGGCGAGGGACCGCACTAGACCGGTCACGCGCCCCAGCAGTTCATCCCGAACCCGCGCGGGGACGTAGCGGCCGCCCATCGGCGCCACCCGCCAGACCGCCCACACCGTGCCGGACGTCGACCACACCAGATGCCCGGCGATGTGCCGGAACGGAAGCCTCATCACACACCCCCCACGGTGCTGGTCTGCTGCAACAGCCGGTCCAGGCCAGTGGCCGGTCGCACCGGACTGGCCAGTTGGTTCGCCCTGTCGCCGCGGCGGCGAGAGGTCCGCGTCGTGCGGCTGGACGAGAAGCCGCCTGGCGTCAGGGCGGCCTCGATGACGAACGCGCCCGTCAGGCGGCTCGGGAGGCGGTCACGGGCGGCGCGGCCGCCGATCCGTCCGGCCGGATGCCGCAGCGCCAGCGTCAGCCAGCCCGCCGCGGCGGCGAATGGAGACCGGCCACCGATCTTCGCGCCACGCACCGCCCACACCGCGGCCCCCCACAGCACCACCGGCAGCGGACCCAGCCATGACCACCACGCAAACGTCTTGATCAGCCCCAGCGCGCCGACGACCATGACCACCAGCTGGGCCGGGGTGTAGGGGCCGAACGGCAGCGTGAAGTCGCCGAGCTTGCCCAGCACCCACGGGTGCCGGCGAGCCGAGGTGTAGACGCGAGCGACCTGGGCCCGCTCTGTCCCGGCGCTCACAGCACACGCTCCAGCGCCTCGCCGGGCTGCCGGTAGGGCGGCGGAGCGGGCTGGTCGGTGACCTGCCGCACGATGGTTCCGGCGCCCTTGGAGGGGTTGTTGATCTCGTCGGTGAACGCGTCCGAGAGAGCGTCCCGGGAGTGGTAGATGCCCATGCACAGCGCCAGCCCGATCAGCGCACCGATCGCGGCTCGCACGGAGAACTT
Organism: Streptomyces sp. NPDC005722; assembly: GCF_040630935.1. Taxonomy (NCBI): domain Bacteria; kingdom Bacillati; phylum Actinomycetota; class Actinomycetes; order Kitasatosporales; family Streptomycetaceae; genus Streptomyces; species Streptomyces sp. NPDC005722. The sequence continues at coordinate 13,303 of NZ_JBEXYN010000058.1, forward strand.
CCGTGCGGCGGTGACCACCACGATGAGCAGCAGCACCGTCGGCAGGGCCATCTCCGCCCAGTCCCGAGCCGTGCCGAGCAGAGAGTTGCCGACGTCGGCGAACTGGCCGGCCAGCTGGATTCGTGTTGGGTTCATTGCGAACCACCCCCGGACGACTCCTTGAGACCGGGGGAGGCCTTCGTCGTGCCGGTGGGGGTGCCGGCCTGGACGGCGGTGATCTCCCATCGGCCGTCCCGAGCGGTCAGCGCGAGGGCGTAGCTCAGTGGCCACTGGTCACTGGCGCCGTCGGTCGCGGTGACGCCGGCCCGGACCTGGAGCCGCGTGCCGTCGCGCGGCACGGCTCCGTCGGCGACGTCGCGGTCGGCGGCGACATGGTCGACGACAACGGAGCGGTAGCCCGTGCCGTTCACCGCGGACAGCTTCGTTCCCGGCGACAGGTACCGGTCGACCTCGCCGACGCCGGTCAGGTAGGCGGCGAAGAACTCCTGCAGTGTGCCCGCCAGCGCGCCGTCCGTCGGCAACGCCCGTGTCAGCTTCCGCTCCGCGACCGGGGCCAGCACAGGTCCGGCGACCTCTGCCGGCGGCGCGGTCACCGTGAAGGAGCCCGTCCCGGCCGCTCCTGGGATGGACAGGACTGGCACGGCGAAGTACCGGACCGAGCTGCCAGTCGGCTGATTGCCCCTGGTGGGGGAGTGGTTCGTGTACTGGGCGGCGACGACCACCGACCACGAACTGTCGGCCAGCGCCCAGCTGCGCACCGCGACGGTCCGCTGGAGCGCTTGCGCAGCGGCCTTCCCTGACCGCTGCGGCAGCGCCACATCCGGCGCGAGAGCGCGGACGGCTTGCACAGTGCTGCTCTGTACATCGGCGCTGTCGCTGCGCAGCCATAGGTCGGTGAACAGCTCTGCGACACCGGCCGGGTCAGCAGTGCGCACCGGCGCCGATGCGGCTGGCCGGCTCTGCGCAAGCACTTGCGCTCCCGGTGGCGTTGCGCAGTGGGCGGCCAGTGCGAGAGGACCGGTGGCGAGCGCCGCCCAGACGCCGATGCGGGCCATCGACACCCCACGGCGGGTGGTCCGGAGAGTGCGCAGGGATGGACGCGGCGTGTGCAGAGGAGGCGAGTCGGCTGCTGCCTTCGCAGGCGGTTGGCGCTGAAGAGCTGGGGCGGTCATGGGCGGGCTCCCGGGCAGGGTAGACACAGGTGACGTCATCCATGAAGCCCGGTGGCACTCACCGATTCGCTCACCGATTTGGGGGGTCTGAGATCACGGTTCAGCGACAATTCCCCTGGTGAGTGGCGGTGTTGAAGGCGGTGAGTTGTCGGCGGTACTCACCGTCGCAGGTCACGGGACCGAAGCGGCAGCGAGCCGACCGATCGCCGTTGCGGCCACAGTTCGGGGTGGGCATTGGGCTGGCAGCGGACACGTACAACCGTCAGTGAAGGACTTGCGCGGGAAGGCAGGAGACGTCGCTCAACGGCCGAGCAGGGGCTGCGCAACGTGTCCGGGATGCGCTGATCCGGTCGTTGCGCAACGCGCACAGCGGCGGACCTGCGGTGAGCTAGATGCGCAGTCCCGGTGGGAGATGAGCGAGGACCGCGGTGAGGTCGGCAGCACCACGGTGGTGCTGGCGTTGCACAGGTCCTCGGTGGTGCCGCGACCGGAAGCGACAGCGAGCACCGGCACGCTGGTGGCCAGAGCAGCGTGAACGTCGACTGGGGTGTCCCTGATGAGCAAGGGCTCATCGGCATTCACCGGTTTGCCGAGGTCCTTGCCGAGGCCAGCAGGTCCCATTCATCCGCGTGACTGGCCAGGCTTCACGGCAGTACGACGGATTGTTCTTGTCCGCCTCAGTCTCGGCAGGTAAGCCGGACGCTGTCTCGCGTCCCGCGTGTTCAGACCATGCCACGTCGGCCCCCAGCTAATCGACTGGCCGCGATCATGCCGCAACTGGCTCGGGCTGCTCGCCGAGTCGGCCGCGTTCGAAGCAGGGTCCGGCAGAAGATGTCAGCCGCCACCCATCCGCTGCCTCTCCTCCCCACGGGGGAGCCCGGTCCCGCGGAGCCGGCACCGCAGGCGGAAGCGGCGGCCCTCCTGCCCGCTGCTGGGGGAGCGCCGCGCCCACCCTGTGCCCGTTCGATAAGGCGCAGGCCAGCAGACCCGCAGGGACAGCGAGGCACAACCGGGAACAGGCATGTCAGAGGCTCGGCGCCACGCAGTTTGAGGCCACCGGACGCGGCAGTGCGAAGCTCGGCCTGATTCGCCTCACCCACGCAGCCGTCGTCCCGTAGCCGCCACGCGGGCGCAGAGACTGCCTGCTCCGCGATCGCCCGAAATGGCCTGCCATACCTCACGGGTATGGGTGGTGATCGAATTTGTCATTGATCCCCGTGCAGGGCAGGACATCTAATCGCTGAGAGCGGATGCAATCCGATGTAATCCGGAATGCCGAAATAGATGGAGTACGTGAAATGGGTCAGCTCGACGGCAAAGTCGCGGTCGTCACAGGTGGCAGCAAGGGTATCGGCCTTGCCGCCGCGCGGCGCTTCGTTGAGGAAGGCGCGCACGTCTACCTCACTGCCCGCAACAAGGAGGAGGTCGACGAGGCCGTGGCCTCCATTGGACCGGCGGCGACCGGCGTAGCCGGTGACGTCACCAGTCTTGACGATCTCGACACGCTGTTCGCCACGGTCGGCAACGACGGCCGTCGCGTCGACGTTCTGTTCGCGAACGCCGGCGGCGGCGGGTTCGTGCCTCTGGAGGCGGTGACTGAGGAGCACTTCGACCAGGTCGTCGGACTCAACATGCGCGGCACGTTGTTCACGGTGCAGAAGGCCCTGCCTCTGCTCAACGACGGCGCGTCGGTCATTCTCGCGTCCTCTATTGCCGCCAGCTCGGCCATAGCCGGACTGGGTGTCTACGCCGCCACCAAAGCAGCGATCGTCTCCTTCACCCGTACCTGGGCCAGCGAACTCAAGGGCCGCGGTATTCGCGTCAACGCACTGGCACCTGGTTCGACGGACACCCCTGGTGTGGACGAGGCCGCTCCCCAAGGCGTCAGCCACGAGGACTTCAAGGCCATGCTGGCCGGCTCGGTCCCGCTGGGTCGCGTCGCGCGGCCTGAAGAGCAGGCCTCCGCCGCGCTGTTCCTCGCTTCCGGACAGAGCAGCTATGTCACCGGCGTCGAACTGCTCGTCGACGGCGGGCTCGTCCGGGCCGCCTGATCTTCGACCACTGACCGCGCTGGCGACAATCCGCACCTGCTCCCGACGAGGAACTGCCGACCGGGGCCGGCCCTCACCTGCGCAGTGTGAGGGCACTCTTGTCCGGCGTGGTGATCACCCGGGCGGGTATGGCCGACGTTCCGGGGGCTTGGCCATCCCAGGACGTGAACGACGGCTCAGCCAGTTGAATGGTCGGCAACCGCGATGCTGCTCCACGCCTGGCGAGGCGTGCGGTTGTCAGTCGGTCTCGGGATCGCCGGGATCCTGGAGAAGCCGGGTCGCCAGCTCGTCGGCCCACTGCACGGCCCAGGAGCGCAGTGCGGCAATGGTGGACTCGTCGAGGCCGTAGGCGGCGAAGGCCTCGTCATCGGTCCACTCGGCGCCGGCGAGGTTGGCCTGGAGATCTTCGCGCTCAAAGCGGCCCCGGGCGTGTCGGCGGCCGAACTCCTCCAGGTCGGTTGTGGACCAGCGGCTTGACGCGGCGAACACGTCGATCAGGTCACGGGGCGCGCCGCGGTCGCCGAGAGCGCGGACCTTGGTACCGATGACGTCTTCCTCGGCGAGGACGGGGCCGTAGGAGCTATGAGCGACCGGGCGCCAGAAGATCTCTTTGAGGACGTCGACCTCGCATTCTTGTCCTGTGTCGGGGTCGGACACGGTGAAGCGGGCGGAGAGTGGGGCGATCTCCAGCTGCTGGACCCGCCAGCCCTGCGCCTCTAGCCCAGCACGGAGCGTGACCGCGATGTCGCTCATGGGCTCCGGGCTTTGCGTGGCCACGTCGAGATCTTGGCTGGGACGGTTGACGAGACGGTGCGCTCGGACGGCGTATCCGCCGGTGAGTACCAGCGGATACGGAGAGCCGAGGGCGAGGACGTCGGCCAGGAGCCGCCTGTGCAGCTCTGGCATGTCTGTCATGCGGCGGCTCGGGCGCGGGCGGCGAGCTGTGGGAAGGCGTCCTCCCAGACGGTACGCACGGTCCGTCCGACGAGGGTGCGCAGGACCGGCCACATCTGCAGGAGAAGATCTCCGTTGAGGTAGAGGGGCAGGTCGTCGCGCAGCCCGTCGTGCAGGACGGTGCGGTACAGGCCCATGCGCTGGCGGGGTTTTTCCATGTCGTAGGAAGTCATCCCTGACCAGGCGATATGCAGTGGCAGATCCACGGTCCCGCCGGTGGGGCCGTGGAGCCCGTCCAGCGACGTCGGCAGACGCTTACGGAACTTCTCCCGATACAGCGCGAGGTCCTCGGCGTACGCGCCGGACTGGTCTGCGGTCCCGGACACCGGGGGGTGCGAGCTGGCTGCCATACGTCTCATTATGGCGGGCGGTCCGTGCGGCCAGGAGCTGCACCGGTGAATGTCAGCGGTCATAGCCGGAGATTCATCACCGGCCGGGTGAGCGGTATGACGGTGACTACAGGAAAATCCGCAGCGTCGCCTGTCGGTTCCCGTTGCGGCAGGCAGTGGACGAGTGGACGTCCGGCGGTGGTAGCGCCGCCCAGGTCAGATATGACCTGGCGTGACATATCCGCTCGCGGCCCCCGGTCACTCTCGGCGCGCCGCGGCGATGCTGGCCTCGAGTGCAGCCATCAGGTTGACGACCTCCACCGGCTCGGTCGGTTCCTCCACCTCGACCCCGGCCACCTTCGCCGCCACCAACTGTTCCAGCGCCGCGGCGTACCCGTCGTGAAGCTCATGGATCTCGACGCCCGCCAAGGCGTCCATGAGGAGCTCGGCGAGCTCGAGCTCCCGCTCCGTGACCGGGACCGCGCTCGACAGGTCGTCCGGCTCCCGGATCTCCTCCGGCCAGAGCAGCGTGTGCAGGACGAGCATCCCGTGACGCGGCCGGAGCACCGCCAGGCGCTCCCTTGTCCGCAGCGTCACCTTCGCCACGGCGACCGTGCCATGCCGTGCGAGGGCCTCGACGAGCAGCGCGTACGGACGCTGCCCCGGTTCGCCGGCGGCACCCACCCAGTACGGCTTCGCGTACAGGACCGGGTCGACGTCGCGCTCGTCGACGAATCCGAGGACCTCGACCGTTTTCCTCGTTGGGAGGGGGAGCGCGGCCAGGTCCTCGTCGAGGAGCACCACTGTCCGGCCGTCCGGCCGCTCCCAGCCGCGCGCGATCTCCGACTGCGGGACTTCGACGTCCTCGCGCTCACACACCGGCCGGTGCCGGATGCGCGCCCCGTCGGCCGCGTGGACCTGATGGAATCCGCTGCCGTGCTCCTCGGTCGCGGAGTAGAGGTGGACGGGCAGTGTGACCAGGCCAAAGGATACGTAGCCGGTCCAGATCGCGCGCATACCGACAGCGTTAAATGCGGGGCGGTTCGGCGCGCGGTGAGTTACTCCGGCGTAGTGGTTTCCCGGGCCTGCCCGGGGCAAGGCGCTCTACTGGGACCACCGCCCAATCCATCGGGGGGTGGCGGTGGCCCCCCGCCCTCGCGGAGATGCGTCGAGGAGGTGCTTGGAAATGGTGCTTTTTCTGCTGCTTGTCATCGCAGCGATCATCCTGGGTTTGATCGGCGCGGTCGCCCATGGGCTGTTCTATCTCTTGATCATCGGCGTCGTGGTCCTCGTGCTCGACCTCGTCTACATCGTCGCGAGGGGGCGTCACAGGCGTCAGAGTGTGCTCCGCTGAGGGACACCTCCCATGGGTCGCCCGCTGTTGTCGTCCCGTTCAGCTTGGCGTCTGTCCGGCCAGGTGCCTCTGGGCGGATCGGACGCCTTGTGGAAGTGCGGCCTCGCCCCTTGGACGTGCCGCACACAGACGGCGGGGCTGCTCTCACTGGTACATCGGCGAGGAGGTTACATGGAAGACAACGCCCGCATGCACCGGCCCGGCGAGAAAGTCCCCGCCATCGGTATCTACGAATGCACCTGCGGACAAGGCCACCGCTTCACCAGCACGGACGTGCAGGGCCACACCTTCCCGCCGGTCCCCCAGGAGTGCTCCGGGGCCGGCTGGCACCTCCTGACGCCCGCCCACGCGGAGCGCAGCCCGTAACCCTTCAAGAAGCGACCCGCCTGACTGTGCGGGGCCAAGGCAAGCGGTCAGGCGGGCTCCAGACACGGTCCCGCCAAAGACTGACCCGCCTGCCGCGGCGGGACCGCCACCCTTGGCAACGACCATGTTCATCAACAGCATCACCGCCCGCCGGGTCGCCGCAACCGCTCTCGCGGCACCCCTCCTCGCGCTCGTCGGGGTCGGCACGGCCGCCGCCGCGCCACAGCAGACCACCACCTCCACCCAGCAGTCCGTCATCGCCCACGGTGGTTGCTGGGGGTACGGCTGCGGTTACGGCGGCTACGGCTATGGCGGCTACGGATTCGGACCCGGGTTCGGGTACGGCCCCGGCTACGGCTACGGACCCGGCTACGGCTACGGCGGCAACGGCGGCGTCATAGTCATACTGGGGTAACCGCGAACACGGAAGGTGAGGCCCTGCCCTACGCATCCCTCCTTGGGCTGTCCTCTTGATCATGGGAGAGGGCGGCACAGGCTTCATTCGCCGAGGAACCGCCCCCTCGCGGCTCCGTTGCTGCCATCTCCATCCGGGCTGTCTGCCCGGCCAGGATGCCCATGGGGCGGTTGAGGTGCAGTGTGGAAGTGCGGCCTCGTCCAAGCGGAACGAGATTCAGCCCTCAAGGACGGGGTCGCCCCAGAACGCGGTCCCGTCGAACGCTCTGCCCGAGCCCCGGCGGGACCGCCTATGGACGCGGCTCTGCCTTGCTTCCCTTGGCTCTGGTGGGGTGGGGTCGCTCATGCGCCCGTCTGGCCGTGCGGGGCAAAGCTGCGGCTGGGCGGGCCCGCGAACGCGGCCCCGCCGAAAACATGACCCGCCCGCCGCGGCGGGGCCGCTCGTCACCCGTGTGCGCTCCTCAACTTGTGGGCCCGCGTCGGCAGGCGGAGCGTGTGCAGAGGCACAAGGACCGTCCCCTCCCACCGGACGTCCCTCGGCCGAGAGCTGGGCCCTTGCCGTGCGAGAGGCGGGGGCCCTTCTCTTTGCGCTACACCGGGCGCGGCGAGGCTAGGTAGCGCGCATGCAGCTGGTCGAGGCGGCCACCGCACGCGGCGTCGCCGACCAGATCAACACCTCGTCGAGCGCCGCGCAGAACCTCCACCGACCTTCGCCGTCTATGCCGGCACCAAAGGCGTTCGTCTCCCACCTGCCGAAGCACCTCCGGGTGGAGCTGGGCCCGAAGAACGTGCGGGTCTCCGCAATCGAGCCCGGCATCGTGGGCACGGAACTGCAGGACTACGTCACCGACCCCGGCGCCGGCGCCTGGCTGGAGGGCTCGAAGGAGACCATCGACTGGCTCCAGTCGGACGACATCGCGCGGACGGTCGGCTTCATCGCCTCTCTGCCGCCGCGAGTCAACCTCCCGCAGGTCTTCATCATGCCGACAGCCCAACCCAGCTGACAACGGGCAGCGGCATCGACGCAGCACAAAAACCGGGGCACCGACGAAATGCGCTGTCAGGGGATCCCACCGACCCAGCGAAGATCATTTCCCACTGACATCAAGATCGTTTCCCACGCTCCAGGTCAAGCCACGGAACTACATGGGTCGGTTACAGAGTCAGATCCCGAGAACCACTTGAACCTGAGGTCACCCTCGAGCGATGCGTATCGCGAGCCGGCGCCTCGGAGCCCCCTGCAGGCCGGCATGTAGATCGAGAAGCCCCCCTTGCGATGCCGGTGATCAGTTCGCGTTGCCCTATCCACTCGAAGACCCACCTACCCCCGCCCTCAGCAGCACACCCTAGAGTCCACGGTCACCTGGCCGTCGGCGTTCGGCGCTGCGAGGTCGACCAAGTTGCCAGACGTAGTCGCGCGGTTGGGCACGCGCTGAGGCTCCAGCGCGTGAGCGATGCGGGGCCGCCTCAACCGACGGGCCAGCCCCTTGATCAACACGAGAAACGGGCCCGAACTGCGATTTTCGTCACGGCCGGAGACCCACCTACGCTGTGGCGTCGGAGTGAGGGTCCGGACGCTGAGACGGCCACTACTACTCGGTTCCGCCTAGCACGATCTTCCACACTCGGGTCGCCACCTGGAGGTTGAGCCGGTCCTCGACGTTCGCGAGATCGTTGCCGCTGATGTCACGGATGCGCTGGAGCCGATAACGCAACGTACTGCGGTGGATCGTGAGGGATTCGGCGGTCTCGTCGTAGTTGCCGCCGCAGTCGAAGTACCGGGTCAGCGTCTCCACCATGGCTGAGTGGTGCCGGGAATCGTAGTTGACGAGCTCCCCGAGCCACTCGTGGACGAACGTCTCTAGCTCCCGGTAATCGCTCCCAGGTCCCAGAACGCGGTAGAGACCAAGCTCGTCGAAAAACGTCGTGCCGTAACGCTCCCGGGAATGGTGGCGCACTTCCAGGGCGCGCTGCGCCTCCTGGTAGCGGTGGGGGATGTCGTCCGGGGAGTTGCACTGGGCGCTCACCCCGATAGCCCCCGACCGTGTCCCCGTCTCCCGGGCAAGCGCCTCGTACAGAGCCCGGGCGGGCGGTCTGTCGTCGGTGACTAGGACCACGTGGTCGGAACGTCGGGTCAGCAGCGAGCGCATGCCCACGGCAGAGGCCGCCCGGCCCACGGTTTGTGCGAAGTAGTCGTCTGCAGTCCGATTCGACCACTGCACCACGACGATGTAGTGGCTGCGGTGCAGGTCGTGTCCGACTGCCTCGGATCGGGCGTAGGCGCTCGCCTCGTCCGTCCCCGACAGGAGGTCGTCGGCCAGCTCGCGGTGCAGCCTCAGCTCCACTTCGGCCAGATGACGCAGGTGCGCCAGCTCCAGGGCGAGCGAGGTGGCGGCGTGTTCCAGCGCGAGCACGGTGTGCTCGTCGGCCTCGCCCCGGGCATCGACCAGGGCCAGCACGCCCAGGATCTCTCCGCGCGGGCGGACCAGGGTGATCAGCCGGTCCTTGATCCGCACCGGTCCGGCCTCCCGGGCGACGGCGTGCAGCATTTCTTCCTGGCGCACGGGGTCCGGTTCCGGATAAGGGTCGGGGCGGTTGGGGCCGGTCCAGGACCTCAGCCGACCGAAGCGGTCCTCGACCAGCGCGGGAAGTCCAGTGAGCCCGTGAAGTGCGCGGGTGATGGCTTCCTCTCCGCCGCCCGAGGCAGCGACGTCGGCCATGATCGCGTGAGCGGCTCGTTGCCACCTCAGCTCAGCCGCGACGGCGATCAGCTGCTGCTGGAGGGCAGTCCGTTCCTCCCTCAGTCGGTGAAGCTCCACCGCGTCCTCGCGATGGCAGCGGTGTGCGAAGGCGACTGACAGAGCAGCAGCGGCATGCCGAACGAGCATGGCGAGCAGGGATCGCTCGGCCTCGGTGGGCTCGGATCGGGCCGTCACCACAAGGTAGCCAAGGAGTCCCTCAAGTCCGCGCAGCCCCAGGGCCCGGCCCCAGGATCGGTCGGGTACGGTCACTGGGCCGTCATGCCCGGCCAGCTCCCACACCCTCCGGTCCACGGCCAAGGGATGGGCCTCCCCATCCCTCGGGCTGGGGACCATGTCGCCGTCCACCCTGAGGTACCCGGCCTCGGCGCTATATGGCCCTGCGGCGGCTATGCCGTCCATGGCCAGGCGCAGGATCTCGACTTCGTCCCGAGTGTCGAATAGGGCGTGGGAGAGCGCCATCAGTTCGTGGGGAGCACGCTCGGCTGGGGCTGGAACGCGTGGGCGGGATCCTCTTCGCGCGGCCGTGCTGTACCGCTCGCTACACCGGCTGGGGCTGCTCCCTCGGTCGTAGTGGCGGTGGTGCATGGCGCGCGCCCGGCTGCCGGCCATGGGATCACTCCGTTCTCCCTAGCGGGCGGTACACGTTCCGGGCCCAGCAGCCGGCCGTGAGGCTACTCAGCCCGCCGAGCCCGCGGAGAAATGACGGCAACAGTTCGCGTACCCCACCCGACGCAACTTACCCGAGATGTCCGGAGTCTTCGGCTTGTGCTCGCGGGGCGACGGGCTGTGCTGTTCTTTGACTCGCCGGGTGCAGGCGTAGAGCTGCTTGGTTCGCGAGTCTGGGGCTGTCGGGCGCTGCCGTGCGCCCCGGCAGGAAGGACTGGGCAATGGCCGAGCACCCGCGTAGGCCGATTGTCACGTACGAGACGTGCCGTGAGGCCGAACGCGCTGTCGATCACGTCTCACCTGGGGTTTTCGTGCAGAGGGTGGCCAGTATCGGTCATGACGTCCGCCGCGTCGAGCATGTCATCGGCTGTATGGACAACGGCAGGGCCGCCTGGCACGGAGCGGCGAGCGGGGCTTTCCGGTGCGCTGATCAGCTGGCTTTGCGGCCTCGGCGACCGGGTGGAACCTACTGCTCGGCACCCTCTCCGGCCCGATTTTCGGAGCGGACATGACCCATACCTGAACGATCAGATCCGCAGTGCTGGCGCATGCCGCCGCACCGGGAGGAGTTCCCCATGGCCAAGGCAGTGGGCATCGACCTGGGCACCACGAACTCGGTGATCGCCGTGTGGGAGGGCGGTGAGCCGTCCGTCGTGCCCAACAGCGAGGGCAACCGCACGACACCGTCCGTGGTGGCCTTCACCGACACCGGCGAACGCCTGGTGGGCCAGTTGGCCCGGCGCCAGGCGATCCTCAATCCCAAGGGCACCATCTACTCGGCCAAGCGGTTCATCGGCCGGCATTTCGACGAGATCTCCGAGGAGGCCAGGGCGGTGGCGTACGACGTCGTCGAGGGCGACGGCGGGGCGGCCCGCTTCAAGGTGCGCGACAAGCTTTACGCGCCTGAGGAGATCAGTGCGCAGGTGCTGCGCAAACTCGCCGATGACGCCTCGAAGCAGCTCGGGGAGCGGGTCACGGAGGCGGTCATCACGGTGCCTGCCTACTTCAATGACGCTCAGCGCACCGCCACCAAGGATGCCGGACGGATCGCGGGACTGGAGGTGCTGCGGATCATCAACGAGCCGACGGCGGCCGCCCTCGCGTACGGCATGGACAACAAGCAGCACGAGACCGTCCTCGTCTTCGACCTGGGCGGCGGCACCTTCGACGTGAGCATCCTCGACGTCGGCGACGGCGTGGTGGAGGTGCGCTCCACCGCCGGCGACAGCCACCTGGGCGGCGACGACTTCGACAGGCGTCTGGTGGATTACCTCGCGGACGACTTCCAGAAGGAGAACGGCATCGACCTGCGCAAGGACCCGCAGGCGCTGCAACGACTTTTCGAGGCCGCGGAGAAGGCCAAGACCGAGCTCAGTTCGGTGACGCAGACGCAGGTCAGCCTGCCGTTCATCACCGCCGACGCCTCGGGACCCAAGCACCTCACCGACTCGATCATGCGGTCCACGTTCGAGCAGATCACCGGCGACCTGGTGGAGCGTTGCCTGGGACCGGTCCAGCAGGCAATGGCCGACGCCAAAGTCGGCGAGAGCGACATCGACGAGGTCATCCTCGTCGGCGGCTCCACTCGTATCCCGGCGGTCCAGGCCCTGGTGCGCCGGCTGACCGGCGGCAAGGAACCCAACATGAGCGTCAACCCCGACGAGGTCGTGGCCCTGGGCGCCGCGATCCAGGCCGGGGTACTGAAGGGCGAGGTCAAGGACGTCCTGCTACTCGACGTCACACCGTTGTCGCTGGGTGTAGAGACGCGTGGCGGAGTCATGACGAAGATCATCGAGCGGAACACCACCATCCCGGTGCGCCGCAGCGAGACGTTCTCCACCGCCGAGGACAACCAGCCGGCCGTCGATGTGGTGGTCCTCCAGGGCGAGCGCGAGCTGGCCGCCGACAACCGGGTGCTCGGCCGCTTCCAGCTCACCGACATCCGACCGGCACCGCGGGGCGAACCACAGATCGAGGTCACCTTCGACATCGACGCAAACGGCATCCTCAACGTCAAGGCCCGTGACCGGGACACCGGCAAGGAACAGGGCATCACCATCAGCGAGAGCTCCAACCTGGACCGCAGTGAGGTTGAACGCATGGTCCAGGAGGCCGAGAGCAACCGAGGCCAGGACCAGGCACTCCGGGAAGCCGTCGACGCCCGCAATGAGCTCGACGCCGTCGCGTACCAGGTCGAGAAGCGACTCGCCGAACTGGGCGACGCAGCGCCCGCCCATGAGAAGGCGCGCGCTGAGATGCTCGTGTCCGACGCCCGGGCGGCGGTCAAGGAAGAGGCGGGCGTGGAGCGGGTGAGGCCCCTGACCTCCGAACTCCAGCAGGTGCTCGCCGGGCTGGCGGCCCATCAGGACGCGGCTACCACGGGTGTTCCCGGCCAGGACACCGCCACGGGTGGTCCTACGAGCGGCGGTGGCGACGACGTCATCGACGCCGAGTTCGACAAGGACTGAGGCGCGCCATGCCCAGCCGCTCCCAGGAACCCCACCAGGCCGCGTCGGATCCGGTCGAACCGGTCCCGGAAGGCGCCGTGCGCCCTCCTTGCGGGGACTTGCCGCAACCGGGCCCGCCGCCCCGACCGGAAGCGGCGAACGGCGAACCGGGACCCGACGCCGCCGGCCCCTCGCGTGCCGAGGACGAGTACACGACCGCGATCCAGGAACTGGAGGACCGCTGGCGACGCGCGCTCGCCGACCTCGATAACCTTCGCAAGCGTCACGCCAGGGAACTGGAGCGGGAGCGGGCGGTCGAGCGGTCCCGCACGGCGGCCGCCTTCCTGCCCGTCATCGACAACCTCGAACTCGCTCTTGCCCACGCGGGCGCCGATTCGGGCGCGATCGTGGAGGGCATCCGGGCGGTACGCGACCAGGCAGTAAACGTCCTCGAACTGCTCGGCTACCCGCGACATGCGGAGACCGGCGTCGCCTTCGACCCGGCCCGGCACGAGGTGGTCGGCGTCGTCCAGGACCCCGACGTGGAGCCGGGCACGGTCGTCGATGTGCTGCGCCCCGGCTACGGGGACGGCGACCGGCAGCTCAGACCAGCTGCGGTGACCGTCGCAAAGCGGGAGTGACCGGCGATGGCACGGGACTACTACGAGGTGCTGGGCGTCTCACGGACCGCGAGCCAGGACGAGATCCAGCAGGCATATCGCAAGCTCGCCCGCAGGTACCACCCCGACGTCAACCAGGACCCCGAGGCGGAGGAACGCTTCAAGGACCTCAACGAGGCATACAGCGTCCTGTCGGACCCGAAGACCCGGGCCCGTTACGACCGCTTCGGCGAGGACTTCCGCAAGATCCCCGAAGACTTCGACGAACGGGTCGCGGCCGGAGCGGGCGCCGGCTTCCGAGACGGGAGGACCGCGGGCGCGGGCGGTCCACGCGTCCGGTACGCCAGCGGCTTCGGAGCGGAGGGCATCGACATCGAGGACCTGTTCGGCTCCATGTTCGGAGCCGGCGCCGCCAGAGGCGGCGTCCCCGGAGCGGACCAGGAGGCCGAACTGCCCCTCACCGTCGAAGAGGCGTACAAGGGCGGCCGTCGCACCGTCACGCTCGCCGGTCCCGCCGGGCAGCCGCGGCGGTACGAGGTCGACGTGCCGCCGGGCGTCACTGATGGACAGCGGATCCGGCTGGTGGGCGAGGGCGGCCAGGGCAGTGGTGACGCCCCCGCGGGCGACCTGTACCTGCGGGTGCGTATCCAGCCCCACCCTCAGTTTCGGCTGGACGGCCGGGACGTGCACATTCAGATCCCGGTCGCCCCCTGGGAGGCGGCCCTGGGTGCGACCGTGCCGGTGCCCACCCCCGGCGGCGGCACGGCGAAGGTCACGGTGCCTGCGGGCTCGTCCAGCGGTCGGCGGCTGCGGCTGCGCGGCGAAGGCATGCCCAACCCGCGCGGCGCGAACGGCGACCTGTTTGCCGAACTCCGCGTCGTGGTGCCGCCCACCCTCGGCGATCGGGAGCGTGAACTGTTCGAGGAACTCGCCGCCACCTCGTCGTTCGACCCCAGGAGGACACGATGAAGGACCGACCCGCGGGAGCGGCAGGCATCGGCCGGGCCGGTGTGGGCCATCGTCCGGTACGAACGGCCGCCGAGATCACAGCCTCGACGGCTGTCCGGTACGCGCTCGTGCCCGCCCCCAGGCTCTCCTTGAACGTCGTGGCCAGTCGCTCGGGCCTCCACCCCGATCTGATCCGCCGGTTCGTCGCCCTCGGCCTCGTCGACGCCGAGCGCGACGCGGCGGGGCACATGGTGTTCGACCCCACGGCCCCGGCGGTCCTAGCCCGTATCCAGCGGCTGCGCTCCGGGCTCTGCCTCAACTACGCATCTATCGGCCTGGTGCTCGACCTGCTCGACCGCATCAGCCTGCTCGAAGCCGCCCTGCGCGGCCGCGGCACGAGGAGTGAAACACCCCCATGGACATGAACCGTCTCACCCAGAAGTCCCAGGATGCCCTTCAGGAAGCCCAGACTGCGGCCGTCCGCATGGGCCAGACCGAGGTCGACGGGGAACACCTGCTGCTCGCACTTCTCGATCAGGAGGACGGTCTAATCCCGCGGTTGCTGCAACGGGCCGGCACCGACCCGAAGGAACTGCACGCGGCCGTGAGCGAGGACCTATCCCGCCGTCCGAAGGTCACTGGCCCCGGCGCGGCACCCGGCCAGGTCTTCGTCACTCAGCGCCTCGCCCGCCTCCTAGATGCCGCCGAACGGGAAGCCAAACGCCTCAAGGACGAATACGTGTCCGTGGAGCACCTCATGCTCGCCCTTGTTGAGGAGGGCTCTTCGACCGCCGCCGGGCGACTACTCAAGCAGGCCGGCATCACAAGGGACTCGTTCCTGAACGCGCTCACCCAGATCCGCGGCAACCAGCGCGTCACCTCCGCCAACCCCGAAGTGGCCTACGAGGCTCTGGAGAAATATGGCCGTGATCTCGTCGCCGAGGCCAGGGACGGCAGGCTCGACCCGGTCATCGGCCGAGACGCGGAGATCCGCCGCGTCACCCAGATCCTCAGCCGCAAATCCAAGAACAACCCCGTCCTCATCGGCGACCCTGGCGTCGGCAAGACCGCCATCGTCGAGGGCCTCGCCCAGCGCATCGTCCGCGGCGACGTGCCCGAAGGGCTCCGCGACAAGATCGTGTTCGCCCTCGACATGGGCTCCCTGGTCGCCGGAGCCAAGTACCGCGGTGAGTTCGAGGAACGCCTCAAGGCTGTGCTTAGCGAGGTCAAGGCCGCCCAGGGGCGCATCTTGCTCTTCGTCGACGAACTGCACACCGTCGTCGGCGCGGGCGCTGCCGAGGGGGCCATGGACGCGGGCAACATGCTCAAGCCGATGCTCGCCCGCGGCGAACTCCACATGATCGGCGCCACCACCCTGGACGAGTACCGCAAGCACATCGAGAAGGATGCCGCCCTCGAACGCCGATTCCAGCAAGTCCTGGTTGACGAGCCGAGCGTGGAGGACACCATCTCCATCCTGCGCGGACTGCGCGAACGCCTGGAGGTTTTTCACGGCGTGAAGATCCAGGACTCCGCGCTGGTCTCCGCGGCCACCCTCAGCCACCGCTACATCACCGACCGGTTCCTGCCCGACAAGGCCATTGACCTCGTCGACGAGGCGTGCGCCCGGCTGCGTACCGAGATCGACTCGATGCCTGCCGAGCTCGACGAGATCACACGCCGCGTCACCCGCTTGGAGATCGAGGAAGCGGCCCTCTCCAAGGAGACTGACTCTGCCAGCAAAACCCGCTTGGAGGAGCTGCGCAGTGAACTGGCCAACCTGCGCGGTGAGGCCGACGCCAAACACGCCCAGTGGGAGGCCG
Organism: Streptomyces sp. NPDC005722; assembly: GCF_040630935.1. Classification (NCBI taxonomy): domain Bacteria; kingdom Bacillati; phylum Actinomycetota; class Actinomycetes; order Kitasatosporales; family Streptomycetaceae; genus Streptomyces; species Streptomyces sp. NPDC005722. Next base: position 29,209 of record NZ_JBEXYN010000058.1, read on the forward strand.
AACGGCAGGCGATCCGCCGCGTGCAGGAACTGCGCCAGGAACTGGAACAGGTCCGCCACGAGGCGGAGGAGGCCGAACGCGCCTATGACCTCAACCGCGCCGCCGAACTCCGCTACGGCCGCCTCCAGGACCTGGAGCGCCGACTCGCCGCAGAGGAGGAGCAACTGGCCGCCAAACAGGGGCAGAACCGGCTGCTGCGCGAGGTCGTCACCGAAGAGGAGATCGCCGAAATCGTCGCCGCCTGGACCGGCATCCCCGTCGCCCGCCTCCAGGAGGGCGAACGCGAGAAACTGCTGCGCCTCGACGAGATCCTGCGCGAGCGCGTCATCGGCCAAGACGAGGCCGTCAAGCTCGTCGCCGACGCCATCATCCGTGCCCGCTCCGGCATCCGCGACCCCCGCCGCCCTATCGGCTCGTTCATCTTCCTCGGCCCCACCGGTGTCGGGAAGACCGAGCTGGCCAAGACCCTCGCCCGGACCCTGTTCGACTCCGAAGAGAACATGGTCCGCCTGGACATGAGTGAGTACCAGGAGCGGCACACCGTCAGCCGGCTCATGGGCGCACCGCCCGGATACATCGGCTACGAGGAAGGCGGCCAGCTCACCGAGGCCGTACGCCGCAAGCCCTACTCGGTTGTGCTGTTCGACGAGATCGAGAAGGCGCACACTGATGTCTTCAACACCCTGCTGCAGATCCTCGATGACGGCCGCATCACCGATGCGCAGGGCCGCACCGTCGACTTCCGCAACACCGTGATCATCATGACGTCCAACATCGGCTCCGAGCACCTCCTCGACGGCGCCACGGCCGAGGGTGAGATCAAGCCCGACGCCCGCGCCCTGGTGATGGGCGAGCTGCGCGGGCACTTCCGCCCGGAGTTCCTCAACCGCGTCGACGACATCGTGCTGTTCAAGCCGCTCGGCGAGCGGCAGATCGAGCGGATCGTCGAGCTGCAGTTCGACGAGCTGCGGAAGCGGCTGGCCGAACGCCGTATCACCGTCGAACTCACCGACGCGGCTCGGGAGGTTATCGCCCACCAGGGCTACGACCCGGTGTACGGGGCCCGGCCGCTGCGGCGTTACATTTCCCACGAGGTCGAGACACTGGTCGGGCGCGCCCTGCTGCGCGGCGACGTCCAGGACGGCGCGACGGTCCGCGTAGACGCCGAGCACGGCGAGCTGGTGGTCACCTACGACCAGCAAGCGGGGACCCGGGAAACGAGGGCGGCGTGAACACCACCCGGACGATGACCGCGACCTGCCCGAACTGCGGGCGCACCAACCGGATTCCTGTGGCCGCCGAGGGACGCCCCAACTGCGGCCACTGCAAGCAGCCCCTGCCCTGGATCGTTGACGCAGGCGACGACGACTTCGCCGAGGTCGCCGACAACGCCGCCCAGCCCGTTCTCGTCGACCTCTGGGCCACCTGGTGCGGCCCCTGCCGCATGGTCAGCCCCGCCCTCGAACAGGTCGCCCGCGACCTTGCCGGACGGATCAAGCTCGTCAAGGTCGACGTGGACAAGAACCCGCAGCTCAGCCAGCGGTTCGCGGTACAGGCGGTGCCGACCCTGCTTGTTCTGGATCAGGGCGAGACGGTCGCCCGGCAGGCTGGCGCGGCACCCGCGCACGTCTTGCGCTCATGGGTCGAGCAGGCGATGAAGGGACGGCAGACCACTGCAGGAAAGTGAACTCGATGGGCCGACCACCGCGGAAGTCCGAGGGAACCGCGGTACCCGAGATTCCGGACTGCAGGGAGCGTGGGCCCGTAGCAAAAATGGGCACACCCGCAAGTACGTGTGGGTCGACTCGCACGCTCGCCCGTACTCGGGCCTGGCAGGGCAATTCAGGGAGGTCGATTGGTCCCGACATGCGTATGCGTTCACGTGCCCCGTCAGCCAGGCTGGCGGGGAAGCCGAGGGGCCGGGAGCTACCCCGGCGCCCGCAGCCGGAGGTTGCCGTCATGACCGTGATGTCCATTTCCAAGTTCGAAAGGTTCTTCCGCGCATCCGCGGGGCTGGACGTCGACAAGAACGATCTCAAGCGTTACAGCGACTTTGTCGACGCCAAGCTCTACGATCTGCTGACCGTTGCCCAGGCCACTGCCAAGGCTAATGGGCGCGACATCATCCGAACCTGTGACCTGCCGATCACGAAAGGCCTACAGGAGAGCATTCACCATTTCCAGAAGATCGACCAGGAAGTAGAAATCAAGCCGATTCTAGAACAGCTCGCCACCCACCCCGCGTTGGACCGGACGCCTGACGAGGAGACCGAGGCGGCTTATCCGGACATCATCGGCGGCCTCAGCCTGGCCCTTGCCCAGAGCTTCAAGATCCTCCACCCCGACCTGAAGAACCCCCAGACTCAGCACTGGGACGAGGCCCGAGCGGTCTTCGACCTCCTGCTGTGAGTGGCGATCGCCTCATCCACGTCCAGGGTGCCGCCAAGAGCGTTCTGCGAGCCCGCCAGATGCGTAGTCGGTCCTGAGCCCGCTGCAGCGCCGCGTCCACGTCGAACCCATCCACGAGATCGTCGGCGTCGCACGGCCGACCTTGTCGGCCCTGGGCGCCGCTGCGAGGCGAGAGTCTGCGGGCTGGATGGGGGTTGGAGCGCCCAAAGGTCCGGGAACCGCGTCTTGACGCGGCCTGCTCGGCCTGGGGCGCTCGACACGGGAGGGGCGATGTCCCGGTGGGCCGTTGCCGCCGCTTCGGCGCTGCGCCACTGGGTGAAGAAGAGCATCGCGGGCCGCAACTGAGCAGTCCCACCCACGGAAGGAGAACCCTGATGGCCACGATTCCCGACCCGCACCTGGCGATGGTCCGCCCAGTGACGCCGCATACTCCGGAGGGGTGCGAGGAGTGCCTCAAGGAGCGTTCCCCGTGGGTGCACCTGCGGCTCTGCCTCACCTGCGGACACGTCGGCTGCTGCGACTCCTCGCCCCTTAAGCACGCCAGGCGGCACGCCGGCAGCGCCGGTCACCCCATCGTGCAGTCCTTCCAGCCAGGAGAGGACTGGCGCTGGTGCTACGTCGACGAGGCCCTGGTCTGATGAGCGCGGCCGAGCACAAGCAGAGTGCGGTCCACGAGACACCAGACCGATACGGGGCGTTCCCGCGCCTGACACCGGAGCAGCTCGAGGACCTGGCTGGGCACGGTGAGCGCCGAAGGACCGCCGAGGGGCAAGTGCTGTACCGCGAGGGCGAGCCGTTCCGGGAGTTCCTCGCGATCCTCAGCGGGACCGTCGAGATACTCCACGACCTCGGCGGGCCCGGCGAGCGCACGGTGGCCGTACACGGACCCGGCAGATTCCTGGGCGAACTCGGGTTGCTGGAGGGCCAGACGGCGTTCAACACCGCCGTGGTGCGCGAGGCGGGCGAGGTCCTGGCCGTGCCGGTGGAGCAGCAACGATCCCTGGTCGGCCGCGACCCCGTCCTCGGCGACCTGATCCTCCGTGCCTACCTGGGCCGCCGGTACATGCTCATCGGACTCGGCGCCGGCTTCCGGATCCTTGGGTCGTGCTACTCACCGGACACGCTGCGGCTGCGTGAGTTCGCCGCCCGCAACCGGCTGCCCCACCGCTGGGTGGATCTGGAGAAAGACAAGGATGCGGAGGCGCTGCTGCGCCGGTTCTCCATCCGCCCCGAGGAGACTCCGGTGGTCATCTGGAAGGGCGAGCGGGTGCTGCGCAATCCGAGCAACGCCGAACTCGCCCGGCTCATCGGGCTGCCCGCCCCCTCGCCGGAGGCCGGGCGGTGTGACGTGATGGTGGTCGGTGCGGGCCCCGCGGGACTTGCCGCCGCCGTGTACGGTGCCTCCGACGGTTTCACCACGGTCACCGTCGACGCCGTGGCCACCGGCGGCCAGGCCGCTACCTCGTCTCGCATAGAGAACTACCTCGGCTTCCCGTCGGGCATCTCCGGGGGCGAACTCATCGAACGCGCGGTGCTCCAAGCTCACAAGTTCGGTGCCCGCCTCATGGTGCCGGCCCAGGTCAGTGCCCTCACCCCGCAGGACGACGAGTACGTCGTCACCTTCACAGACGGTTCCCGGGTCCGGGCAGCCGCCGTAGTGCTCGCCTCGGGCGTCTGGTACCGCCGACTCGAGGTGCCCGGCATCGATCGCCTGGAGGGCATCAGCGTCTACCACGCTGCGACGGTCCAGGAGGCCAGTCTTTGCCAGGCGGATCCGATCGCCGTGGTCGGCGGCGGGAACTCCGCCGGGCAGGCGGCGCTGTTCCTCGCGAACCACGCGTCCAGGGTCCACCTCCTCGTCCGGGGCGGTGACCTCAACGCGGACATGTCACGCTACCTGGTGGACCAGGTAGAACGGCACCCCAAGATCGAGGTACTGCTCCACACCGAAGTCCGGCGTGCCTCGGGGGAGGAGAAGCTGGAGTCGCTGCTGGTGGAGGACAACGCAAGCGGTGAGCACCGAGAGCTGCGGGTCGCGGCGCTGTTCGTGTTCATCGGGGCCCGGCCGCACACGGAGTGGCTCACCGGCGTGCTGGCCCTGGACGAGAAGGGCTTCGTCCTCACCGGCGCGGACGCCCAGGCGGCGGCCGATCCGACCCGGTGGGACTCGCTCGGCCGGGGTCCGTTGCTGCTGGAGACCACCCTTCCCGGGGTCTTCGCCGCCGGCGACGTCAGGAGCGGCTCGGTTAAACGGGTGGCCTCGGCCACCGGTGAGGGTGCCATGGCGATCCGCCTCGTGCACGAGCACCGGGGAAAGACGGGAAATCTGGTCCGCTCCGCTGGGCCCTAGTCGGGTGTGCCGGCCTGTGGCGGGCCAGGCCCTTTCCTAGCGCTGGCTTTCCCCCTGACGACCCGTGGGCGGCCCGGCCCACCCCTCGGGCGTCCGCGTCCAGCGGACCGCCGACGGTTTCCATGAGGGATGAACGGGCGAGGCAGAGGTTGTAACCGGCATCGGGCTAATGCGCCCGGCGAGCGGGCGCACCGACTCAGGTGTGAGCAGGAACGTCGCGGTGACTCAGCGAGCACGGACAGCATGGCGTAGAGGCAGGTGATGCCGAGGACAAGGCTGAGGAGATCTGGCCGTACCTCCTGCACTTACCGGCGGGCCAGCGTGTCATGCGGCGCCGACGTTACCTCCGAGGCATCCTGTGGGCACGGGCGATCGCGGGGCGGCCGTCGGAAAGGAGTCATGCGGGTGTCGTCTGCGGGCGTTACGGTCGTGGCTCTCCTGGCGGATCCGGATGCGCCGACGGAGATCGCGCAGCGCATGGCTCAGGTACTTCCCACTCGGCTGGCCGACAAGTCGGGCCAGGGGCGGCGGTTCGAAGTCAAGGTGGTCAGTGAGCCCTTCACCGCAGGGACCGAGGACCCGCCCACCTTGATGCGCCGAATCATGGACCGCGGAAAAGCTGAGCATTGGGATATCGTCGTGGCCCTCACCGACCTTCCGCTGCGCTCACACGGGCGCAAGCTCGTCGTGGATCTGAGTCACGAACACGGTCTGGCGCTGGTGTCTCTTCCTGCGTTGGGGGGCTTGCGTCTGCAGACGAGAGCGCGGCGGGCCGTGGAAGAAGCCGTGCTGGGCTTGGCGGGTCCGCGGGCCACTGGGGCTGGAGGACCTCCGCAAAGTCAGCCGGTGCTCGGGCCCTTCGTCAGTCGTCTCGCGCCTGTTCACCGAGGCCCGGTGGAAGAGGAGGAGACCGCTGATCTTCGCTACGTCGTCAGCGGTCCGCGCGGTTACCTGAGGGTGCTCATCGGTATGGTCCGCGCCAACCGGCCGTGGCGGTTGGTGCCGGGCTTGTCGAAAGCCCTGGCGGCCGCACTCGCCACGGGAGCAGTCGCCACCGTGAACTCCACCATCTGGAGCCTGGCCGAGTACCTGAGCGCGCCACGCCTCGTGATCGCGACGGTCGGGTCTGTCGGGCTCATGATCGGCTGGCTGATCATCGACGCGGAGCTGTGGCATCGATCGACAGAGGTCTCACCGGAGGCGAGGCAGAGGGCGAGGCTCTACAACGCTTCGACGGTCATGACCGTGGGTATCGGGGTGCTCGTCTGCTATGGCGGGTTGATTGTCATCAACTTGGTGTGGGCTCTGTTCATCATCAACGGCGAAGTGTTCGCTTCTGTGACACGAAGCCCGCTGCAGGCCGCGGAATACTTGACGTTGTCATGGTTCGTCGCTTCGGTCGCCACCGTGGGTGGCGCGCTGGGATCAGGCTTGGAGAGCGACGAGGCGATCCGGGCAGCCGCCTACTCCAAGCGCGAACAGGAACGTCTCCACATGCTCCGTGACGACCACGGTGACCAGCTGGTAACCTGATTTGAAGACGCGTCGTTTATTGACGGTCGTCCGGGTCCGAAGATTCCGCTGGTCGATCAATGCGTGAGTGTTTCGCGTCATGGGCCGGGGACTCGGACGGTACGCCGCCGGAGCGCCGGGGTTTCGCTTGACGGCCCCGCTGTGGCACCACCGTTGCATCCGAACCGCGTGGACAGCCCACAGGGGCATGCCGGATCCACGGACCCCGTCGCACCAACTCCCTGGAGTCAGGCTCTTTGCGCTGTCTCCATCCCTGCCGTGCCGCGGCCATGCTGCGGCACCAAAGGAAGCCATCATGAAAGCAGCGGTATATGAAGGCCCGCGAACGGTCACAGTGAAGGACGTACCGGACGCGAAGATCGAACACCCCTGCGACATCATCGTCAAGATCACCACTACCAACATCTGTGGTTCGGACCTGCACATGTACGAGGGCCGCACCTCGTTCGAGTCAGGCCGCACCCTGGGACACGAAAACATGGGCCAGGTCGTGGAAGTCGGCCCGGCCGTCCGCAAGGTCCAGGTCGGCCAGTACGTGGTACTGCCTTTCAACATCGCCTGCGGCTTCTGCAAGCAGTGCGAGCGCGGTCTCACCAACTACTGCCTGACCATGCAGCCGGAACCGGCACTGGCCGGAGCCGCCTACGGATTTGCCGACATGGGCCCCTACCAGGGCGGCCAGGCAGAACTACTGCGCGTGCCCTACGGCGACTTCAACGCGCTGCGGCTGGGCGAGGACGCCGCCGACCGGCAGACCGACTATGTGATGCTCGCCGACATCTTTCCCACCGGCTATCACGCCACCGAGATGGCTCACGTCAAACCGGGCGACCAGACGATCGTCTTCGGGGCCGGTCCCGTCGGGCTGATGGCGGCCTACTCAGCCCTCCTCAAGGGCGCCGGCCGTGTCTGGGTAGCCGACCATCAGCCCGACCGGCTGCGCAAGGCGGAGGAGATCGGGGCCATCCCGATCAACACTGCTGAGCAGAAGCCTGCGGAGGTCGTCAAGGAGGCCACCCTCGGTCTGGGCGCCGACAACGGTTGTGAGTGCGTCGGATACCAGGCACACGACGCCAAGGGACACGAGGACGCCAGCCTCACGCTCAACGGACTGATCGACTCGGTCAGGTTCACGGGCGACATCGGCGTGGTGGGCGTGTTCCTGCCCAAGGATCCCGGCGGAGCTGAGGCCCAAGGGGAGCTGGAAGCGCAGGGCAAGGTCCCGATCGACTTCGGCATGATGTGGTTCAAGGGCCAGCACATGGGCACCGGGCAAGCGCCGGTGAAGAAGTACAACCGGGCGCTGCGGGATCTGATCGCTGGCGGGAAGGCAAAGCCGAGCTTCGTCGTCTCCCACGAACTCAGCCTGGACGAGGCCCCCACCGCCTATGAGCACTTCGACGCCCGTGACGAGGGCTGGACCAAGGTGGTCCTGCATCCGAACGGACACGGCAACGGCCACAAGGGATAAGGGACCCGAGGGCCGCCGTCCCGCCCGTTCCCCCGGACCGGTCCGGCCGACCGGTGGCGCTCGCCCCCGGCTGGCCGGGGCGGAATGGGCGACGATCGCCTGCGCTCCGGTCGGACCTGAACCAGCGGCGATCGCCCGCTCTCCGGCTCGGTGGGACGGGCGGTGGACGCCCAGCATTGTCCGCAGTGGCACCGCCCCGTCCCAGCGGTGCGGCCGCCCTGTTCCTGGGCCCGTGCGGAAGGCCTTCCTTGCCTGACGGCTGCCCCCACCTCAATCAGACCGACGCGACCCGGCAGGGCGTTCCGGTTAGGCTCACCCGCGTGACGTGGCTGCGGGCCTTCGGGGACGTCGTGCGATCCGGACTCACGATCGAGGAGACGAGGCTGGAGCCCCTGCTCGCGCTGCGCACGGCCGCTGGGGTGGCAATCGTCGTCGGGCCGGCGCTGTGGCTGGCTTCCCCTGCATACGCCGCGTCCGCCGCCCTCGGTGCCTACTCGGCGGGCGGGGCCACCTTCCAGCGCACCTGGCGTCCACGCAAGGTGATCGCGCTGGGCGCAGGCGCAGGCCTGGCACTCAGCACCTTCGTGGGCTACCTGGCAGCGGGGCGACTCGTGACGTTCCTCCCTCTGCTGGCCGTATGGGCCTTTCTCGCGGGGATGGCGTGGGCCGTCGGATCGACCGCTGGGATCGTCGCAGCCACGACCGTCGGCAGCATGCTGGTGACCATCACCCTGCCCACAAGCGTCGGGCGAGCCCTGGAGCACGCCGGGATCATCGCGCTCGGAGGCGTGGCGCAGGCCGCGCTGATCTTGCTGTTCCCGATCCGCCGTTGGGGGGCACATCGTGACGCGCTCGCCGATGCCCTGGCCGCCGTGGCGGACTACGCCCGCCGGCTGCGACACGACCCGACCGCCCCGTTCGACCCGGAGCCGTTGATGACGGCCCGCGACGCGGCCGCCGTGACACCGTCGCAGGCCCGCACCCGTCCCCCCGCCCTCCACGGCCCCCGGGGCCTGGCCGAGCGCATTCGGCCGGTCGTCGCCGCGCTCGCCGACCCGGACGTCGGCGCCCCGGCGGAGGGACCCGGGCGGGACCGGGCCCGAGAGCTGCTCAACGCGGCCGCCGACGTCCTGGACGCGGCCGCCCGTTCGATCCGCTGCGGCACTCCCGCCCAGGTGCCGCCCAAAAGCGCGGACGTCCTGCGCGTCGACGACGAGCACGAAGTTCTAGAGGGCCCCGCCCGGCAGGCCGCCGAGCAGCTCGTGGAACTACTCGGCGAGGCCTTGGAGATCGCCGGGAGCGGCGCGCGAGGGAAGACGCCCACGCCGCCCGGCACCGCGAGCGCTCAGTTTCTGGTGCGCCCGACCATGTTCCGGCTCCTCCCCGTAGTCGTCCGGGCCGTCCGTCGTGAGCTCCGCCGGGACTCGCCCGTGTTCCGGCACGCCATCCGCCTGGCGGTGGTGGCCACGCTCGGCTATCTGATCGCCGCCCGGCTACCCCTGAACCACGGCTACTGGGCACCCATCGCCTCAGTGATGGTGATGCGGCCGGACTTCCACCGGACGTACGCGCGTGCGGTGGCCCGTCTTGCCGGGACCCTGGCCGGGGTCGCGCTCGCCACCGGGATGGTGCGGACCCTGGGCCCGGACGCCCACGTACTTGGCGCGCTGGCGGTGGTCTCTGCGGGCCTGTCGTACACACTGATCCGTACCGGTTACGCCTACTCCCAGTGCTTCACTGCCGCGTACGTCGTCTTCCTGCTCGGCATGGGCGGCCAGGCATGGGAGCAGACCGTCCCGGAGCGGGTGGTGCTCACCCTGATCGGCGGGGCCCTGGCCATGCTGGCGTACATCGTGTTCCCCGCATGGGAGACGCCCCGGCTGCCCAACCGGCTTGCGGACTGGCTCGCCGCCAACGGCCGCTACGCGGCCGCGGTGCTCCGCAGCTACGCCGAACCGACCGGGGAACATCGCGCCGACATGCGCAGGGCACTGCTGGCGAGCAGGGAGGCACGGGCAGCCTGGCAGGAGGCATATGACCAGGCAAGGCAGGAACCGGTCCGCCCCAGATGTCTGACGTCGCGCGAGGCGGAGGAGGCGCAAGAGGCGCTCAAGCGTTTCGGCCGGGCAGCGATGCTCATGGAGAGCCACGTCCCGTGGGCCGACAGCCGTTCCATCCCCGAGGCAGAGCAATTCGCCGAGGCCCTGGAGGCGGACACAGCGCAGGCAGCAGACGACATGCGCGAGCACAGGAATCCGGACTGGGGGCGCGTGGAGGAGGCACTCAACGAGTGGGAGGGCGCCCCAGCCGGGGACCGGAGCACGGTGGCGCGGCGGGGAGCGGAACTGCAGAAGCGTGCCCTGGAGGACCTCACGACGGCCGTCAGCCGCACACCCCTGGAACGGGACGTCGGCTCTGCACGCGAGGAGCAGCGGGTGCGCGCGGCCGTGGCGGCGGAAGGTGACAGATCAGGACCCGCTCACGGGGGTGGGTGACGGCGTCGCCGGCGGGTGGCGCCGCGCTTCCTGAACCGGGAAGTAGTCTCCCGGCCGCGTCGAGCGCCGCCAAACGTAGGCCGCTGTCGCCATCACGAGGATTAGCCCCGCCAGGATGAGCAGTTCGATCCCCTCGACGTTCCACCGGAAGGACTTCTCCGCCTCGGCTGTCACGATGAGCACCTTGCGAATGCCGGCGATCAGGCCGACGACGAGAAACGGCTCCGCGTCGAGGGTCTGGTTCCTGATGGTGAGGCGGACGGTGTGGAGCAACTCGGCCACGATGAACAACACAAGGCCATTGTCCAGGGCGGAAAGAACGACCGTCTCCTCGCGGTACGGCCCCTGGATCGAATTGATGACGTCATGGACGACCCCGACGGTGAGAAGCCCCGCCAGCAGTACGAGGAGCGCCGCAACGACGAGATGGATGCCGTCCTCGATGAGCTGCAGGAGGCCCTGTACCCGGCCGCCGCCCTCGATCGTCGGAAGAATGAGTCGCACAGTCAGCATGCTAGGTGTGCCCCAGCCCGCGGGCGCGGCATCCTGCCGAACGGGTGGACGAGCGGATCCTTGGTGTGGTGACAGCCTGGGGAAGCGGTGGTCCAGGGGCGGACTAATGGTCTCGGGCTGCCCCACCTGACTGAGCGCACGCGCGTCGCGGCAGGCGACCGTTTCGGCATCGGGTATCCCGCGTACTCCCTGATCCTGGCTCCGTGATCCTCATGCGGCCGTTGCCCACAAGGTGTCCGTCCGGCCTGGGCCCGGACGCCACCGATGTCGGCGCCTCGCAACGCCGCCTACCGGCGGGCCAAACACCAGGTGTTCGTCGCCGTCGAGGAGCAGGGCTGGCGGTGGACGGTTAAGGCCGACACACTCACCGCGGGACCGGAACACAGCATCGTCGACAGCACGTACGACACGGTCCGTGCGGCTGTCTTCCGGTCTCATCCGCTCCCGCGCGGATCCGCCCCGACTCCTCAGCCGACTCACGGTCTACTTCGTGCTGTACGACGTGGAGAGCGGGTCAGTCTGGGGCGGGAGCTGAGTGAAGCCTGAACAAGAACAGCGCAGCCGCCGTGCACATGGCGATGGTTGGATCGTGGCCAAGAGCGGTCGGTGTGTCGGCGTCTCGCGGGTCGAACCCGAGGGCAGCGTGCGGGCGGTAGTGCTTGCACGCCGGCATGCGTCCGGCGTCGGTGAAGTAGGGGAGGGCCGCGCGGCATCCTCATCAGGAGGTAGATCGGCCTACCGTTACAGATTGAAGCGCCCATGTCGGGTTGCCGAAGGACCGCCACGCGCTTGAACTGGTGGAGGAGTGCACGACGCAGAGCGCGCGGTGGATGAACCCGGGGATGAGAGCGGGAGGTGTTTTCAATGCCCGACCGCGACGTGCTCATGATGATTGCCGAGGACGGGCGGGTGATCGAGTGGCAGCGTCTTGCGGAGGAGATGTTCGGGTGGTCCGCCGAGGAAGCCGTAGGCGAGTCCGTCGTCGCGCTGATGCGTGAGATCGGCGCTGGAGGCCGAGGGCGTCGAGGCAGCCTCTCTGAAGGGGCCCCGGTGCTGGTCAAGCCGGTGCTGCACGGCACTTCCATTGTTTGGCAGGTACGCGCTGCAGCGGACGCAGTTTCACAGCAGGACGTGGCGGTTTTGAGGGCCATGTTCACCCAGTCCCCGGTGGGAATCTACGTCTTGGACGACCACCTGCGTGTGGTCCGCATGAACACGGGCACCCGTTGGCTGCGCGACACACCAGTGGCAGACCTGCTCGGCAAGCGGTTCACCGAGGCGTTCGAACTCGACGACCCTGAGGAAGAGCTCGCGGTGGCTCGCGGGGTCATGGAGAGCGGAGTGCCGGTACTAAACCGGCTTGTCCGGGCCGTCCTAGTTCCTGGCCTGCACAGACGCCGCATCTACTCCGTCTCCTTCGCCCGCTTGGAGGGCGGCCGTGGAGACGTGCTCGGTCTGGTGGCGTCAGCGGTTGACGTTACCGAGCGTGAGAACGCGCTGAAACGCCTGGCCCTCCTGGACACGGTCCGCGTACGGGTGGGGCGGCGGCTGGACGTGGTGGCTGTGTGCCGGGAACTGGTCGACGCAGTAGTGCCTGCCTTCACCGGCATCGCCGTCGTCGAAGTCGTCGAAGACGTCGTCCGCGGCGAGGACCCGCCTGTGGTCCCCGTCGACCAGGACGTTCCCCTACACCGAACAGCCTTCCGGGGACGGATCTCGGCGTACCAGGTGGGAGACGTGCGCCCGCTGCCGTCCGGCACCCCTTATTCGCACGTACTTTCCGACCTCCGCCCACGGCTGGTCCCGATCGACGCCGACAGCGCGTGGCTCGCCGCCGACCCAGCCCGAGCGGACTCCATCAGGCGGTCAGACGTCCGCTCACTGATCGTGGCACCGCTGGCGTTGCGCAATCATGCTCTGGGGGTAGTCAGCTTCTACCGCCACCAGCACGAAGATCCCTTTGAGGAGGAGGACCTCCAGCTCGCGTCGGGCGTGTGCGCGCACGCCGCTCTCTGCATCGACAACGCACGTCGCTACACCCGTGAGCGGACCATCGCAGCGACTCTCCAGCGCAGACTTCTGCCCCAGCGCCCAGCCACGCCAAGCTCTGTGGAGGTCTGCCAACTGCACTTTCCAGGGCCGGAGGGTGGCGGCGTCTGGTTCGACGCGATCGCGCTGCCCGGCGCACGGACCGCGCTGGTCGTCGGCGACGTCGCCGGGCGAGGCGTCGCCGCGGCGGTCACGATGGGGCTGCTTCGGACGGCGCTCCACTCAATTGCCGCACTGGACCTGAGGCCCGACGAGCTACTGGCCCGGTTGAGCGACACCGCGATCCGTCTCGCAGCTGAACGTGCCGCGTTACCGCCTGGTGACCCCATGCACCGTGAGTCGCTGACCGCCGGCTGTGCCATAGCCATCTACGACCCGGTCACCCTCACGTGCTCCCTCGCCCGTGCCGGTCTCCCGGAGCCGGTGGCCGTCTTCCCCGACGGCACGTCGTCCACCTTGGCCGTGCCTCCAGGCCCCCTGCTCGCCGGCGCGGGCAACGCCCCGTTTCCGGCGACCACGGTCAGCCTCCCCGAAGGCACCACCCTGGCCATGGCCACCACGCCACTCGCCAACGAGGTCCTGGCAGGACCATTGCGCCCGCTCTTGGACCGCGGCAGTGAGCGGAGTCTGCCCGAGCTGCGCGACGACATCACGCATGCGCTCAGACACGGCCACCGGGCCGACGAGCGACTGATGCTCCTCGCGCGTACGAAAGCACTGCCCCCAGATCAGGTTCTCTCCCTCTCCCTGCCGCCGGGTACCGAAGCCGCTCCGATCGCCCGTACGGCAGCCCGGCGCCAACTCGCTGCCTGGGGCGTGGACGAGGAGGTTGCGTTCACCAATGAGCTCATCGTCAGCGAACTCGTCGGCAACGCGGTTCGCTACGGCGCTCCGCCACTGCAGCTACGGCTGATCCTCGACGAGATGTTGACCAGCGAGGTCAGCGACGCCTCGATCTGCGCTCCACACGTGAAACACGCCCGCACCATCGACGAGACTGGCCGAGGGCTGTTCATCGTCGCCACCCTCGCGGACCAGTGGGGTACCCGTTATTGGGATCAGGGAAAGACCGTCTGGGCAGAGCAGCCAAAAGGGAGGATGGACCGTTCAGGCTTGGCCGGAGACTCTAGATCTTGGTTGTGACCTGCGGTTTCTCGCGCATCCCAACTGGGATCGAGGAGGTTTTGAGCACTCGTGGATCGCCACGACGATGCGCCATATCCACGTGCAGCACCGGGGCTGAGGACACCTGCCGGTGCCCAGTGACAACCGCCACCGGGCGACGTCGGTGAATGTTAGATTCCCTGGTCGCGAGGCTCTACGTCTCCGCCCACTTTGGCCATTCCGGCCCTCTGCGGGACCTCCGCTCATGCATCGCTCACGCCAACCGGGTACATCCACATGCAGGCTCACCTGCATATCCGTTGTCCCGCACCTCTCCCCCGATGTCAGCCCTGACGCCTATCCGGAGAGCCCATCCACTGGGTGCGAAGAGCAGAGGGCCGGCGCCTGTGGCGAGCGTCGGCCCTCATCCGTTCACCAGACCTCGGGTCCGCCGCCACTCCGCTCGATGAACTCGCGTCGAGGACGTCAACCATGTCCACGTCCCAGCCGGCGCCGCCGCAGGAACTCCAGCATGTCGGCCATCCGGTACACGGTGCCAAGGACCTCGTCGTCCGCGCGGACGTCCCGGCCCCCGGTATCCGAGGGCGGCATCACGACTACCGCAGACGCGCCTCGGGTATGCGCGGGGTGCCTGCCTCGGTGCTGTCGTGGGCCTCGCGATGCTCCGGATGCAGGCGCATGCTGGAGATGTGGCCTTGTCCACCGCTTGCCGAGGGGTGCCTTTCGGGCAGGGTCGCGCCGGCCCGGCGAGTGGTCCACTGGCTGGCCGGACGGGCTAGGACACGTGGTCCCGTCGACGACCGACCTGCTGTCCGCGGCGGGGCTGTCCTGTCGTCCGCCCGACTGCTCGTGTGGGTACTCCACGGGACATGGGCGCAGCCGGGCGGACCCGGGCATAGGTGAGGCCCCACCGCCCGACGCGGTGGGGGGTCGTACCGCCGGGGTGCTTGCCGTCGGAGGCCGGCGGGGATCTCTGCAGCGAGTACCGCCACCGCGTCTCGGTAACGTCACCGCCGGGGTGCTGCTTGAGGTGACGGTGACGTAGGTGATCTTCTTCTTGACCTTCCCAGTCACCTTCTGGCCGTGGTCTTCCACGACACCTCGTTGCCCTTGCTCGGGTCGCGCTCGGCCGTGAATACCTCGGAGGTGCGTCGCGGTTAGAGCATGTGTTGAGCGGTTATCCGCGACCTGGCTCGGGAAATCGGGTAATCCAACGCTCTCGGTGACCGCGACGCAATTGGGCGTCGCGACACTGCGCGACGGGTCCGTCAGCCGCACCGGAGGCCGTGCCGACCGCCACGGCGGTCGGCAC